>NZ_JADBPZ010000010.1:0-169774 GCF_014893445.1 Enterobacter cloacae complex sp. P29RS | reverse complement strand
GATGTAACATTGCCGTAGTTTTAGATTTACCCGAGGCCTGTATATCAGCAAAAGGTATTTGTGCTATGCAATTAAAAAAATAACCAATAATAAGAATTTTTAAAATTAACGATGGCACACCAGAGAATTCCGTGCCCATCCATGTGACCATAATTTCTTCTGAAAAGACAAATCCTATTAAACAAAGTGGAAAAATAGCTCCAGCCATTAATAAGTACGCTAATTTTTTTTGCTTATTTTTTTCGTTTTTTGCACTTAAACTGCTTAATTTGGGGAAAACCGCTCTAGATAGGGCTCCTGGGAATATGGATAATCGTTGCACTCCTTCAGACGGTGCTGTATAGAAGGCAACATGTGCTGCACCAAGTATATTTGATATGAAAAACCTATCTAAATATGCCATTAAAGGGCTAATGATATTACTTACAGTAATCCACCCACCATATTTTAATAACCTAGTAGCTGTTCCATAGTCCAGTCTCAGACCTGACTTTAATATATGATGCTTACATGCTACAAATGTAATTATTATTGATAATAAACGAGCAGTGAGCAAACCAATCACTGCATAGACCAATGAATTATTGAAGAAAACAAAAAAAGCTGGCAGCCCTACTATAAACGAGCTATTGAAAGTTTTGATAAAATTAATTTTCTTGAATTTCTCATAGCCTTCTAATATTCCCAACCAAGCTTGATTAAGCAAAAAAAGTGGGAGCGTTATGCCAAGTATTTCTATAGCGGTTTTTGTTTCAACGCGTAACGCTTCTTTGACATTTAGGAAACCAACTATATTTCCTGCTCCAAAATAAATACATCCCCCTCCGAGGAAGCCAAGCATTGTAAGAATTACTGTCGAATTAGATACTATTTTCTTTACTTCTTGTGAGTTATCTCTATAAAATGATATTTCCCTAATAACGGCTCTGGTAAGTCCTGCATCGAAAATACTAGCATAACCTACAAGTGCCGTAGCCAATGTAAAAAGCCCAAATTTCTCAGGGCCTAAATGTCTTGCTAAATATCCTAGCGATGGAATAGCTATCAAAGAAGGTATAATATAACCGCTAAGATTCCAAAATGTGTTTTTTATTAAACTCACAAGATTTCTCTTAATTAAAGATCAGTCATCTTTTTTGCTTTCTTATCTTTATCAGATAAGATTGGGCTTCCTTCAATAGGCCATTTTATCGAAAACGATTCATCATTCCACAGCAATCCACGGTCACTTTCTGGATGATAGTAATTTGTAGTTTTATATACAAATTCTGCAATATCACTTAGTACCAGAAATCCATGGGCAAACCCTTCAGGGATCCAAAGCTGCCGTTTATTTTCAGCAGAAAGATTCACACCAACCCATTTCCCAAACGTTGGCGAAGATTTTCGAATATCAACCGCTACATCAAATACTTCCCCAGCGACACAACGCACGAGTTTGCCCTGTGCATAGGGTTCAAGTTGATAATGTAGACCACGCAGAACGCCTTTACAGGATTTTGAATGATTGTCCTGCACAAACTCAACTTTACGCCCTACCGCCTCTTCAAACACTTTCTGGCTGAAACTTTCAAAGAAAAAACCACGATCGTCACCAAATACTTTTGGTTCAAAAATCAGCACATCAGGAATATCAGTTTTAATTACGTTCATGTCTTAATAACCTTTAATCATCTTCAGCAGGTACTGGCCATAGGCATTTTTCTTCAATGGTTCAGCCAGCTTCTTCACCTGCTCTGCATCAATAAACCCTTTGCGATACGCAATCTCTTCCGGGCAGGACACTTTCAATCCCTGACGCTCTTCAATCGTCGCAATAAAGTTGCTTGCCTCGATCAGGCTCTGGTGTGTACCGGTATCCAGCCACGCATACCCACGGCCCATCATTGCAACAGACAGACGACCCTGCTCCAGATAAATACGGTTGATGTCAGTAATTTCCAGCTCACCGCGCGCAGAAGGCTTCAGGTTCTTTGCCATTTCCACTACATCGTTATCGTAGAAATAGAGTCCCGTAACGGCATAGTTGCTCTTCGGCTCCAGCGGTTTCTCTTCCAGGCTGATTGCCGTGCCATCTTTATCGAACTCTACCACGCCATAACGTTCAGGATCGTTGACGTGGTAAGCGAATACGGTTGCACCGTCACCTTTGTTTACTGCTGCTTCCAGCTGTTTTGGCAAGTCATGACCATAGAAAATGTTATCGCCCAGCACCAGCGCACAGCTATCGTCACCAATAAACTCTTCGCCAATGATAAAGGCCTGTGCCAGTCCATCCGGGCTTGGCTGGACCTTATACTGAAGGTTTAGCCCCCACTGGCTACCGTCACCCAGAAGCTGCTCAAAGCGCGGGGTATCCTGCGGCGTACTGATGATCAGAATATCTTTAATCCCTGCCAGCATCAGCGTAGACAGCGGGTAGTAAATCATGGGTTTGTCGTAAATTGGCAGCAGTTGCTTGCTTACAGCCATGGTCACAGGGTAGAGACGAGTGCCGGATCCGCCGGCAAGGATAATACCTTTACGTGTAGCCATTATAATTTCTCTATAAACACGAAATGCCCGTAAACGGGCATTTTTCAATTGATTAAATGGATTGCGTCGTGAAAAGCTCAGCAAGCATACGTTTCACACCAACCTGCCATGCTGGCAAGACCAGGTTGAAGTTCTGCTGGAACTTCATGGTATTTAAGCGTGAGTTATGCGGGCGACGCGCAGGCGTCGGATATGCCGTAGTTGGTACAGCATTCAGCTTTTCAATCGCCAACTCAACGCCTGCCTTTTGGGCTTCTTCAAACACCAACGCCGCATAGTCGTACCAGGTTGTCGTCTCAGAAGCGACCAGATGGTAAAGCCCGGCAACTTCGGGTTTCATCATCGCTACACGAATGGCGTGTGCGGTACAGTCGGCTAACAGCTCAGCGCCGGTTGGGGCACCCACCTGATCATTAATGACGGAAAGTTCCTTGCGTTCTTTCGCCAGACGCAGCATGGTCTTAGCAAAATTGTTGCCTTTACCTGCATATACCCAGCTGGTACGGAAAATCAGGTGATTAGGGCAGTTATCCTGCAATACTTTCTCGCCATCCAGTTTCGTCTGACCATAAACATTCAGCGGTGCCGTCGCATCCGTCTCACTCCAGGGGGTTTCGCCATCACCGGGGAAGACGTAATCCGTGGAGTAGTGAACAACCCAGGCGCCAATCTTTGCAGCTTCTTTGGCGATAGCCTCAACGCTTGTCGCATTCAATAGCTGTGCAAACTCTGGCTCTGATTCTGCTTTATCCACTGCGGTATGTGCAGCTGCGTTGACGATCACATCCGGTTTGATATTACGAACCGTCTCAGCAATCCCTTCCGGGTTGCTGAAATCGCCACAGTAATCTTTAGAATGCACATCAAGCGCAATCAAATTGCCAAGTGGCGCCAGCGCGCGCTGAAGCTCCCAACCCACCTGACCTGTTTTGCCGAACAGAAGAATGTTCATTATTGACGTTCCCCATAGTTCTGTTCGATCCAGGTTTTATAAGCACCACTTTTTACGTTGTTAACCCAGTCCTGGTTGCTCAGATACCATTCTACGGTCTTACGGATCCCACTTTCGAACGTCTCTTCAGGCTTCCAGCCCAGCTCAACGCCAATTTTATGCGCATCAATCGCATAGCGGCGGTCATGGCCTGGTCGATCGGCAACATAGGTAATTTGGTCGCGGTAAGAGCCTTCTTTCGGGACGATCTCATCCAGTAGATCGCAAATAGTGTGCACAACGTCCAGGTTTTGCTTTTCGTTATGACCACCGATGTTGTAAGTCTCACCCGGTTTGCCCTGAGTCACAACGGTGTAAAGCGCACGCGCATGGTCTTCTACATAGAGCCAGTCGCGGATCTGGTCGCCTTTGCCGTAAATCGGCAACGCTTTACCGTCCAGGGCGTTCAAGATCACAAGCGGGATCAGCTTCTCAGGGAAATGATACGGTCCGTAGTTATTCGAACAGTTAGTCACGATGGTCGGGAAGCCGTAAGTGCGCAGCCACGCACGAACAAGATGGTCGCTGGATGCTTTGGAGGCAGAGTACGGACTGCTTGGCGCGTAGGCTGTGGTTTCGGTAAACAGCGGAAGCTCTGAGGATGCCGGATGTTCATCCGGATGCGGAAGATCGCCGTAAACTTCATCGGTGGAGATATGATGGAAGCGAAACGCTTTTTTCGCTGCGTCATCGAGCGTTGACCAGTAAGCACGGGCAGCTTCCAGAAGCACATAGGTCCCAACAATGTTGGTTTCAATAAATGCCGCCGGGCCGGTAATGGAACGGTCAACGTGGCTTTCTGCCGCGAGGTGCATCACCGCATCCGGTTTATGCTCAACAAAAATACGGTCCATAGCCGCTTTATCACAAATATCCGCATGCTCAAACACATAACGTTCGCTGGCGCTGACATCGTTAAGGGATTCCAGGTTACCGGCATACGTCAGTTTATCCACATTGACGACTTCATCCTGGGTATTGGTAATAATATGTCGTACAACCGCTGAGCCGATAAAGCCGGCCCCACCCGTCACAAGAATTTTCACGTTATCTATTCCGTTTTGTAGATATGTCGAGATATTGGCGTTCTTAATCCTGGTATTAATTCAGGATTAGAAATTTTTGCACGCTACCGCCCCTGGCTTAACAGCTACCAGTGCACTGAGCGAGTATTGAATATAAAATTGACTGTCTGATTTCAGACAAAAAACTGGCGTTAATTGTCGTCCTAAATGGACTCGGAAACAAGCACAAATCGTTACAAATCAGTCCAGATTTGAAGCAGGTAACTCTCTGTTATCACAGGAATTAATAACAAAAAGCGGCAGCCATCATTTTGTTTATGTAACAACATAACAAAATGATGGCTGCCGCGCATAAAGTCTTTCAGACTGCGGAAGGACTATCAGTCGTTAGCCAGCAACTTCTCAATCCGGCTTCTGAACTTCGCCCCTTCCTTCAGGTTACGCAGGCCATAGTTCACAAACGCCTGCATATACCCCATTTTCTTACCGCAGTCATAGCTGTCACCGGTCATCAGCATGGCATCAACCGACTGCTTCTTCGCCAGCTCAGCAATCGCATCGGTCAGCTGGATACGGTCCCAGGCACCCGGCTCGGTTTTTTCCAGCTCAGCCCAGATATCCGCATTCAGCACATAACGACCAACTGCCATCAGGTCGGAGTCCAGGGTCTGCGGCTGATCGGGTTTTTCGATAAACTCAACGATACGGCTCACCTGCCCTTCCGACTCCAGCGGCTCTTTAGTCTGAATAACAGAGTACTCAGAGAGATCACCCTTCATACGTTTCGCCAGCACCTGGCTGCGACCCGTTTCGTTGAAGCGTGCAACCATTGCCGCCAGGTTGTAACGCAGCGGATCGGCAGAGGCGGTATCAATGATGATATCGGGCAATACCACGATAAACGGGTTATCGCCTACGACCGGACGCGCGCACAGGATCGAGTGGCCCAAACCCAGCGGCTGCGCCTGACGCACGTTCATGATGGTCACGCCAGGAGGGCAGATAGACTGAACTTCCGCCAGAAGCTGACGCTTAACGCGCTGCTCAAGCAACGCTTCGAGTTCATAAGAGGTGTCGAAGTGGTTCTCTACCGCATTCTTCGAAGAGTGCGTCACCAGAACGATTTCTTTGATCCCTGCAGCAACAATCTCGTCGACGATGTACTGAATCATCGGCTTGTCAACGATCGGCAGCATCTCTTTAGGAATTGCCTTCGTGGCTGGCAACATATGCATGCCCAGACCCGCTACCGGTATGACTGCTTTCAAATTAATCATTATTTCTTCCACCTTAAAATGGTTGACGAATTATAGCTTTTAAACCTGTTTTCGCCAGCATGTTTTGCCGTAAATATGAAGTAATCCTAGGTCACCCCACCACAAATTACAGTAGTTGTAATCTGAATAGATCGCGATTTCGTTCCAGGAATTGTCGCAAAATAGTCTGGATGATTACCTGTGCGGCAGCGCAAAATTCAACCGTTCCGTATTCACCACGTGTTGATCAACGCGATCAATATCCACCGAGCTCTGCCCCTTTTCATTAACCGCTTTTATGTTCGCAAGCGACAGCAACGTCTCGTTTTTAGCCATAAATTTCCCGCGCACGTCTTTGCGCAAATCGAAGTTCATCTTCAGAGCCGGTCCCGTCGTTGACTCCTGCAACACGTTGATATTACGTAAGAAAAGGTGTTGGGGTTTATTATGCAGCTCAAGCGTTGCCCGCTGCATCTCCACGTTGGTGATGGCAACAAACGACGTGGCATTGCCGGAGGAAATCTGTATTCCGCGCAGCTTATAGGCAAGCTGTCGGTTATCCAGGCGAATATCGTTAAGTTTGAAGTTCTGCGGTATCGACAGATAATCGCCCTTGATCACGCCATAGCCAATTAGCATTCCGGCGCTGTTGACCATATCGACATTATCAATAACGAAATTATCACAGCCATAAATAGCTACCGTCGCGTTATCAATTCCGGCCTTTTTACTGAAGTCAGGAGTAATATTGCTGGCCTTGATATTACGGATCACAAAGTGTTTACCGTTTTCGACATGCACCAGCTGCCGACAGTTGCTGCCGGTGATATTTGCCACCACGAAGTTTTTAACGGTCTGCTGTTCCGGATAATCATTGTCGTACGTACTGCCGGCCAGCCCAATGCCTATGCCCCAGTTGATCTTGCCGTTGGTGCAGTTGATGTTATCGATCACGTGGTCCGAGATCAGGATGTTACGGTCGTTAATCGCCACGTTCCACTCAATCGCGTCACCCTGCAAGTGGCTGAATTTACTGTTGGTAATGCGCGCACCGTCCACCTGATTGTGGAACCCCTGACGCAGGATCGCGTAGTTGGCCTGCGTCACGGTGATGTTATCGATGAGCAGGTTGCGCATCACTCGCCGTTTTTTACCGCCGATGTAGATCTGGGTGACGGGGCCGAAGCCGCTCATCGCCAGCCCTTTAATGACACAGTCGGAGCCACGCACGTCCAGCGTGATGTTATGCGTGCGCCCTTCTCCTTCCCCAATGACCTCGCAGCCCTCCTGAAGCACAAACCGCCCGCGCCCGTTGCCCTTCAGCGCACCGCGGATCAGCAGGGTTTTGCCATCAGGAATGAAAATGCCGGTATTGATGTTTTCACAGGTTAACCCGGCGGGAACAACAACGGTATCGCCCTCGGCAAATGCCTGCCTGAAGGCGGCGATCCAGTCGTTATTGTTGTAGCGATCGACAGAAACCGTCTTCCCGGTTGCCGCCCGCGCAGCGCGGGGCGACAACAGCGGCATAGCAGCCAGGACGGATAAAGAAGAGACAAATCGGCGTCGGGTAATCTTATTCAGCATACAACCTCAGCGTTACAGCGTTTGCAGCAGGCTCGCTAACTGGCGATTAATCACCTGCTGATTGAATTCTGCTTCAACTTTTTGCCGCGCATTTTGCAGCACAGGGATCAGCGTCTGCTGATCGATATCGCTGAACGCGGCCAGACGGTCCGCCAGCGCCAGCGCATTGTTTTCAGGGACCAGCCAGCCGGAATGCTCAGAGGTGATCAGCTCCGGGATGCCGCTGTGTAACGTCGAGACCACCGGAATGCCGACGGCCATCGCCTCCATCAGCGCCACGGGAATGCCTTCCATATCGCCGTCGGCGCCGGTTACGGAAGGCAGCAGGAACACATCCGCGTCATCGAGCATGGCTTTCACTTCGTGGCTCGGCTTGAAGCCGGGCATCTCGACCACGTCTTCCAGCTGATACTGTTCGATCAGCGTGCGCAGGCGACGTTCCCACGGCCCGATACCCAGGATGCGGTAGTGGAAGTCCACACCGCGTGCCTTCAGCTGCCGACAGGCTTCGATGGCTACGTGCAGACCTTTCTTTTCGGTCAGGCGGGCAACAGAGATAATTTGCAGCGGCTTGCCCGGCACCTTGACAGGTCGCTGGGTGAAGCGTTCCATGTCCACGCCCATGCGTGAAACGGTGATTTTCTCGCTCGGGCACCCCATGGTTTTCAGGCGCCCGGCCCACAGGTCGCTTATCGGCAGCATCATGTCACCACGGCGAAACAGCTGCTGATATTCCGGCGTGTAGTGGTTCAGCACTTCACGGCTGGAGATATCGATACCGTGGAAAATGGTGGCGATTTTGCCGTCAATCACCCCCAGCTCACGCAGTTTTGCCGCCGTGACGCCAGCCGGGCCAAAGTGAGCGATAAAGACATCGGCCCGGTACGGCTGGGTCGTTTGCCCACAAATGGCGGATAAGATCAGGTTGCGGGCCTCCGCCCCATAGCGCGACATATTCAGCGCCCGCCACGTCGAGGCGCGATGCAGGCCGCGCAGCGTCTGTCCGGCGCGATGGCGCAGTTTGTTCATCCGTCCGGCGGGTTCGTCCTGCAACCAGCGGGTTTTCGCCTCCAGCCCATACTGGGTATACGCCGCATGGGTGTTTTGCGTATCGCCCTTTTGCAGGGCGATAATCTCCACGTCATACCCCATATCGATAAACGCGGTGATTTGGTTCAGCACAAAAGTTTCAGACGACAGCGGAAATTTCAGTAAGAAGAAACCAACCTTCATTTCCCCTCCCGGACGCGGTCGAGGACGGATTTCACCATGCCAATACCTTTTTCGCGTTCGGCTTTCACCGCCACCGCCAGACGTTCGTTGATCGCAGGCAGCTGGCCGAGCGTGTCGCCCACCATCGCACCCAGCGATCCGTCCAGCAGATGACGAATATCGACGGCCATTTCCGGCATACCGAGCTGCTGCATAATGCCCGCGGACTTGTGTTCGTAGTTGATGGCGATGGCTGGCGTGCCGAAGTTCATCGAGATAATGGCTGAGTGCAGACGCGTGCCCACGGTCAGTTCGCAGGCGGAGAGCAGCTTGCCCATCTCCAGGTCGTTCAGCTCGTCCATCACCACGTGGTAGCGGGATGGGTCGTTGACCAGGTTGCGCAGGTTGAGCGCCACCATGCGGTCATCTTTGTTGTAGCTGTCGATACCGGTACAGGTGGAAAGCGCCAGCACCTGGTAACCGCTGTCCAGCACGCGGTTCACCACCTCGGCAAAGGCTTTTTCATACGCCGCCTGAGTCGTGCCGAGGCGTTTATCGAACGGCGCAAGTTCACGCAGGGTAATGGCGACGGTTTTCTGTTTTGCCGCCACGTCCAGCCAGTGCTGTACCGCGTAGCTGGCCTGGAAGCTGTCATCCTGATGATCCACCAGCCAGGCGGTGTCTACGCCGTGCTCCACTTTGGTGGTGTCGATTTCGCTGCGCTTCATCATGTCGAGGCTGACCGATTCGCGCAGGATCAGCGCGTCACAGTGGCCGAAGACATAGTTCGCCAGCTGGTTGAACTGCGGATCCTGGAACGGCCCGACGCTGTGGCCAATCATAAACAGCGGTTTTTTCGCCATAAAGGTGCAGAGCGCATGCTCAAACTGCGGCACGCCGTACAGGTCGACGAAGAACGAACCGCCCACCTGAATAATGGCGTCATAGCCGGACAGCAGACGCACGAAATCGGTAAAGCCCTGCGCGATGGCGATGTTGCGCAGCTTGCCGGTGTCGGTTACGCGAGAAAGTAGCACCTGATGCTGGTAGCGGCGACGCAGTACTTTCTTCACGCGCCCCATCACGCCCGCAGCGTTGTTGTGCTGTTTCATCTGGCTGTAGAGCGGGTCGCCCATCACCGGGCGGTTCAGTAACCAGGATGAGCTGACCGGATAACGGCTCATCACATCCACTTCTGTCTCAGGCTTAAGGGTGTTAATTGCATCCAATAAACCGCGCAGGATGGCGCTGTCGCCACGGTTGCCGCAGGTATGGTTGCCAAGAATAAGTAATTTCATAATGGCCTCGTAAAATTAGCCTGCGCGAAGCAGCGTTTTCATTTTTTCGTTACGGCAAAACTGGCGCTTTATCTCAACCACCAGCGCATTGCGTGACAGTACAATCATCACGCCGAATGCCAGCGCGCCTGTCGCGACCTGCACCGCAAGCAGCGCCGCCAGCGGCAGATGCCCGTTGAGCACCACGCCCAGACCGTAGCTCACCGCCAGTGTCGGTAAGGAGAGATAAAACGGCAGCCACAGGCTGAGAATGTACTGACGGTAGCTGGAGCCCAGAACCGGTTTGATCATCACGAAGTAGCTCAGCACGGTATTGACGATCTGCACCAGCAGGAAGCCGAGCGTCACGCCAATGGCGCCCGCCATGTGCCCGCCCACAATGATTGCCGGAATAAACAGGAAGGTTTTAAACACGTTGAACTTGAAGCTGATATCCACGCGCGCCTTCGCCATCAGCAGAGAACCAATTGGATTCCCCACCGAGCGCAGCAGCCCCACAACGCACAGCAGTTGCAGGATCGGGATGATGCTGTTCCACTTCTCGCCAAACACCAGCGGTACGAAATTGCTGGCGACCACCATCAGCCCCAGCAGTACCGGGAAGTTGATGATCCCCACCACGGAGAGCAGCTTGTAAAAGTTCACGCGCAGCTTCTCGGTATCGTCCTGAATTTTGGCGAACGCCGGGAACAGCACGCGGGTAATGATTGGGTTGAGCTTCATCGGTGGGACAACCGCGACGTTATACGCCAGGTTGTAGCCGCCCGCGACGCTCGCGCCCAAAATGCGCGCCAACACCAGCGTAGAGAGGTTAGTATTCACATAGTTGATAATGCTGTCTGCCGTCAGCCACGCGCCGAAGCGTAGGTTGGATGAAACAGACGCCAGCGAAAAATGCAGTCCCGGGCGATAAATCTTGCGGCCAAAGAAGCCAAACAGCAGCGTGCGCACGGCAGAGTTAACGAGGTAGCCGAGAATGGCGGTCATCGCCAGCGGCCAGAAATGGGCGCTGACAACGGTGAAGGTAAAGCCCGCCAGCACGGCGCTGGTTTCAATCATGCCTATCTTATTGAACTCCAGCTCTTTCTGCATCAGCGCGCGGAACTGCTGCCCGTGCGGGATCACCACGAAAGCAAACGACAGGGTGCGCATCAGCGGCGCCAGGTCCGGGTTATGCAGCACGCCGGCAATCACATCGCTCAGCAGGAACACCAGCACAAAGACGAAGATACCCAGCCCGACGTTCAGCCAGTAGAGGGTGGTCAGCTCAAGATGGCTGATCTCTTTGCGCTGGATAATGGAGTTGGCGATACCAAAGTCCGACAGCGTATCGGCCAGGGCGATAATCACCAGCGAGACGGTCAGCAGACCAAACTGGTGGTTATCGATAATGCGCGCCAGCACCGTCATCTGCACCAGGCCGAGGCCAATGATGACGATGGTGGCCATGGCTGACCATTTTGCGCCGCTGATGGTTTTTTCTCGTAAGCTCATCTTAGTACGCCGCTTTGTTCACGAAACCTTTGAAAATGGTCAGAAAAACAATCTTGATATCGAACCAGAGGCTCCACTCGCGGATATACTCCAGGTCGAACTCGATGCGTTTTTCCATTTTTTCCAGCGTGTCGGTCTCGCCGCGCCAGCCGTTAATCTGCGCCCAGCCGGTGATGCCCGGCTTCACCTTATGGCGCAGCATGTAGCCTTCAATCAGGGTGCGATACTGCTCGTTGTGGGCAACAGCGTGAGGACGCGGCCCGACGATGGACATCCCGCCGGTGAACACGTTAATGAACTGCGGCAGCTCGTCCAGCGAGGTGCGGCGAAGGAAGTTGCCCACGCGGGTGACGCGCGGATCGTTCTGCGTCGCCTGGGTCACCACCTTGTCGTTCTCCATCACCTTCATGGAGCGGAATTTCCACACCATGATCGGCTTACCGTCCATGCCGTAGCGGGTCTGACGGAAGATGATCGGCCCTGGAGAGCTGAGCTTCACCGCCAGCGCAATGCAGCACAGCACCGGGGAGATGAGCAGCAGGATCAGGGACGAAAGTACGATATCCTCCACGCGCTTCAGCACGCGGTTAATCCCCGACAGCGGCGTGTCGTACAACGGAACAACCGGTACCCCGTTCACCTCTTCAATACGGGAGTGGAGAATATTGAAGGTAAACACGTCAGGGATGAGGATCACCGAGCAGGTGGTATCGGCCAGCTCGCGCATCAGTGTCTTGATGCGGGATTCATCTTTCATCTGCATGGCGATGTAGACGTTGTGAATTTTGCCGGCTTTCGCGTCTTCTATCAGCTGTTCGTAGCTGCCCGCCCAGTCAGATGGTACGCCGCCGGGCTTCGCGTCGTGATAAACGCCGACCACTTCAAAACCTAACCACGGCTCTTTGCGGAAGCTGTCGAGCAACACCTGTCCCACCGGCAGGTCGCCCGCCACGGCAACAAAGCGACGGTTATACCCACGGTTGCGCAGCCAGCCCGCGCCAAAGCGGATCAGCGAGCGGCAGACCACCATGCCAACGCTGGTTAACAGATACCAGCAGAGATAGGTCACAAGCCGATTATCAAAATCATGGCTGAACGCCACCAGGCCTGCGCTGAAAATCAGGCTTAAGGTCCAGTTCTGGAGCAGCAGCATCAGTTCGGTGGTCATTTTGACGCCACGCCATGAACGATAGAAATCGGTCATGCCGCCGATCATCTGAAACACCACCAGCGCAATCAACGCCATCAGCAAGTGCATGTATAAGAACGACTGCCCGCTGACCCAACACACCGCCCACAGTCCGCCGACCATGATGGTGATATCAGAAAAACGCTGCACCATAGAGATTAACGATGCATTCGTTCTCGCTCGCTCGCGCTTTTTTAGATTTGTCATCGTTGTTCCTTTAGTTCTAAACCTTTCCCCTCGCCCCTCACCCCGGCCCTCTCCCCAAAGGGGAGAGGGTGTTCAAGTTCCCTCTCCCCTTTGGGGAGAGGGTTAGGGTGAGGGGTAAGGTTTTCTTTTTACTGATTCAACAGCGCCAGAATGTCCTTCGTTCGGGCTTCCATCAGCGCGGTATCGGCGCGGGACTCCACGTTCAGGCGCACCACCGGCTCGGTGTTGGAGGAGCGCAGGTTGAAGCGCCACTGCGGGAACGCCATGCTGATACCATCCGTACGGTCAATTTCCAGCGCATGAATGGCAAAGTGCTGTTCGACGCGGGCGATGGCCTCGGCTGGCTGTGCCAGTTTGCTGTTGATCTCGCCGCTCGCCGGGAACGCCGCCATGCGGTCGCGCACCAGTTCGCCCAGGCTCTGTCCTTTCAGGCACAGCAGCTCGGTTACCAGCAGCCACGGGATCATCCCGCTGTCGCAGTAGGCAAAATCACGGAAATAGTGGTGGGCGCTCATCTCGCCGCCGTAGATGGCGTCTTCCTCGCGCATACGCTCTTTGATAAACGCGTGGCCGGTTTTGGACATCACCGGCTCGCCGCCCGCGGCCTTCACCACGTCGACGGTGTTCCAGGAGAGGCGCGGATCGTGAATGATTTTCGCCCCCGGGTTTTTCTCGAGGAACGCTTCCGCCAGCAGGCCAACGATATAGTAGCCTTCGATAAACTGCCCTTTCTCGTCGAACAGGAAGCAGCGGTCGAAATCGCCGTCAAAGGCGATACCCATATCGGCGCCGTGCTCAATCACCGCGTTGCGGGTGTCGTCGCGGCACTCCGGCAGCAGCGGGTTAGGAATACCGTTCGGGAAGTTTCCGTCAGGCGTGTTGTGCACTTTGACGAAGGTCACCGGCACGTTCAGCGCCTTAAAGCGGGCTTCAAGTGCATCGACAACCGGGCCTGCCGCGCCGTTGCCGGAGTTAATCACCAGCTTCAGCGGTTTGAGGTTCGCCACGTTGATGTAGCCCAGCAGGTGGTCGATGTACTCTTTTTGCAGGTTGATCTGCTTATAGCTGCCGCGCTTCGCTTCGTTCACCGGCGGGAAGTCGTTGGCCTCGGCCAAACGCTGCACGTCGCGCAGACCGGTGTCGCCGCTGATAGGACGCGCGCCCTTGCGCACCAGCTTCATGCCGTTGTAGTCCATCGGGTTATGGCTGGCCGTCACTTCGATACCGCCGTCCACGCCCAGGTGGAAGGTGGCAAAATAGATCTCTTCGGTACCGGAAAGGCCAATGTCCAGCACGTCGACGCCCGCGTCCTGTAGCCCTTTCGCCAGCGCCAGTTTCAGGGATTCGCTGGTGAGACGCACGTCGCCGCCCAGCACGATAGTTTGTGGTTTCAGGTATTCGCCGTACGCGCGGCCGATGCGCCACGCAATGTCTTCGTTCAGCTCTTCGCCCAGCTTGCCGCGAATATCGTAGGCTTTAAAACAGGTTAATTTTTCCATGATGACCCCTTTTTCAGGCAACAGTTGGCCCGCCCGTTAACAGGCTTAATTGTTTTTTATTCATTCGTAGGCCGGATAAGCGAAGCGCCATCCGGCGTTAAGACGGCGCTACACCCGCCCGTAGCGGTCCTGGAAGCGCACGATATCGTCCTCTTCCAGATACGAACCGGAACGCACCTCAATTAAGTCGAGTGGAATTTTCCCCGGGTTTTCCAGGCAGTGCGTGGCACCCAGCGGAATATAAATGGACTCGTTTTCACCGAGCAGCTTCACTTCACCGTTGATGGTCACTTTGGCGGTTCCCGCCACCACTACCCAGTGTTCGGCGCGGTGATGGTGCATCTGCACCGACAGCCCTTCACCCGGCTTCACGGTGATGCGTTTCACCTGGTAACGCTCGCCAGCGTCAATGGAGTCATATTTGCCCCACGGGCGGTAGACTTCACGGTGAATATGGTGTTCGTGGCGGCCATCGGCCTTGATCTTCTCCACCACTTTTTTAACGTCCTGCACGGCATTACGGTCGGCAATCAGCACCGCGTCTTTGGTCTGCACGACCACCAGATCTTTCACCCCTACCGTGGTGACAAGGCCAGATTCGGCGTAGACGTAGCTGTTTTCCGTTTTGTGGCTGATCACATCACCGTGATGGACGTTACCCTCCGGGGTATGCGCGCTAATCTCCCACAGTGACGACCAGGAGCCAACGTCGCTCCAGCCCGCATCCATCGGCACCACTACCGCATCTGCCGTACGTTCCATCACCGCATAGTCAATGGACTCTTCCGGACAGGCGAGGAAGGCTTCTTCGTCCACGCGGATAAAATCGAGATCCGGATCCACCACCGCCATCGCTTTTTCGCAGGCATGTAAGATATCCGGGCGATATTTTTCCAGCTCTTCCAGATAGCGACCGGCGCGGAACAGGAACATACCGCTGTTCCAGTAGTATTCACCGCTGGCCGCGTAGGCCTGGGCGGTTTCCAGATTCGGTTTTTCGACAAACTGCGCCACGTCAAAGGCCACGCTGTCGCCTTCACCAGGCGTAACGCTGCCGCGGCGAATGTAGCCATAGCCGGTTTCCGGGAGATCCGGCACGATGCCGAAGGTCACCAGCTTGCCGTTCTCAGCGTAAGGAATCGCCGCGCGAACCGCGTCGCGGAAGGCGTCTTCCTGCTGAATAACGTGGTCAGCCGCCAGCACCAGCATCAGCGGGTCGCAGTCCGGGCTGCTGCGTTTTGCCGCCAGCGCCGCAAGAGCAATAGCAGGCGCGGTGTTGCGTCCGGCAGGCTCCAGAATGATATTTTCGGTCAGTTTATTCAGCTGGCGCAGTTGCTCGGCAACGATAAAGCGGTGCTGCTCGTTACAGATCACCACCGGGCTTTCACACTCCACGCCGTGCAGACGGTTAACCGTCGTTTGCAGCATGGTGAGGTCGCCCTTCAGGCACAGAAATTGTTTTGGATAAAGCACGCGGGACAGTGGCCACAACCGGCTCCCGGATCCACCCGCCATTACGACCGGATACAAAGTGGTTTGACTCATGATTTATCCCCGTATATCTGCAATAAATTGGCTCAGCACGTTCTCTTTCTCGAGCGTGCGTTCGGCATATTCACGTGCCACCGTGTTCTCTTTTGGCATGGCGAGTGCCTGCTCAATTCCGGTCACCAGCGCAGGAACCGATTCTGGCTCTACGCAAACGGCAATGCCCGGGTAGCTGTTGCACAGCTGGCCTAATTCTGTTGCGGCTTCTGCCGTAATCACCGCATTTCCGCCCACTGCCAGAATGTTGGTCAGCTTGGACGGCAGCACCGCATCCGCCGCGCCGCGTTTTTGCACCACCAGATGGCAATCCGCCATTTTCAGCAGCGCGGGCAGCGCGTCATAAGACTGAAGCGGGAAGAAGCGGATGTTGGTCAGTCCGCGCTCGCTGGCCATTTTTTCCAGCCGCGCTTTACCCCCGCCCTGCCCGACTATCACGAACATCCACGGGTGTTCGCTCAGCTGAAGCGCGGCGTCAATCACGCTCTCCAGCCCCTGTTTTTCACCGATGTTGCCTGAGTAAAGAATGATTTTTTGATCTTCAGGCAAACCGAGCTGCGCGCGTAACGCCTGCGCATCCTGGTCTGTCACATCGCGGAAACGCGCCACTTCGGACCAGTTCGGAAAGAAGATCACCTTCTCCGCCGGGACACCCTTCTCCTGCGCCTTGTTCATCATCGAGCGCGAGATGGTCGAGACGTAATCCACGTTGTGCAGGCCGCTGCGCTCAAAGGCGCTGGCGAGCTTCGCCACCTTGCCGCCCTTGCCTTTCCCGGCCATCCCCAGTCCGAGCATGGCGTCCACTTCATAATCCTGAATGTGCAGCAGGGTGCGCGCGCCGGAGAGTTTGCCCAGCAGGCGCATGCCTGGCGTGCAGAACAGCGTCGGCACCACGCCGATGATGCGATCCGGCTTCCAGCGACGCTGCGCCATCAGCGGGAAAAAACTGCTCAGGGCAAAGCTGCCCAGATGAATTAAACGTTTCAGCGTCGAGGGCTGTTTCGGCACGTAGAGCGGGCAGCGCCAGACGGTCGCAGCCCCCTCTTCGCGGCGGTAGCGCCAGCTGGAATAGCGTTCGCCTACCTTCCACTCCGGGTAATACGGCGGGGCAGTAATCACCCGCACGTCATGTCCCTGGCTCGCCATCCACTCGACCATCTCGCCGGTGTATTTCCCGATACCGGTAAGCTCCGGCGAGTAGTTAATTCCGTAGACGAGGATTTTCATAGGCCTGGCACCTCGGCCTGACGTTCCGCAAGGAAGTACGCCCGACTGTTGTCATGGACGTTGTCGCTTGCCAGCAGCGCCTCTGGCGTTAACCAGCGGTAATCGTCATGCTGAGAATCAGGCAGACGCAGGTCTGCCTCACTCACCTTCAGGCGGAACCCCAGCACGACATAGTGCGTGGTGAACCCGGTGCCCGAAAAGTTATCGTCATAGAAGTGCTGCCAGACCCCGTAAAACTGGCCCGCTGCCATCGGCAGTTGCAGGCCCAGTTCCGCCAGAGTGAGACGCTCAAACGCATCGCTTAGCGTCTCATCCTTCTGCACGCGCCCGCCGGGCACGAACCAGAAGCCCTGTGCAGGACGATTGGTTCGTTTCCCCAGCAAGAACTCGCCGCGTTCGTTCTCCACGATCAAATCAATTGAGATGAGCGGAGTGGAACGCACCACCGTGGCAAAATCTTCCTGACTTAAAAACATCATTACCCCCGGAAGCGGTGCTGGTTTTCCAGGAACCACTGGTAGGTGCTGGCCAGCCCCTGCTCCAGTGAGACCTCGTGATACCAGCCCAGCTGATGCAGACGGGTCACGTCCAGCAGCTTGCGCGGCGTGCCGTCCGGTTTGGTGGCATCAAACACCACGCGTCCTTTGTAGCCCACCACCTGCGCGATGGTCTGCGCCAGCTCGCGAATGGTGCAGTCCACGCCGGTCCCGACGTTAATGTGCGACAGCATCGGCTCGGTATTTTCCTGCCACACCTCGCGATCCAGCTCCATGACGTGAATGCTGGCTGCCGCCATATCGTCCACGTGCAGGAACTCGCGCATTGGCGTGCCGCTGCCCCACACCACCACGTCCGGGGCGTTTTCGGCAGTCGCCTCGTGGAAACGACGCAGCAGCGCCGGGATCACGTGCGAATTGCTCGGGTGGAAGTTGTCGTGCGGTCCGTACAGGTTGGTCGGCATCACCGAGCGATAGTCGCGGTTATACTGACGGTTGTACGATTCACACAGCTTGATCCCGGCAATTTTGGCAATCGCGTACGGCTCGTTGGTGGCTTCCAGCGTGCCCTGCAACAGTTCGCTCTCGGCGATCGGCTGTTTCGCCATTTTTGGGTAGATACAGGATGAACCGAGGAACAGCAGCTTGTTCACGTTGTGCAGATGCGCCGCGTGAATGATGTTGCTCTCAATCATCATGTTCTCGTAGATGAAATCCGCCGGGTAGGTGTTGTTAGCGACAATACCGCCCACCTTCGCCGCCGCCAGATACACCTGGTCGATACGTTCGCTGGCGAAGAAGTCTTGCACCGCTTTGCTGTCAAGCAGGTTCAGCTCGTCACGCGTGCGAACAATCACCTCAACGTCGCCGCGCTGTTCAAGCTGGCGGACAATCGCGGAACCCACCATTCCGCGATGACCGGCGACAAAAATACGTTGTTTTGTCATTCTCAGGACTCCAGCGCGATGGCAACCTCGTAGCCATGGGACTTGAGCAGGGAGTGTTTTTTCGCTGCTTCAAGATCTTTGGCCACCATCTCGGATACCATTTCTTGCAGGGTGGTTTCTGGTTTCCAGCCCAGCTTCTCGTGCGCTTTGGTTGGGTCGCCCAGCAGGGTTTCCACTTCAGCAGGACGGAAGTAACGCGGATCCACCTGAACAATCACGTCGCCTGGCTTCACGCCCGGTGCGTCGTGGCCGGTCACGGAAACAACGATACCCTTCTCTTCCACGCCGGTGCCTTCGAAGCGCAGCTTGATGCCCAGCTGTGCCGCAGCCATCTCAACGAACTGACGTACGGAGTACTGCACGCCGGTCGCGATCACGAAGTCTTCTGGCTGTTCCTGCTGCAGCATCATCCACTGCATTTTCACGTAGTCTTTCGCATGGCCCCAGTCACGCAGGGAGTCCATGTTGCCGAGGTGCAGGCAGGATTCCAGACCCTGAGCGATGTTGGCGATAGCGCGGGTGATTTTACGGGTCACGAAGGTTTCGCCACGACGTGGGGATTCGTGGTTGAACAGAATGCCGTTACAGGCGTACATGCCGTAGGATTCACGGTAGTTCACAGTGATCCAGTAAGCGTACAGTTTCGCTACCGCGTACGGAGAACGTGGGTAGAACGGCGTAGTCTCTTTCTGCGGAATTTCCTGCACCAGGCCGTACAGCTCAGAGGTAGATGCCTGATAGAAACGGGTTTTCTTCTCAAGACCCAGGAAGCGAATCGCTTCCAGCAGACGCAGCGTACCCATGGCGTCCACGTCAGCGGTGTATTCCGGGGATTCGAAGGAAACCGCAACGTGGCTCATCGCGCCCAGGTTGTAGACTTCATCCGGCTGTACTTCCTGCAGGATGCGGGTCAGGTTGGAGGTATCGGTCAGGTCGCCGTAGTGCAGGTGGAATTTCGGGTTCGCCGCGTGAGGATCCTGATAAATATGATCGACACGTTCGGTGTTAAATGAAGAGGCACGACGTTTAATACCGTGTACTTCATACCCTTTTTCCAGCAGTAACTCTGCCAGGTAAGAACCATCCTGCCCGGTAACGCCGGTGATGAGAGCGACTTTAGACATGTTTATATTCCTCTACTTATGAATTTAATCAGTTTCAACGCGTTCGCGTATCACCACTGCGGGGTTGCCACGGCAAATTTTATTTGCCGGTAGCGATTTAAAAACGCTGCTGCGGGCACCGACTACCGTGCCATCGCCAACAGAAACACCGGGTGCAACAAAGACGTCTGTTGCCAGCCAGCATTTTTCACCGATCACAACAGGCGAAGCGGTAATATCAAAATGCGGGCTCATAAAATCGTGGCTGCCGGTGCACAAATAACACTTCTGTGAAACCACCGAATTTGCGCCAATCGTAATCTCGCCAAGGGTATATAACACCGCGTCATCCCCTACCCAGGCGTAATCCCCAAGCGTTAATTTCCAGGGATAAGTAATTTTCACCGAAGGACGAATGACTACGTTTTTTCCTATTTTTGCGCCAAACAGACGCAGTAAAAATGCGCGCCAGCGGTACAGTATTTGCGGCGACCAGGCAAATAACGTTGCCTGTACAGCCCACCACAGTTGAACTTTAATACCGCTCCCGCCCCGAAAACCTTTCGGCACGGAGAATCCATTTAATTCCTGCATTACGTTTCCTTATATCTCAGGCTTTGTTATATAAGGCTTTCGCTTTACCCGTCGTTTTCAGACGTAAGAAATAAGATAATTCCGCCCAGAACCCCGGCACGCGTAATATTTTACGCTGCACGTTTTTGGCATCCTGGCACAATTCCAGATTATTCGAGGTTGACACGCCGCCCATTGAAAATTCGGATACCAGTCCTTTAATTCGACGGAACGGGTAGCCAGATTTGTACAGGCTGGCGGCCAGGGCATAATCTGATGACACTTTATATTGCAAATCGTAAGGCTGCTTTTTCAGGCCGCTCATCGGAAAGAAAATAGCCTGATGGCTTGCCGGCAAGCTGTGGTAGATATACCAGCCTGGTTTCGCGCCGCGCAGGACTTTTTTCCCCTCGCCGAAATCAAGCAGCGCATCACCGAAAAACATGGCATCTTCTTTCTGGCGCGCCAGCTGGCGTGCAAACAGCGCCACATCTTCATGGAACACGTCGCCGGAATTGAGGAAGATGGCGTAGCGCCCCTGCGCCATGTTGATGCCTTTATTCATGGCATCGTAAATGCCTTTATCTTTCTCGCTGATGTAACGTAAGTTGAACTCACCGTTAAGTTTTTCCAGGAACTCCGCCGTGCCGTCGTTCGAGCCGCCATCGACCACGATCCACTCAAAGGTGAGGCTCGGATCGCGCGCCAGGTTGCGCAGCGAGCGCCAGGTTTTTACCACCCCTTCGTGGTTACGAAAGGCGACAGTAATGACGCTAAGAAACATAAATCACCTCATTTCGTCATACGCTCGTAATATTCAGCGCTTTGCGCAAAATAAACGGACATACAATTAAGAATGCATATTCCGGGCTAAATATTGACCCGGTAAAAAACAACGACACCGGTGTGAACAGATAAAGTTGCACGCGAAAGTTCTGGTTATCACCAAACGCGTTAATCATCATTTTGAAAACTTTAAACAGATACCACAGTGTCAACAGTACGGCGAACCAGGAAAAATAGATAATTAACAGATACAGACCATTGTCTATGGTTTTACCGACATCCGCACCGTTAAAGATTCCGAATGATGCAACATATTCGTAAAGTGAGCCGAATCTTACTACGCCATCAATATGGGTTAAGGAATAACCCACCATCACCAGTGGACCAATGATGCGATAATAGGACGACGAACCTTCCGTTCCCAAATCACCCAGACGTTCAGAAATGTACGGGAAGGCGAATATTACGCCCACTAAAAATACCGTCAGAGAAATGATCGCCAGCGGCAGTTTTTTCTTAATCGCCTCTTTGTTCAGGTACTGGAACGCCCACTCCAGCAGGTAAAACAGAATAAACGTCATTACCCCTGAGAACGACCCTGACAGAACGATTCCTGCAAGAATCATAGCATCGGTCTTGGGGGTTTTGATACCGAACTGTTTGATGCTGAGCCAAATTGAGATTAATGCCAGAGCAAAAAACGCCGGTTCAAAATAGAGCGCAGTGGTACGCTTGCCACCAAACTTAATGAAGTTCAGTACATAGCTGTTACTGTATATAAGATATTTCGAAATTATTTCCATCAGGCTACTGCCGCCTGTGAGAATAATTTGCGCCATCTCCAATGCCGCAAGCATAACAATCAGCCCGACGACAATATAAAAGAACCTGAGGATTTTCCTATAATTGTGCGGAGAGATAGTTTTAAAACGAATACTCCACACCATGCCAATAATGATAACGATATAAACAAACAGCATGGTGGAGGTGACATATTTGCTGGCGTCCAGCGACTGACCAAAGATGTAGTTAAACGCCGTCAGACCAAACCCGATCCCCAGCGCAATCATCAGCTTTTTGAGGTTAAGCTTATCAACGTATAGCAACAGCAGAACCGGCAGGAAGGTGACGATGGTGATTGGGAAGCTTTCACCGAGCTGGGCAATCTTGACGTTGACCAGCAGGTAGATCAGCGGCAGCAGCAGATAACTACAGATTCTGATAGAACGAGACATACTCCTCCAGCATCTGTTGTCCACTGTACGCTTTGCGGCTGCGGTTGCGGAACGATTCCAGGTCCGTGCCAAAAACAGCCTGCGCGATATCGGCCTTCGACAGCTGCACCAGCGGCAGCACCTCGTTCTCACTGAAGGTTTTACCGCCCGATTTCTCCAGCACTTCGCGCGCCGCGTCGCTGTGGGTGGCAATGACCGGCACGCCAATGGAGAGCGCTTCGCACAGGATCAGCGGGTAGTTGTCCACTCGAGAGCTGAACACCAGCGCGTCCATACCGTTGAGCGCGCTCATCAATTTGCGCTTGTCGGTTTCAAACCCGTGATTCACCACGTTAGCGCCTTCGAACGGCGAGAATTTGCCGAAGGTATGCAGTTCAATTTTGTCGCCGAGCGCCATCATGTCGCGCACCAGCTGTTGGTTGGTTTTGCCGTCGTAGCGCAGGTCATGGGCGACGACAGCGATTTTCGGCTTGCCCGTGGTAATGGCTACGGGCGTCAGTTCGGCCAGGATCTCTTCCGTCGCCACATCAATACCGTTGTTGATAATCTGGCAGCGCCCTGCTCCGTACAGGCTATTGAAGGCATCTGCCACGTGCTGGCTTGGAGAGATAAAGGTGCAGCCGAGCGAGAGCATGTCGCGGAACAGCTGACGCTTGCCCTCAACCAGCTGATGCGCGCGATCGACCTTCACCGGCGGATAGTTGCTGAGCGTAGGGCATTTCTGGCAGTTATCTTTCCAGCCTTCGCAGCCGTCGGTAAAGGCGCAGCGTCCGGTCACGCTCCAGTGGTCGTGTAGCGTCCAGACGAAACGGGTGTCCGGCTTGTGCGCCTTCACTTTGCCACAAAACGCTACCACCTCTTCCAGATTCAGCCAGTAGCTGTGCAGCACGTGGAAGTGCAGTACAACCGGCCCGCGGGTGTGGGTGACGGTGCGGTAGAGGTTATTCAGGTTGCCGAACAGGTCGCGGTTAAACAGACGGAACAGCGCAATATTGGCGATGGAGGTCAGACGTGGCGTCTGCTTCAGCACCTGCGGATAGTTATCATGGCTGACGCTTTTCTTGCCGCCCTTGCCGTAACCGTAAACAAAGCGCGACTGTAATCCTTTTTGCAGCGCGCGCTGATGCAGATCCAGCGCTACGCCTGCCGCCCCGCCCTCTGCGAGGCGTACGTTAAATTGCAGAATGTTCATTTAATCACCTTCACGCGGGCTTTCTCGCCCACCACCAGCGCATTGTCCGGAATGCTGTCCAGCACCACGCTGCCTGCGCCAACCGTCACGTTATTGCCCACGGTAATCTCCCCGATCATCACCACGTTGGCGCCCAACTCGACGTTATTGCCAATCACCGGGCAGGCCAGGCTGTCTGGCCCACGGTTGCCGATTGTCACCCCGTGGCGAATGGTGAAATCATCACCCGCGACGACGAACTTGTTGATGACGACCGCATAGCCGTGATGAATGGTAAAGCGGCGGCCAATGGTGGCAGCGGCCTGAATTTCATAGCCAAAAAAGCATTCGGTGATGATGCGGTACAGCACCAGCACCGGCGCGGCCCAGATATTGTTCAGCACATTTTTTTTGCGCCACACCGAGCAAAAGTGCGCAATACGGTAGGCCAGAACCATGCAGCACGGGCGCAGGCTCCAGCTGTTAGCGCGGCAATCTTCCAGAAACATTATTTCCCCCGAAGCCCGTCAGCCAGACGCTTGCCGTTACGCACCGACAGCAGCGTCAGCAGCGTGCGCCAGTTCATGCGCTTATTGCGGATCTGATAGAGGGTAAAGAGCTGATACTTCCGACTGGCACGGTCAAACTTGTCCTTGTGCTTGCGGTAAAAATGGAAGTAGCCCGAGAATTTTTTCGGTGACGAGGTGATCTGCATCTCCCCGTGGTTGATGTGCAGGATCTGCGTGGCCTCTTCCACCTTCCACGGCTCGCCGTACTCCACCACCATCCGCAGGAAGATGTCGTAATCCTGCGCGGCCTTCAGCTCGGTATCGAACAGACACTCCTTAAAGCGCCAGGCCCAGGTAAATACCTGATTGCCAATGATGTTGCGCTTGTAGAACAGGCGGCGGGAATACGGTGATTTCGGATACAGCGGCAGGCTGGCCGGCTGCGAATAGACCTCGCCCTGACAGACATAGTCGTTGGCATACAGAAACGCGTGGGTCACCAGCTGCGCTTTGTGCGACAGGAAGATCGACAGACGGTTTGGCGTCCATTCGTCATCATCGTCGATACCGGTCAGATACTGCCCTTTCGCCTGCATAATCGCCTGATTGCGCACCGCGCACGCCCCGGAGTTGATGGCGTTGTGCGTGTACACCACGCGCGGGTCGTTCAGGTCTTCGACAAACTTTTGCAGCTGTTCGTAAGAGGAGGAACAGTCATCCACGATAATCAGTTCCCAGTTATCGTAATCCTGACGCAGGACCGATTTAATCGCGCGGATCGCCAGCTGCTGACGATTCCATGTCGGCATATAGATAGAAATCAAAGGGCGTTGTGTGCTCATGTATTCCTCCTGCCCCTCACCCCGGCCCTCTCCCCTGAGGGGAGAGGGTGAAAGACCGCACCAGGCAGTCCCCTCTCCCCTCAGGGGAGAGGGTTAGGGTGAGGGATGTGGGGTGTGTTTTGTTATTTAGAGTCAGACTTGTATTCGTACTCGTAGTAGCCGTAATCCTGATAACCCGTCGCACGGCGGAAGATGGAGTTCAGAATGACCCCTTTCACCTCAATACCGTTCTGCTCAAAGCGGCTCAGGCTGGTTTCCACTTCCTTCAGGGTGTTCACCGCATAGCGTGCAACCATCAGCGTGGTGCCCGCATGACGCCCTACCACGGCGGCGTCGGTGACCGCCAGAATTGGTGGGGTATCGATCAGCACCAGGTCATAGTTTTTGCTTGCCCACTCGATCAGCTGCGTGAAGCGCTCGCTCATCAGCAGTTCAGACGGGTTCGGCGGTACCTGGCCACGCGGGATCAGGTCAAATTTCGGAATCGAGGTCGGCTTGGCGCTCTCGCTGATCTCCCCTTTACCCAGCAGGATTTCCGACAGACCGTTAACGTTGTTGGTACCCAGCAGCTCATGGGTGTAGCCCTTACGCATGTCGCAGTCGATCAGCAGCACGCGCTGGTTGGTCTGGCTCACCACCGCCGCCAGGTTGGCACAGACGAAGGTCTTACCAATTGACGGGCTGACACCGGTCATCATCAGGACGTTGTTTTTGGCCTGCATCATGGCGAAGTGGAGGCTGGTACGCAGGCTACGCACCGCTTCAATCGCCAGGTCGGTCGGGTTACCCACGGCCAGCAGCTGGCTCTGTTTGTAACGCTTGACGCCCTTAACGGTTTTGACGCTGTCACGGGACTTCTGCCACTCCGAAAGCGGGATGCTGGCGTACACGCTGATCCCGTTCTCTTCCAGCACCTGCGGGCTTTCGATACCGCGGTTGAACAGCGAGCGCAGCAGCACGCCGACGATAGAGAGCATCAGGCCGAGAATAATGCTGCCGAGGATAATCAGCGCTTTCTTCGGCTTCAGCACGCCCGGCTGGGTAATCGCCGGGTCAACGATACGCACGTCGCCCACGGTGCTGGCTTCGGTGATTTTCAGCTCCTGCTGCTTGTTCAGCAGTTGCATGTAAACCTGCTGGCCGGATTCCACATCACGCGTCAGGCGTACGATTTCCTGCTGCGTCTTCGGCATCGCGGTCACGCGGTCATTCAGCTTCGCCTTCTCTTCTTCCAGGGTACGACGTTTCTCGAGCAGCGTGCGGTACGCCGGGTGACGTTTGGTATAGAGCTTGGAAATTTCCGCCTCTTTAAAGGTCAGCTCGTTTAGCTGCGCATCAATATTGACCATGGAGTCGAGAACCGATTTCGCCTCCAGCGGCAGGTCGACGGAGTCTTTATCCTGACGGTATGCGTTCAGCTTGTTCTCGGCGTCATCCAGACGGGCGCGCACCTCCGGCAACTGTTTACTGAGGAACGCGAGGCTTTTAGCGGCTTCCGCTGACTTGCGCTCAACGTTCTGCTCCAGGTAGTTACGGGTGATGCTGTTCAGGATGTCGCGGATTTGATCCTTGTCTTCACCGGTGAAGGTCATGCTCAGGACGCCGGTGTCCTTGCCGTTTTCGGTGACGGTCAGGTTGTTTTGCAGATTGTTGATCATTCCGAGCGTCGAGAATTTGGTGACCGTAAACTCACCGCCCTCGTGCGCCTGGATGGCACCAACCCTGATGCTCACGCCCTCTTTGGTCAGCATCTGCCCCACTTCGCCGCGCGCGCTGAAGCCTGCGTCGCTGGTCAGCTGATACTGTTTTGGTCCCAGCACGGTCAGGGTAAAGGTTTGGTCCCCTGCCCCTTTTGGAATCACGAAGTCGGTCACTTTTACCGTATCGTTACTGCGCCCCATCAGGCGATCCCAGCCTGCGCCAAACACCGGGAAGGTGTTTTTGGTGACCGCGATATCCAGCCCCAGATCGTGAACCGTTTTGCCCAATACCAGGCGCGACTGGATCAGCTGAATTTCAGCCTCCGATGCCGGCGGCTTGTTGGCCAGCGCAGAGCCGATATCCTGAACCAGCGAGTTTCCGGTATTTTGTTCGATCTGCACCAGCGCGTCGGCGCTGTAAATAGGCGTCGCGAACAGCGTATAAACGATCGCCGCCACGGCAAAGATGGCGGTTATACCCAGCACCCACCATTTCGCTTCAATAACGGTCCCGACCAGGCGACCGATATCGATTTCATCACTGCCCGACGTCGGGGCGGCAGAAGGTCTTGTTTTTTCTGTCATTGTTATCCCTGCTGAGCTTTCAGTGCCTGCGCCCACTGGCGGGCAGACTGGTCTAGTAAGGTGTATACCGCCTCAAAGGCCTCGCGGCTCTTGCGATACGGATCGGGAATTTCGCGCTCACCATCCCAGTGACCAAACAGCATCACCTTGCCGCGCATCTCCGGTGCGATATCGCACAGCGCGTGAATGTGGCGTTTTTCCATCGCGAGGATCAGGTCATATTCCCGGCACATTCGGCCAGAGACCTGACGGGCAACGTGCCCGTCGAGTGAGAGGTTATGCTCAAGGGCGACGCTTGCGGCACGTTCGTCGGCACCTTTTCCGACCAGCGCGCCCAGCCCTGCGGAGTCGACCGTTAACGCAGGCTGGTAATTTTTCAACAGCCTTTCAGCCGTGGGGGAACGGCAAATGTTCCCCACACACACCACCAGAATTTTGTTAAACATCGCGGCTTACCAGGTATGAATGTCGCTCGCCGTATCCGTCATGTAGCGAACGCCACTGATGGTAGGCAGCAACTGGTTGATCAGACGGTTCCAGCGGGCAACCGGCGCGGTGGTGACATAGACCACATCGTATGGCTGGAGACGGAACGACGTTGCCATGACCAGCGACGTCGCGTCGGACATGTCCAGCTGGTAGATGTTGGCAATCTTGCCTTTCGCGTTTTCGCCTTTGATCGGACGGATCACAAAGATACCGCTGGCGTTGGAGGCGGTCAGATCGATACCTTCCGCGTTGCCCAGGGCTTCGGTCAGGGTCATACCGCTGAAGTCCATCTTGAGGGTGCTCTGTTTCTTCACTTCACCCATCACGAACACTTTCAGATCGTCGTTGCGCGGCACGTAAAGAATATCGCCCGGATAGAGGAGACGGTTCTGGGTCAGGTCACCGTTTTGCATCAGCGCCTGAAGCGAAATGCGCTGCTCTTTGCCGTTGTGGGTCAGCACCACGTTGCGCCAGTCAGCACCGTCGGTTAAGCCGCCTGCGGCATTGATCGCATCAAGCACGGTGAGCGGGACGTTGGTGATAGCCTGCTGGCCGGATTTGTTGACCTGGCCTGAGATATAGGCTTTCTGGGATCGGAACGCGGCGATATTAACGTCCACCTGCGGGTCAGCAATGTACTGCGCCAGGCGGCCGGTAATATCACTACGGATCTCAGCAAGCGTTTTGCCCGCGACGTGCACTTTGCCAATGTAGGGATAGAACATGGTGCCATCGGACTGTACCCAGTTACCGGTGTCGCTTGAGCTACGGTACTGGCCCGCAGGTGTGGTCAGTTCCGGGTGATCCCAGACGGTCACGTTAATGACGTCACCCGGACCAACGCGATACTGGTAAGAGGCAATTTCCTGGTCCAGAGACATATTTGGCTGAGCAACATTCGGACGTGGGCGTAATTGTTCTACCAGACGTGGGGTTAATGGGTAAACATTCACCATTTTGTCGAGATCAAAATCAGCATCCTGCTGTTTAATCACATCCTTGCCCATTGTTGACATATTGCTGCCGGGAAAGACCGTGCAACCACTCATCAAGGTCACAGACACCAATAATGGCATCAATTTCATTTTGGATTTCATCATTGATTATTTATCACTTTGGCAGAGTAATTATCCTGTGCAATTAAAATAAGCGCGGGTCGTGGTGACAATCAGAATGCAGTTAATCATTTAGCAATATAACTGGCATCAGTCCTAAAAAAAGCTTATTCATCCATTGGCTATTGACAGAATAATTGAGGCTGATTCACACGCTTTCAGGCACGCTACCGCCCTTGGCTTTCAGTTACCAATCCACTGACTAAACAATGCGTTATGGTTAGACACCCTCTTGGATCAGGCCTTTTGAGAAATATATCCGCCACCTTAAACGGGTGATTGATAATGTATAACCTTCACCAAAGACTGAAACAAAAATAGCAACAAGGAGATTTAACATTTGATGCTGGAAGAATTGTTGCAGCTAACCTAATAGCAGGCAAGGAGACAACCGTCCTAATATTCGTTTTTAAGATTAATATTAAGAGCAAAGTTTTGAGGTTTTCGGATTTTCTTTATATTGACAAAATAGAGCGCGAGACCATTTATTGCGATATATCCTAAATATCGTCTTTTGTAATTAAATCTTCGCATTTAACTTATTTACACAGCCCCGCAAATGAGTTTTACCTGAGTGTAGCATTAAGAGAAATCTCACCCCGGCATTGCAATTTCCGTCTGCTTTATCCATGATCGAAGTGTGACATTAGTCATATAACAGAAGGTATTGCATTTACTATGGAATGGATTGCCGATCCATCAATCTGGGCCGGGCTGGTGACGCTGGTCGTCATCGAATTAGTGCTCGGCATTGATAACCTGGTGTTTATCGCCATCCTTGCCGATAAATTACCCCCTTCACAACGCGACCGCGCCCGCGTGACGGGTCTTCTGCTCGCCATGGTGATGCGTCTGCTGTTACTGGCCTCAATATCATGGCTGGTCACGCTCACCAAACCCTTATTCAGCGTGCAGGGTCTGAGCTTTAGCGCCCGCGACCTGATCATGCTTTTCGGCGGATTGTTCCTGCTGTTCAAAGCCACGGTTGAGCTTAATGAGCGGCTGGAAGGAAAAGACAGTGAAAACCCCACCCAGCGGCGCGGCGCTAAATTCTGGCCGGTGGTCGCGCAGATAGTGGTGCTGGATGCCGTCTTTTCTCTCGACTCCGTGATTACTGCCGTCGGGATGGTTGACCATCTGGCGGTGATGATGGCCGCCGTGATCATTGCCATCACCCTGATGGTGCTCGCCAGTAAAGCCCTGACGCGCTTCGTGAACAGTCACCCGACTATCGTCATTCTCTGTCTGAGCTTCCTGCTGATGATTGGCTTTAGCCTGGTGGCGGATGGTTTTGGCTTCCATATCCCGAAAGGATATCTGTACGCAGCCATTGGTTTCTCGGTGCTTATTGAGTTTCTTAACCAGCTGGCCATTTTCAACCGCCGCCGTTTTCTTTCCGCGAACCAGACATTACGACAGCGCACCGCAGATACGGTGATGCGCCTGCTGAGCGGCAAAAAAGAGGATGCCGAGCTGGATGCTGAATCCGCTGCGATGCTAGCCGACCACAGCGACGGGCAGATCTTCAACCCGCAGGAACGCCGGATGATAGAGCGCGTGCTTAACCTCAACCAGCGCTCGGTCAGCAGTATCATGACCTCCCGCCACGACATTGAGCATATTGACCTGACGGCACCGGAAGAGCAGATCCGTGCCCTGCTGGATAAAAACCAGCACACCCGCGTGGTGGTGACCGGCGGAGAAGAGGAAGAAGAGCTGCTGGGCGTGGTACACGTGATTGACCTGCTGCAACAGCAGCTTCACGGTGAGCCGCTCAACCTGCGCGCGCTGGTGCGCCAGCCGCTGGTCTTCCCGGAAGCGCTGCCGCTGCTCTCCGCGCTGGAGCAGTTCCGCAACGCGCGTACTCACTTCGCGTTTGTCGTTGATGAGTTTGGTTCTGTGGAAGGGCTGGTGACGCTCAGCGACGTGATGGAAACCATCGCGGGTAATCTGCCTAATGAGGTGGATGAGATCGATGCACGCCACGATATTCAGAAAAACGCAGACGGCAGCTGGACCGCCAACGGCCATATGCCGCTCGAAGATCTGGTGCAGTTCGTTCCGCTTCCGCTGGACGAGAAGCGCGAATACCACACCATCGCCGGTTTGCTGATGGAATATCTGCAACGTATTCCGCAGCCGGGCGAAGAGGTCCAGGTGGGGGATTACATGATCAAAACCTTGCAGGTAGAGAGCCATCGCGTGCAGAAGGTGCAGCTGATACCGCTGCGCGGTGAAGATGAGATGGATTTTGAGGTGTAAAAAAGCCGGGTGGCGCTTCGCTTACCCGGCCTACGGTGTCTGGCTTTTGTAGGCCGGGTAAGGCGAAGCCGCCACCCGGCACAACAGGCATCAGAGCTTATCGAGCAACTTTTTCACGTCCTTACCAGACTGAGACTCTTTATTGCGGTCCGCCCAGTCATTCAGCCGACGTTTCGCTTCATCCTGAAGGTGCTTACGCAGGATCTGATCGACCTGCAAACTGTAATTCAGTTCCTGCCATTTTCCGTACACGCGCAGCGGTATCGGCGTCTGTTTCAGGAACTCGACAAGCTGGCCTTCCCCTTCCCAGCCGGCCTTCACGCGGACGTTGAAGCGGGTGTCAACCGTCTCTTTCACCAGATCCAGCGCGCCGTTTCCGGTCAGCGCCAGCAGGGACGAGATTCCCTGCATCTCGTCGAGCGAGAGCTGACCGTTGTCGAGGGCAAGCTCGCTGGTAAAGCTGTCGAGACGGGTTGCGCTGTCGTAGTTTTCATTCGCCTTCACGCTGCTGCTGCGCTCTACCGCCTGCTGCACCAGTTGCTGGAAGTTCAGCCCTTCCATGCGCGAATCTTTTAGTTCAACGTGCGCCTGCCCCTTCCAGCTACGACGGAAGGCGTCCGCATCAATCTTCGTGCCGGAGAAATCCCCGGCCAGCGACAGCTGCCCCGTGAGGGAAATCGGGTAATTAAAGGCTTTCAGGATGGTGCCAATCTCAACGTTTTCCAGACGCGGCTGGAACGCGGCGCTGGCAATGTCTTTACGTACGTCCAGCGTGCCCGGCAGGGAGAGATTTCCTGCCCCCATTTTTCCGCTGAGCTCAGAGATGACCAGCAGGCCGTTGTGGTTGAACATCTGGCTGTTGACGTCAGTAAAATCAATCCCACGCCAGCGCACGCTGTTCGCTTTCAGCAGAATGTCGGCGGTAAATCCGCGCAGACCATTGTAGTCAGGCAGATCGAGACTGGAGGAGATCACCGGACGCGACTGCGTGACCTGGCTTTGCCCTACCTGCGCGACACCCTCATCGGTCGCATTCACCGTTTGGGCCGCGAGCAGGTTCTCAAGGTTCAGTTTGTCGAATTGCAGATCCAACACCCACTTGGGTTTCTCATCAAGCGTGACGCTCGCCTGCCCCTTCAGGGAACTGTCGTTGGCCTGGAGGTTGAGCGCGTTCAGTTCGAGCTGTTTGCGCTCTTCGTGCCACACCGCCTGCATCGTGCCCTGGCCGGCGATCCCCTTCGCGGGTAAATCCGCGCCGGTCAGCTGCCAGTTGACCTGCTCAACGTCCGCCGTCAGCTGGTGCGGGTAGTCAGAGGCGTTCACGTTCGCATTCATCGACAGGTTGAGATCGCGCTGATTACGGTTGATCCGCCCGGAGAACTCCATGGTCGCGTGATGGTTGGCGTCCTGCTCCATCCTGAGGTTGATATTGCGGACGGTGATCTGTTCGTCATCCTCATGCTGGAAAACCAGCACGCTGTCAGCGACTTTCAGATTACCAATATCGAAAGACCAGCCAGTGTCAGACGGAACGTCAGGCAAAGTATTTTCACGCGGTGCGACCGGAGCATTCGCCTGACGAACGGCTTCGGTTTGTGGCGTAAGCTGAATCACCGCCCCTTTCAGCATCACCTGTTCAACCTGGAGCTGATGGGATAAGAGCGGGATGAGCGCGACATCAAGACGCATGTTATCCGCCGTAACAAGCGGCTGCGCCGCGCCCGGCGCGGTGAGCGACATACGTCCGGAGAGAATGCTGAGCTGCGGCCAGACGTGCCAGCGCAGCGGCCCGTCCAACTTGAGTTCATACCCGCTGCGCGCTTCAACCTGCCGCACCATGTAGGCCCGGAAGTCATTCGGGTTAACCAGCAGCACCAACGCTGAAAGGCCAGCCACCAGCACCACCAGCAAAATCATCAGCGTTGTCAGAACTCTTCTCATGGCTTCCTCAGTGAACTCACAGATCAGTCTTTATCGATACGGCTGGCAACCGCACCCTGCTGGTCGCGATATTTTGCGTCCTGACGGCGGTTATAAGGACGGTCTGCCGGGCCGGTCAGCGGTTCGAAGCTCAACGCACCGATCATCATTCCCGGGCGAAGCGCCAGCGGCAGTTTACCGGCGTTAAAGAACTCCAGCACGATACGGCCAGACCAGCCCGGATCGATACGGTGCGCGGTGACGTGCACCATCAGGCCCAGACGCGCCAGAGAAGAGCGTCCGTCAAGCCAGCCGACCAGATCCGCAGGCAGCGTGACCGATTCAAAGGTCACCGCCAGCGCCAGTTCGCCAGGATGGAGATAAAACGCCTCTCCTTCTTCGATGACGATTTCGTCACTCATGACGCGATCCAGCGCCGCACTGACTTCGTCTTTCGGCCCGCTGAGGTCGATAAACGGTGCCGTGTGGCCGCTGAAGGTGCGGAACTTATTCCCCAGACGTACATCGACGGTCACGCCGTTAATACGCTCAACCGGCGGACGCGGGGTGATAGACAGGCGGCCTTCATCCAGCCAGGCTTCTATATCGCGGTCACAAAGACGCATGGCACTTTCTCCTTTCGTGCATCGCGCCCTGAATCCTTACGGCGTCAGGGCAAAACCAGGTTATCTCTGAACGGTACACAATTCACACGGCTTATTCAAAAAACTGACTGATTTTCGCTTTTAAGATATCAATGGCAATACGGTTTTTACCGCCGCGAGGCACAATAATATCGGCGTATTGTTTAGAAGGCTCAATAAATTGCAGGAACATCGGACGAACGGTTTTCTGATACTGCGCCATCACGGAGTCCATGGAGCGACCGCGTTCGTTAACGTCGCGTTTAATACGCCGCATCAGGCAGATATCCAGCGGGGTATCGACGAAAATCGAGAAGTTCATTGATTCGCGCAGACGGGCGTCGGTGAGCAGCAAAATCCCTTCAAGAATAATCACCTTCTTGGGCTCAATGCGGATCGTTTCCTGGGTGCGGGTATGTTCCACGTAACTGTAGACGGGCAGCTCAATCGCCTCGCCGCGCTTCAGCGCTTCCAGATGCTGGAACAGCAGGCTGTGATCCATCGCACTGGGGTGGTCGTAGTTGGTTTTTACGCGCTCTTCCATCGAAAGATGGGATTGATCTTTGTAATAGCTATCTTCGGGAATAACACCGATATGCTCATCACCCACTTGTTCACGCAGTTCGCGATAAAGCGTACTGGCAATAAGACTTTTACCTGAAGCCGATGCGCCGGCGATGCCTATGATGACGCACTGATGAGACTTATCAGTCATAAATTTAGCGACCTGATTAACCTGGATGTAAGGAAGGACGACGCCGGAGCGTCAAACGCGGCAATTATAGGGATTTCGGGGGCGTGATACCAGTCGAATGCGCAGGTTATGCGAGGCGGGCTGAAAAGCGCCGTTTCACGCCTTTAGCGAAATTTTTACGCACGGATTTTCACCATTTCATCCCCCTTCTTCGCAGAGTAACTATTTTATAAGTCTATGAAGTCAAAATCTGAGCACTCAGCATATGAATTGTAAAATGTTTGTACTAGCATAAACCAAATTAATGATTTCACGCGTCCGGAGCTGGCTCCTGACAACACGGCGTCCCTGGATAGAGCGGTAATGAATAAACAATACCAGCGGGTTTTGGTTACTACCCCACATCCTTTACTGCGGCTTGTCTGTCTGGGCCTGGTCACGTTTATCTTCACCTTATTTTCCCTTGAGCTGACTCGCTTCGGTACGCTGCTGGCGCCATTGTGGTTCCCGACCTCCATTATGATGGTGGCGTTTTACCGCCATGCGGGAAAAATGTGGCCCGGCATCGCCCTCGCCTGCTCCTTTGGCAATATTTTTGCCTCGTGGATGCTCTTTTCATGGGAATCAATCAACTTAACCTACACGGCAATCAATATTATTGAGGCCTGTGTTGGTGCGGTGTTGCTGCGTAAGCTGCTCCCCTGGTATAACCCGCTGCAAAACCTCAACGACTGGATACGCCTTGCCCTCGGCAGCGCCCTGGTGCCGCCGCTGGTGGGCGGCATTCTGGTTCATTTTCTGGTGCCAGGCGCGGAGCCGCTGCGTAATTTTCTGTTTTGGGTACTTTCAGAAGCCATTGGCGCGCTGGCGCTTGTACCGTTAGGTCTGCTGTTTAAACCGCATTACCTGCTGCGCCACCGCAACCCGAGACTGCTGCTGGAAACGCTGGTGACCCTGGTCGTTACGCTGGTTCTTAGCTGGACGGCAATCACCTGGCTGCCGTGGCCGTTCACCTGCATCATCGTTTTGCTGATGTGGAGCGCGGTACGCCTGCCGCGAATGGAAGCATTCCTGATTTTTTTATTCACCATCATGATGGTGTCCTTGATGATGGCGCGAAACCCGCCCTCCATGACACCTTCAAACATGATGGTGACCTTCAACGCGCCATGGCTTCCCTTCCTGATGATGCTGCTCCCCGCCAACATTATGACGATGGTGATGTATGCCTTCCGGGCCGAGCGTAAACATATTACGGAAAGCGAAGAACGTTTTCGTAATGCGATGGAATATTCCGCCATTGGTATGGCGCTGGTGGGCATTGAGGGCCAGTGGCTTCAGGCCAACAAGGCGCTGTGCAATTTCCTCGGTTACAGTCAGTCTGAGCTTCAGTCGCTCACGTTCCAGCAGTTAACCTGGCCGGAAGATTTAAATACCGACCTGGAGCAGTTGCAACAGCTGATTAACGGGGAGATCAACAGCTACAGCCTCGAAAAACGCTACTACACCCGCAGCGGCGAGGTGGTGTGGGCGCTGCTGGCCGTTTCCGTTGTGCGCCATGCCGACGGTACGCCGCTCTACTTTATTGCCCAGATTGAAGACATCAACGACCTGAAACAGACCGAGTGGGTGAATAAGCGTCTGATGGAGCGTATCACCCTCGCGAACGAAGCCGGCGGCATCGGGATCTGGGAGTGGGATCTCGAGCCGGACGTGATCAGCTGGGATAAACGGATGTTTGAGCTGTACGAGATCCCCCCGCACATTAAACCTACCTGGCAGCTCTGGCATGCGGCCATGGTGCCTGAAGATCGTCCGCACGCCGAACAGGTACTGCGTGAGTCACTCCAGGCCAGGGTGCCTTTCAAGCTGGAATTTCGCATTCGCGTCAAGGATGGCATTCGCCACATTCGTTCGCTGGCGAACCGGGTGCTGAACAAACAGGGCGAAGTGGAGCGGCTGTTAGGGATCAACATGGATATGACCGAGGTGAAGCAGTTGAACGAGGCGCTGTTTCAGGAAAAAGAGCGCCTGCATATCACCCTCGACTCCATCGGCGAAGCGGTGCTGTGCACCGATATCGACATGAACATCACCTTTATGAACCCGGTCGCCGAGAAGATGAGCGGCTGGTCGCAAAGCGAAGCGCTGGGTCAGCCCGTTCTGAAGGTGCTGCACATTACCTTCGGCGAGAACGGCCCGTTAATGGAAAACATCCACAGCGGCGATATGTCCCGTACCGATATCGAACAGGATGTGGTGCTTAACTGCCGGAATGGCGGCAGTTTCGACATTCATTACAGCATTACCCCGCTCAGCACCCTGGAGGGGCACGCTATCGGCTCGGTGCTGGTGATTCAGGATGTCACCGAGTCGCGCAAAATGCTGCGCCAGCTGAGCTACAGCGCTTCCCATGACGCCCTTACCCACCTGGCGAACCGCGTCAGTTTTGAAAACCATCTTAAGCGCCTGTTGCAGACGGTACAGGAGACCCATCAGCGTCACGCGCTGGTCTTTATCGATCTTGACCGTTTTAAGGCGGTGAACGATACCGCAGGCCACGCGGCGGGCGACGCGCTCCTGCGCGAACTCTCTTCGCTGATGCTGACCATGCTGCGCTCCAGCGACGTGCTGGCGCGTCTGGGCGGCGACGAGTTTGGCCTGCTGCTGCCGGACTGCAACGTCGAAAGCGCACGCTATATTGCGGGCCGGTTGATCGACGCCATCAACAACTATCATTTTTCCTGGGAAGGACGCCTGCACCGCATCGGCGCCAGCGCGGGGATCACATTGATTGACGACGCTAATTATCAGACAGCGGAAGTGATGTCTCAGGCCGATATCGCCTGTTACGCCTCGAAAAACAGCGGGCGCGGTGTGGTCACCGTCTATGAACCCCAGCAGGAGCGGATCCACAGCACGCGCAGCATGATGTCGCTGGATGAGCAGTGGCACATGATCAAAGATAATCATCTGCTGATGATCGCCCGCAGCGTCGCCTCACCGCGCATTCCCGAGAGCAGTAGCTTCTGGCTGATTTCCCTGCGGTTGTGGACCAGCCAGGGGGAAGTGCTGGAAGAGCATGCCTTCCGCGCCGGGCTGGCGGAGCCGGAGCTGCTGCACGCCCTTGACCGACGTATATTCAGCGAATTTTTCCGTACCTATGCCGCACAGGTGGCGGCCAAAGGGATGGGCGTCGCGCTGCCGCTCTCAGAAGCGGGTTTAGCCAGCGTCACGCTGGTGGATGAGCTGCTCGACCTGATCACCAGAGGTCCGCTGCCGGCGCGGCTGCTGCATCTGGCGATCGCCGTTGATGTGCTGAGCAATACGGATGAAAACGTGCAGCAGGGTCTGCAAAAGCTTCGTCAGGCTGGCTGTCGCGTGGTGCTGACCCGGGTTGGACGCGATATGAACGTCTTCAGCCAGCTCAGCGCCAACACCGCTGATTATTTGCTGCTGGATGCAGACGTGGTAACCAACGTCCACGGCAATCTGATGGATGAGATGATGGTGACCATCATTCAGGGCCACGCCCAGCGTCTGGGCATAAAAACCATTGCCGGGCCATGCCATCAGTCGATCATGATGAATACGCTGTCGGGCATCGGCATTGACTTTATTTACGGCGACACCATCGGGGAAGCGCAGCCGCTCGATCTACTGCTGAATACCAGCTATTTCGCCATCAACTGACGGCGACCAGCCGTCGGTGTACCAGATATGTAACAGCGCATACGAGCGCCACGGCTGCCAGCGCTCGGCATAGCGACGGATCTGCGCGGGCGTCATACCGGCAAAGCGCTGTTTAATGAGATAATCATCCGGCAGGAAAACATCCTTCGCCTGCCAGCCGCGCAAGGCCAGATAATTAGCGGTCCAGCGCCCGATGCCGGGGCGCTGCTGTAGCGCCTTCATCCCGGCCTCGACGTTCGCAGGCGGGAACAGCGGGAATTCACCGTCCACCACCGACTGCGCCAGATGAATCAACGACTCCGCACGCTTGAGCGGCATCCCAAGGGCTTTCAACGCCAGCGGATCCACCGCGGCCAGTACCTCTGGCGGAGGAAAACAGAGGTAGCCCGGCGCGTCCTGGATGGGTTCACCGCACAGCGCCACCACTCTTGACGCCAGTTTTGCCGCCATCGCCACGCTCACCAGTTGCCCGAGAATGGCGCGCACGCCCTGCTCATAGGCATCCATCGCGCCCGGCAAACGTAACCCCGGCCGCGCCGCGCCGAGGTCGCCCAGGGACTGCGCAATTCTTAGCGGGTCGCAATCAAGATCGAACAGGCGGGCAATGCGATCCAGGCAAATATCCGCCACCGGGATCAGGCCAGGGCTGAGCGACACCGCCAGCGTATGGGTTGCGCTGTCTGGCACAACCCGAAATATGCCCTGATGCCCCGCATAGCCAAAACTGCGTTCGTAGTAATCCTCCGTAGCGGTCTCAACCCCTGTGACCGCACGCGCGGCAAGAAAGCCAAACATCCACTGCCAGTCGTAGGGCGGTTGCCAGTTCAGGGTGTACATCGTCTCTCCTTTTGTATTTACCTCAGCATAAACCGAAAGATCGCGTTGCGCCTTGCTTTCATATTCCTGTTGTCGCCTGGCAGACATTTCGCTAAAGTCTCGCCCCTTCTCACCGGCATGGGGATTTATTGTGTTTATTGGATTCGACTACGGCACCGCAAACTGCTCGGTTGCGATAATGCAAAACGGACAACCGCAGCTCCTGAAAATGGAAAACGGCAGTACGCTGTTGCCGTCAATGCTCTGTGCGCCCACGCGTGAAGCGGTGAGCGAGTGGCTGTTCCGCCATCATCAGGTTCCGGCCACGGCGGCGGAAACCCAGGCGCTGCTGCGCCGTGCGGTCAGCTTTAACCGCGAGGAAGATATCGACGTTACCCCTTCCAGCGTGCAGTTCGGCCTCTCTTCCCTCGGGCAGTACATTGAAGACCCGGAAGAGGTCTACTTCGTTAAATCGCCGAAATCCTTCCTCGGCGCCAGCGGCCTGAAGCCACAGCAGGTGGCGATGTTTGAAGATCTGGTCTGCGCGATGATGCTGCACATCCGCAATCAGGCGCAATCCCAGGTGCCGGATGCCATCACCCAGGCGGTGATTGGCCGTCCGATCAACTTCCAGGGGCTGGGCGGCGACGAAGCCAACCAGCAGGCGCAGGGGATCCTTGAGCGTGCAGCGCACCGGGCTGGCTTCCGTGACGTGGTGTTCCAGTATGAGCCGGTTGCGGCGGGACTGGATTTTGAAGCCACGCTGACGGAAGAGAAACGGGTGCTGGTGGTGGACATCGGCGGTGGTACGACGGACTGTTCATTACTGCTGATGGGTCCGCAGTGGCATCATCGTCGCGATCGTGAAAACAGCCTGCTGGGACACAGCGGCTGCCGCGTGGGCGGTAACGATCTGGATATCGCCCTGGCATTCAAGAGCCTGATGCCGCTGCTCGGCATGGGCGGTCAAACCGATAAAGGCATCGCCCTGCCGATCCTGCCATGGTGGAATGCGATTGCCATCAACGACGTCCCTGCCCAGAGTGATTTTTACAGCACCGCGAATGGGCGTTTCCTTAACGATCTGGTGCGTGATGCGCAGGATGCAGAGAAGGTCGCGCTGCTGTATAAGGTGTGGCGTCAGCGTCTGAGCTACCGGGTGGTGCGCACCGCCGAAGAGAGCAAAATCGCCCTTTCCGATCGTCCTGAGCATGCGGTTACGCTGCCGTTTATCAGTGACGATCTGGCTACGGCTATCACCCAGGAAGGGCTGGAAATGGCGCTGGCTCAGCCGCTACAGCGTATTCTGGAGCAGGTGCAGCTGGCGCTTGAGAATGGCAAAGAGAAACCGGACGTGATTTACCTGACCGGCGGTAGCGCCCGTTCACCGCTGATCAAGAAAGCGCTGGCGGAACAGCTGCCGGGGATCCCGATTGCCGGCGGCGATGACTTTGGCTCCGTTACGGCAGGACTGGCCCGCTGGGCGCAGGTGGTGTTTAGCTAATGGGGTTGTGCCGGGTGGCGCTGCGCTTACCCGGCCTACGGTTCAAGGATCTTGTAGGCCGGGTAAGGCGAAGCCGCCACCCGGCGAAACAACGCACCACACTCAGACCATTCCTGACAGTCTTCCATATTTCCTCCATTTTTCCGCTGTGTTACCTGACTAAACTAGTATCATTCCCCGAAAGTGTTTCAGGACGAGAACGTATAACGATGAAAGGCAGTAACAAATCCCGCTGGGCAATCGCCGTTGGTCTGATTGTGGTGGTCCTGGCCGCCGCCTGGTACTGGCACAGCCAGTCCGCGAACTCCACGGCACCTGCTGGCGCCAATAGCCCCTCACAACGTCCAACGGGCGGCGGGCGCCACGGTATGCGCGGCGCGGCGCTGGCACCGGTGCAGGCGGCAACGGCGGTGAATAAAGCGGTGCCTCGTTATCTCTCCGGGCTGGGAACCATCACCGCCGCCAACACCGTGACGGTACGTAGCCGCGTGGACGGTCAGCTGATGGCCATCCACTTCCAGGAAGGCCAGCAGGTGAAAGCCGGCGATCTGCTGGCGGAAATCGACCCAAGCCAGTTTAAGGTGGCTCTGGCGCAGGCGCAGGGGCAGCTCGCGAAAGACAAAGCCACCCTCGCCAATGCCCGCCGCGATTTAGCCCGCTATCAGCAGCTGGTAAAAACCAACCTCGTGTCGCGCCAGGAGCTGGATACCCAGCAGTCTCTGGTCAGTGAATCTCAGGGCACCATCAAGGCCGACGAAGCCGCGGTCGCCAGCGCCCAGCTCCAGCTCGACTGGAGCCGGATCACCGCGCCGATTGACGGCCGCGTGGGCCTGAAACAGGTTGATATCGGCAACCAAATCTCCAGCGGCGATACCACGGGCATCGTGGTGATCACCCAAACGCACCCTATCGATCTCGTCTTTACCCTGCCGGAAAGCGACATTGCGACGGTGATACAGGCGCAGAAGGCCGGAAAAGCGCTGGTGGTTGAAGCCTGGGATCGCACCAACAAGCAGAAGCTGAGCGAAGGTTCGCTGTTGAGCCTGGATAACCAGATCGATACCACCACCGGCACCATCAAGCTTAAAGCACGCTTCAACAATCAGGACGATGCCCTGTTCCCGAATCAGTTCGTCAATGCGCGAATGCTGGTCGCGACCGAAGAAAACGCCGTGGTGATCCCGACGGCGGCCCTGCAAATGGGCAGTGAAGGCAACTTTGTCTGGGTGCTGAACAGCGAAAACAAGGTCAGCAAACATCTGGTGAAAACCGGGATCCAGGACAGTCAGACGGTGGTGATCAGTGCCGGGCTGTCCGCTGGCGACCGCGTCGTGACCGACGGTATTGACCGTCTGACCGAAGGGGCGCAGGTCGAGGTGGTGGAAGCGCAGAATACAGGAGCAAAAGCCTGATGCAGGTGATGCCGCCGAGCTCTACAGGTGGGCCATCACGCCTGTTTATCTTACGTCCGGTTGCGACGACCCTGTTGATGGTGGCGATCCTGCTGGCCGGGATCATTGGCTACCGTTTTCTGCCCGTGTCGGCGCTGCCGGAAGTGGACTACCCGACCATTCAGGTTGTCACCCTCTATCCGGGCGCCAGTCCGGATGTGGTGACGTCCGCCATCACCGCCCCGCTGGAGCGTCAGTTTGGCCAGATGTCTGGCCTGAAGCAGATGTCCTCCCAGAGCTCAGGCGGCGCCTCGGTCGTCACGCTTCAGTTCCAGCTCACGCTGTCGCTGGACGTCGCCGAGCAGGAGGTGCAGGCCGCGATTAACGCCGCCACTAACCTGCTGCCGTCTGACCTGCCGAATCCACCGGTTTACAGCAAGGTCAACCCGGCAGACCCGCCGATCATGACCCTTGCCGTCACCTCCTCGGCCATGCCGATGACGCAGGTGGAAGACATGGTTGAAACCCGCGTGGCGCAGAAGATTTCGCAGGTGACCGGCGTGGGACTGGTGACGCTGGCGGGCGGTCAACGCCCCGCTGTGCGCGTTAAGCTCAATGCCCAGGCCATTGCCGCGCTGGGGTTAACCAGCGAAACCATTCGCACCGCCATCAGCAGCGCCAACGTTAACTCAGCGAAGGGCTCGCTGGACGGCCCAACCCGTGCGGTTACGCTCTCCGCCAACGACCAGATGCAGTCCGCCGATGAGTACCGTCAGCTGATTGTGGCCTATCAAAACGGCGCGCCGATCCGCCTCGGCGATGTGGCAACCGTCGAACAAGGCGCGGAAAACAGCTGGCTCGGGGCGTGGGCCAATAAGCAGCAGGCGATTGTCATGAACGTTCAGCGCCAGCCGGGCGCGAACATTATTGATACCGCCGACAGCATTCGCACCATGCTGCCGCAGCTGGTGGAAAGCCTGCCAAAATCGGTGAGCGTGAAAGTGCTTTCTGACCGCACCACGAATATTCGCGCCTCGGTGTCAGACACCCAGTTCGAGCTGATGCTGGCGATTGCGCTGGTGGTGATGATCATCTACCTGTTCCTGCGCAACGTTCCGGCAACCATCATTCCCGCCGTCGCCGTGCCGCTCTCGCTGGTCGGGACGTTTGCGGTGATGGTGTTCCTCGACTTTTCGATTAATAACCTGACGCTGATGGCGCTCACCATCGCCACCGGGTTCGTGGTGGACGATGCCATCGTGGTCATCGAGAACATCTCGCGCTATATCGAAAAAGGTGAAAAGCCCTTAGCCGCCGCGCTGAAGGGCGCAGGAGAAATTGGCTTTACCATCATCTCGCTCACCTTCTCGCTGATTGCGGTGCTGATCCCGCTACTGTTTATGGGCGATATCGTCGGGCGGCTGTTCCGCGAGTTTGCCGTGACGCTGGCGGTCGCCATTCTGATCTCTGCCGTGGTGTCGCTGACGCTAACGCCGATGATGTGCGCCCGCATGCTGAGCCACGAATCTTTGCGCAAGCAAAACCGCTTCTCGCGCGCCTCCGAGCGGATGTTCGAGCGCATTATCGCCGCCTACGGCCGCGTGCTGGCGAAAGTCCTGAACCATCCCTGGGCGACGCTCGGCGTGGCGCTCGGCACCCTGGCGCTCAGCGTGATGCTGTGGATTTTCATTCCGAAAGGCTTCTTCCCGATTCAGGACAACGGCATTATTCAGGGCACGCTTCAGGCGCCGCAGACGGTCTCCTTCGCCAACATGGCGCAGCGCCAGCAGCAGGTGTCTGAGATCATCATGAAAGATCCGGCGGTGGAAAGCCTGACTGCCTACGTGGGCGTGGATGGCACCAACCCGTCGCTCAACAGCGCGCGCCTGCAAATTAACCTTAAACCGCTTGATGACCGCGACGATCGCGTCAACGCGGTAATTGAGCGCCTGCAAAGCGCGGTGGCGCGCGTGCCGGGCATTGAGCTGTATCTGCAACCGATCCAGGATTTAACCATTGATACGCAGGTGAGCCGCACGCAGTACCAGTTTACGCTCCAGGCCACCTCGCTTGATGCACTCAGCACCTGGGTGCCGCAGCTGGTGGATAAGCTGAAAGCACTGCCGCAGGTTTCTGACGTCAGCAGCGACTGGCAGGATAAAGGGCTGGCGGCGTACGTGAACGTCAACCGCGACACTGCCAGCCGTCTGGGCATTACCATGTCCGACGTGGATAACGCCCTGTATAACGCCTTTGGTCAGCGACTGATCTCCACCATTTACACCCAGGCCAACCAGTATCGCGTGGTGCTGGAACATAACACCGAGAACACGCCCGGGCTTGCCGCGCTGGACTCGATACGCCTGACCAGCAAAGACGGCGGGATTGTGCCGCTCAGCGCCATTGCCAGCGTGGAAGAGCGCCACACCCCGCTGTCGATTAACCATCTCGATCAGTTCCCGTCCACCACCATTTCGTTCAACGTGCCGGATGGGTATTCGCTGGGCGAAGCGGTGGAGGCCATTCTGGGCGCGGAGAAAGAACTCAGCTTCCCGTCCGATATTCAGACCCAGTTCCAGGGCAGTACGCTGGCGTTCCAGGCCGCGCTGGGCAGCACCGTCTGGCTGATTGTCGCGGCGGTGGTGGCGATGTATATCGTGCTTGGCGTGCTGTATGAGAGTTTCATCCACCCGATCACCATCCTCTCCACCCTGCCGACGGCGGGCGTGGGGGCGCTGCTGGCGCTGATGCTGGCGGGGAGCGAACTGGACGTGATTGCGATAATTGGCATCATCCTGCTTATCGGCATCGTGAAGAAAAACGCCATCATGATGATCGACTTTGCGTTGGCCGCCGAGCGCGAGCAGGGTATGGCGCCGCGCGAGGCCATTTACCAGGCCTGCCTGCTGCGTTTTCGCCCGATCCTGATGACCACCCTCGCCGCCCTGTTGGGCGCCCTGCCGCTGATGCTAAGCACCGGCGTGGGGGCCGAACTGCGCCGTCCGCTGGGCATCGGCATGGTCGGCGGTCTGCTCGTGAGCCAGGTGCTGACGCTGTTTACCACGCCGGTTATCTACCTGCTGTTTGACCGTTTGGCCCTGTGGACAAAAAGCCGCTTCCCGAAACGTGAAGAGGAGGCGTAAGTGAAGTTTTTCGCCCTCTTCATTTACCGTCCGGTGGCGACGATTTTACTCTCCGTCGCTATCACCCTGTGCGGCGTGCTCGGCTTCCGGCTGCTGCCGGTGGCCCCGCTGCCGCAGGTCGATTTCCCGGTGATCATGGTCAGCGCCTCGCTGCCGGGCGCATCGCCGGAAACCATGGCCTCATCGGTGGCGACGCCGCTTGAGCGATCGCTTGGGCGGATTGCCGGGGTTAACGAGATGACCTCCAGCAGTTCGCTGGGCAGCACGCGCATCATTCTGGAATTTAACTTCGACCGGGATATCAACGGTGCGGCGCGGGACGTGCAGGCTGCGATTAACGCCGCCCAAAGCCTGCTGCCGAGCGGCATGCCGAGCCGTCCAACCTACCGCAAGGCCAACCCGTCCGATGCGCCGATCATGATCCTGACGCTTACGTCAGAGACCTACTCCCAGGGCGAGCTGTACGATTTTGCCTCCACCCAGCTGGCGCAAACCATCGCCCAGATTGACGGCGTGGGCGACGTGGACGTCGGCGGCAGCTCCTTGCCCGCCGTGCGCGTGGGGCTGAATCCGCAGGCGCTGTTTAATCAGGGCGTGTCGCTTGACGACGTGCGATCCGCTATCAGCAACGCCAACGTGCGTAAGCCGCAGGGTGCGATTGAGGACAGCAGCCACCGCTGGCAGATCCAGACCAACGACGAGCTGAAAACCGCCGCCGAGTATCAGCCGTTGATTATTCACTACAATAACGGCGCGGCGGTGCGCCTGAGCGACGTCGCCAGCGTCACCGATTCGGTGCAGGACGTGCGTAACGCCGGGATGACCAATGCCAAACCGGCGATTTTGCTGATGATCCGCAAGCTGCCGGAAGCCAACATCATTCAGACGGTGAACAGCATCCGCGCGCGGCTGCCGGAGCTTCAGGAAACCATTCCGGCGGCCATCGATCTCCAGATTGCGCAGGACCGCTCCCCCACCATCCGCGCCTCGCTTGAAGAGGTAGAGCAAACGCTGATCATCTCCGTCGCGCTGGTAATTCTGGTGGTGTTCCTGTTCCTGCGCTCGGGGCGCGCCACGCTGATCCCGGCGGTGGCGGTCCCGGTATCGCTGATAGGCACCTTTGCCGCCATGTACCTGTGCGGGTTTAGCCTTAACAACCTGTCGCTGATGGCGCTGACGATTGCCACCGGGTTTGTGGTGGATGATGCCATCGTGGTGCTGGAGAATATCTCGCGTCATCTGGAAGCGGGCATGAAGCCGCTCCAGGCGGCGCTTCAGGGGACGCGCGAAGTGGGCTTCACGGTCCTGTCCATGAGCCTGTCGCTGGTGGCGGTGTTCCTGCCGCTGCTGCTGATGGGCGGCCTGCCGGGGCGACTGCTGCGCGAATTTGCCGTCACGCTCTCCGTCGCCATTGGTATCTCACTGGTGATTTCGCTGACGCTAACGCCGATGATGTGCGGCTGGATGCTAAAGCGCAGCCAACCACACTCACAGCCGCGCCGGAAAGGCTTTGGCCGCGTCCTGATGGCGATGCAGTCCGGCTACGGCAAATCGCTGAAATGGGTGCTGAACCACACGCGTCTTGTCGGGCTGGTGCTGATCGGCACCATTGTCCTCAACGTCTGGATGTATATCACCATCCCGAAAACCTTCTTCCCGGAGCAGGATACCGGCGTGCTGATGGGCGGTATTCAGGCGGACCAGAGCATTTCGTTCCAGGCGATGCGGGGCAAACTGCAAGACTTTATGAAAATCATCCGGGAAGATCCGGCCGTGGATAACGTCACCGGCTTTACCGGCGGCTCGCGCGTGAACAGCGGGATGATGTTTATTACCCTTAAGCCGCGCGGTGAACGTCACGAAACGGCGCAGCAGATCATTGACCGCCTGCGGCTGAAACTCGCCAAAGAGCCGGGGGCAAATCTGTTTTTGATGGCCGTTCAGGATATCCGCGTCGGCGGACGACAGGCTAACGCCAGCTATCAGTACACCCTGCTCTCAGATGACTTAGCTGCCCTGCGCGAGTGGGAGCCTAAGATCCGTAAAGCGCTGGCCGCGCTGCCGCAGCTGGCGGACGTGAACTCCGACAGCCAGAATAACGGCGCGGAGATGGCGCTCACCTACGATCGCGAAACCATGTCCCGCCTGGGCATTAACGTTGAAGCGGCCAACAGCCTGCTTAACAACGCCTTCGGGCAGCGTGAAGTCTCCACCATCTACCAGCCGATGAACCAGTACAAGGTGGTGATGGAAGTTGATCCGCGCTACACCCAGGACATCAGCGCGCTGGACAAGATGTTTGTGATCAATAATGACGGCAAGGCGATCCCGCTGTCGTACTTCGCCAGCTGGCAGCCGTCGAACGCGCCGCTGTCGGTGAACCACCAGGGGCTTTCCGCCGCCTCGACCGTGTCGTTTAACCTGCCAACCGGCTCGTCGCTGTCTGAGGCCAGCGATGCCATTAACCGCGCCATGACCCAGCTTGGGGTGCCCTCCTCCGTGCGCGGCAGCTTTGCCGGTACGGCGCAGGTGTTCCAGGACACCATGAACTCGCAGGTCATTTTGATCCTGGCGGCCATTGCCACGGTGTACATCGTGCTGGGCGTGCTGTACGAAAGCTACGTGCATCCGTTGACCATTCTCTCCACGCTTCCCTCTGCGGGCGTGGGGGCGCTGCTGGCGCTGGAGCTGTTCGGTGCTCCATTCAGCCTCATCGCGCTCATTGGGATCATGCTATTAATAGGTATTGTGAAGAAAAACGCGATAATGATGGTTGACTTTGCCCTGGACGCCCAGCGCAACGGCAACCTGACGCCGGACGAGGCGATATTCCAGGCCTGTCTGCTGCGTTTTCGCCCGATCATGATGACTACGCTGGCCGCGCTGTTCGGCGCACTGCCGCTGGTCATATCCGGCGGTGACGGCTCTGAACTGCGCCAGCCGTTGGGGATCACGATCGTTGGCGGCCTGGTGATGAGCCAGTTGCTGACGCTCTACACCACGCCGGTAGTCTATCTGTTCTTTGACCGCCTGCGGCTGCGTTTTTCGCGAAAAAAGAGAACCACGGTGACCGAGTAAATGACCGACCTACCCAGTAACGTTCGCTGGCAATTGTGGATCGTCGCGTTCGGCTTCTTTATGCAGTCGCTGGACACGACCATCGTGAACACAGCCCTCCCCTCAATGGCGAAAAGCCTGGGGGAGAGCCCGCTGCACATGCATATGGTGATTGTCGCCTACGTGCTGACGGTCGCCGTGATGCTGCCCGCCAGCGGCTGGCTGGCGGATAAAGTGGGCGTACGGAACATCTTCTTCACCGCCATTGTGCTGTTTACCACCGGGTCGCTGTTTTGCGCCCAGGCCAATACCCTCGACCAGCTGGTGATGGCGCGCGTGCTACAGGGCGTCGGCGGTGCGATGATGGTGCCCGTCGGGCGGTTAACGGTGATGAAAATTGTTCCGCGCGCGCAGTATATGGCGGCGATGACCTTCGTCACCCTGCCCGGTCAGGTCGGCCCGCTGCTGGGCCCGGCGCTGGGCGGTATTCTGGTGGAGTATGCCTCCTGGCACTGGATCTTCCTGATCAACCTGCCGGTCGGTATTATCGGCGCGATTGCTACCCTGACGCTGATGCCGAACTATAAAATGCAGACCCGGCGCTTTGATTTCTTTGGCTTCATCCTGCTGGCAGCTGGCATGGCGACGCTCACCCTGGCGCTCGACGGGCAAAAAGGGCTGGGGATCTCCTCCCTGTCGCTCGCCCTGCTGGTAGCGCTGGGTGTCACCGCCATTCTCTGGTATCTGTGGCATGCCAGAGGCAACGCTAACGCGCTGTTTAGCCTGAACCTGTTCAAGAATCCCACCTACCGTCTTGGTCTGTTCGGCAGCTTTGCCGGACGCATCGGCAGCGGCATGTTGCCGTTTATGACGCCGGTATTTTTACAGATTGGGATGGGCTTCTCGCCGTTCCATGCCGGGCTGATGATGATCCCGATGGTGCTCGGCAGCATGGGGATGAAGCGTATTGTGGTGCAGGTGGTAAACCGCTTTGGCTATCGCCGGGTGCTGGTGGCCGCCACGCTCGGGCTGGCGCTGGTTAGTCTGCTGTTTATGACCGTGGCGCTGCTGGGCTGGTACTACATCCTGCCACTGGTGCTGTTCTGCCAGGGGATCATCAACTCCATGCGCTTCTCGTCGATGAACACCCTGACGCTGAAAGATCTGCCGGACGAACTGGCGAGCAGTGGTAACAGCCTGCTGTCGATGATCATGCAGCTCTCTATGAGCGTGGGGGTCACGGTCGCCGGATTGCTGCTCGGCATGTACGGTCAGCACCATCTCAGCGCCGACACCCCCGTCGCGCATCAGGTCTTTTTATACACCTACCTCAGCATGGCGGTAATTATCGCCCTGCCCGCTTTTATCTTTGCCAGAGTACCGAATGACACGACCAAAAACGTTGTGATCCGACGCGGCAAAAGGAGTGCACCATGAAATTCTGGCGTCCGGGGATCACCGGTAAGCTTTTTGTGGCGATTTTCGCCACCTGTATCGTCCTGCTGATTACCATGCACTGGGCGGTGCGGGTCAGCTTTGAGCGCGGCTTTATTGACTACATCAAGCACGGTAACGAACAGCGCTTACAGGGCTTAAGCGACGCGCTGGGGGAACAGTATAGCCTGCACGGTAACTGGCGTTTTCTGCGCAATAACGATCGTTTTATATTTCAAATTCTGCGCTCGCTGGAGCACGATAATGACGACGACCGCCCGGGGCCGGGCATGCCGCCGCACGGCTGGCGCACCCAGTTCTGGGTGATCGATCAGGAGATGCGCGTGCTCGTTGGCCCGCGCTCGCCGGTACCGCCGGACGGTACAAAGCGCGCCATTACCTCGAACGGCGCCACGGTGGGCTGGGTTATTGCCTCGCCGGTCGAGCGGCTGACGCGCAACACCGACATCAACTTTGATCGCCAGCAGCGCCAGACCAGCTGGCTGATTGTCGCGCTTTCTACCCTGCTTGCGGCGCTCGCCACCTTCCCGCTGGCGCGCGGCCTGCTGGCGCCGGTTAAACGCCTGGTGGAAGGCACGCATAAGCTGGCGGCGGGTGATTTCTCGACCCGCGTGGACACCCGCAGCCAGGATGAACTGGGCAAGCTGGCGCAGGACTTCAACCAGCTCGCCAGCACGCTGGAGAAAAACCAGCAGATGCGCCGCGACTTTATGGCCGACATTTCGCACGAGCTGCGCACCCCACTGGCGGTGCTGCGCGGTGAGCTGGAGGCGATTCAGGACGGCTTGCGGCAGTTCACCCCCGAATCCGTGGCCTCGCTACAGGCGGAAGTCGGTACGCTGACCAAACTGGTGGACGATCTGCATCAGCTTTCCATGTCCGATGAAGGCGCCCTGGCCTACCAGAAAGCCCCAATCGACGTGATCAATATCCTTGAAGTCGTGACCGGCGCGTTCCGCGAACGCTTCGCCAGCCGTGACCTGAAAATCAACCTCTCGCTGCCTGACAGCGCGGTGGTATTCGGCGACAGAGATCGCCTGATGCAGCTGTTCAATAATCTGCTGGAGAACAGCCTCCGCTACACCGACGGCGGCGGCGGGTTGCATATCTCCGGCAAGCAGGAAAACGGGCGCTTTGCCCTGACCTTTGCGGACTCCGCCCCTGGCGTGAAGGATGCGCAGCTGGAAAAACTGTTCGAGCGCTTCTATCGCACCGAAGGTTCGCGTAACCGCGCCAGCGGGGGCTCCGGCCTTGGGCTGGCGATTTGCGTAAACATTGTGGAGGCGCATGGTGGCACCATCCGCGCCGCCCATTCGCCTTTTGGCGGGGTTAGCATTACAGTAGAGTTACCTCTGGAACGGGATTTATCGAGGGAAGCATGACCGAGTTACCGATTGACGACAACACACCGCGTATTTTGATTGTGGAAGACGAGCCTAAACTTGGGCAACTGCTGATCGACTATTTGCGCGCTGCGAGCTATGCGCCAACGCTTATCAGCCACGGCGACCAGGTGCTGCCCTACGTGCGCCAGACGCCGCCGGATCTGATCCTGCTGGATCTGATGCTGCCGGGTACCGACGGCCTGACCCTGTGCCGCGAAATTCGTCGTTTCTCCGATGTGCCCATCGTGATGGTGACGGCCAAAATCGAAGAGATCGATCGTCTGCTGGGGCTCGAAATCGGCGCCGACGATTACATCTGCAAGCCTTACAGCCCGCGGGAGGTGGTCGCTCGCGTGAAAACCATCCTCCGCCGCTGTAAGCCGCAGCGTGAATTGCAGGTGCTCGATGCGCAAAGCCCGCTGATCGTCGACGAAAGCCGCTTCCAGGCAAGCTGGCGCAGCAAACTTTTGGATCTCACCCCCGCAGAGTTTCGCCTGTTGAAAACGCTCTCCCACGAGCCGGGCAAAGTGTTTTCCCGCGAGCAGCTGCTCAACCATCTGTATGATGATTACCGCGTAGTGACCGACCGCACCATCGACAGCCACATCAAAAACCTGCGCCGCAAGCTGGAGGCGCTCGACGCCGACCAGTCGTTTATTCGCGCGGTGTACGGCGTGGGGTATCGCTGGGAAGCGGATGCGTGCAGGATTGCCTGACAACATTCTCCCCTCACCCTGCCCTCTCCCCAGGGGGGAGAGGGTGTTTTAGTCCCCTCTCCCCCCTGGGGAGAGGGTTAGGGTGAGGGGTCCGGGCTTTACCTCCCCGCCCCGCAGCGCTACAATGCCCGCCCTTAAAGTGGGGGATCTCCCCTTACCGCTGCACCTGGTGCACGCGGATCTGACCTGTCATCAGAACGAGAACAAACATGTTTAAACCGGAACTCCTTTCCCCGGCGGGAACGCTGCAAAATATGCGTTACGCTTTCGCCTATGGTGCCGACGCCGTCTACGCGGGCCAGCCGCGCTATTCGCTGCGCGTGCGTAACAACGAATTCAACCACGAGAATCTTCAGCTCGGCATCAACGAAGCGCATGCCCTGGGCAAAAAATTCTACGTGGTGGTGAACATCGCGCCGCACAACGCCAAGCTGAAAACGTTCATTCGTGACCTGAAGCCGGTCGTGGAGATGGGGCCGGACGCACTGATCATGTCAGACCCGGGTTTAATCATGCTGGTTCGGGAGAACTTCCCTGATATGGACATTCACCTCTCGGTGCAGGCTAACGCCGTCAACTGGGCAACGGTGAAATTCTGGAAGCAGATGGGGCTGACCCGCGTCATTCTGTCTCGCGAGCTGTCTCTCGAAGAGATCGAAGAAATCCGCACCCAGGTGCCGGATATGGAAATCGAAATCTTCGTCCACGGCGCGCTGTGCATGGCCTACTCCGGCCGCTGCCTGCTCTCTGGCTACATCAACAAGCGTGACCCGAACCAGGGCACCTGCACCAACGCCTGCCGCTGGGAATATAACGTTCAGGAAGGCAAAGAGGATGACATCGGTAACATCGTGCATAAACACGAGCCGATCCCGGTCACCAACGTTGAGCCAACGCTGGGTATCGGCGCGCCTACCGACAGCGTGTTTATGATCGAAGAAGCCAAACGTCCGGGTGAGTACATGACCGCCTTCGAAGACGAGCACGGCACCTACATCATGAACTCGAAGGATCTGCGCGCCATCGCGCACGTGGAGCGTTTAACCCAGATGGGCGTGCACTCCCTGAAAATCGAAGGCCGCACCAAGTCCTATTACTACTGCGCTCGTACCGCGCAGGTGTATCGCAAAGCCATCGACGATGCCGCCGCCGGTAAACCGTTCGACACCAGCCTGCTGGAAACGCTGGAAGGCCTGGCGCATCGCGGTTATACCGAAGGTTTCCTGCGTCGACATACCCACGACGACTACCAGAACTACGAGCATGGCTATTCGATTTCCGAACGCCAGCAGTTTGTAGGCGACTTCACCGGCGAGCGTAAAGGCCCGCTGGCCGCCGTCGCCGTAAAAAACAAATTCACTAAAGGCGACAGCCTGGAGCTGATGACACCGCAGGGCAACATGAACTTCCGCCTGGAGCATCTGGAAAACAAAAAAGGTGAGGCGATTGAGGTCGCACCTGGCGACGGCCATGTGGTCTGGCTGCCGGTTCCTGAAGAAGTAGAGCTGGAGTTTGCGCTGCTGATGCGCAATTTTGAAGGTGAAAATACCCGAAATCCGCACGGCAAATAGTCAATCAACGGGATTTTTTCACGCTGGGATAATTCTTAGAATCGGATCACATACCGCTTCGTTCAATACGAGTATTATCCCCCCGCTGAAAAACATAACCCATAAATGCTAGCTGTACCAGGAACCACCTCCTTAGCCTGCGTAATCTCCCTTACGCGGGCTTATTTTTTTGTTAACTCCTGAAATTTTTCCCCCTGATAAATATGGCGTTGCATTGACCCGGGAAAGGTTTGTGTCAGCATTAGGCGTATCATCTAAGCAAGTCGAACGAACAAAGGATCCTAATCACATTTTTAATGGATTTGAGAGGGATGAACACTATTCGGAACATTCCTAATTTTAAGTGTTAACAGGACCTTTACTCTTGATTTATTAACAATCAATGCTTCACACGGACGGAGAGATGAAGTGACATTCACAGGACAACTTTCAAAGGATCTTCCAGATTACGAACTCGCACGCAGTCTTGGTCTTGCCTCTGGCGGCGATATAAATTTCACAGCACTTGCAGGTCAACTGGACTGCAGCAGAAATTTTAGCCAGGCCGGGATTATCTACTCAGACGGTACACGTCAGTGGCTAGTACGGCCATCAAGAAGGATTGCGACACCAAACGAAAGCTCGGTTAGTCATGTAGTCATAACCAAAGTAAATGCCTCACAAGTTAACCCCGTTCACGCAACAACGGCTACGATTCAGTCCCCTTCCCTGGCGACTGAAATTGGTTCAACGGCAATTTCCTGCGGAGCCGCAATTCTTACTGTTGTACTTGCGGCAGGGGCCGGTATGGCTATACCTCTCACTGCAGGGTCTTCCGGTGCTATAGCCGCTGTGATTTTAGCCGGTGGTGTAGCAACTGGAATTCAATGTGCAAATGGGCTTGGCCGACTATCGTTGATTGCTATGAATCACGATGACTACGTTGCGTGGATGGACTCCCAGGAGTGGTATACAGCAACCAACACAGCCCTGGATGCGATTTCTCTTGCCGGGGCTGCTGCGGGTTTAAAAAGCGCTGCATTAACATATCGCCTTCTTAACCGTTCATCGTCTGAGAGTTTGCTCTCCTTATTACAAAAAATGAGCCGGGCCGACCGTACGCGATTAACAGAGGAGATTATTCGTATCCGCAATCCCGGCATCTCGAATTCAGGTGTAAAAGCAGCAATGAAGGCAGGCGTGTATCCCAAACGTTATCCGTCAGAAGCGTTGCAGTTGCTCTTACAGCGTGAGTTGCTGAATACCATTTCAAATTCTTCTGCCTTCGTTGGAAGTGCCATCTCAGGAAATATCAGAAATCCACAGAATGTTGCACAAACGGGTAAATACATTTTTGGTTTAATTCAGTCTTTTTCATTTACAGGAAGTTATTGACCCGTCCATGATGAAATACATTAAAGATAGCCTTGCATTAAGTGCTTTGGTTAAAAGTAAAATGGCGACCGATGATCCCAACCAGCTTGAAACATTAAAAGAACAGTTAAAAGATCGGTTCGGCGTTCCTGTGGGCGTCCATATGACAGGAATTCCTTTGGCAGTGAGCACGTTACTGGCTATTTTTTGCTACGCCATGCTGCAAGTGTCCCTCTGGTTGTTGCTGTTTCGCTGGCTCGGCTTACCCGAATTTAAGGTTATGATGGGAGTATTCATTGCAGCGATTGTGTATTGTCTGGTAGTGATGAGCACGATGTTTCTGACTACACGAGGTTCTTTACCTGGATATAAACTGCATATTTTCGTCATTACGCTGACAGGCATAATGAGCATCATTTATTTCATCTGGACGGGGATTTCGCTTTTATTCGGCCCTGTTGAGAACTACACACCGCAAATAACCTCTTTGCTGGGGCTGGGATGTTTCTTTTTGAACATTATGTGGATGAATTCATCGATTTTTTACCGCTCCATTGCGCTAACGCTACATAATCGGGTCTGGCGTAAGCAGCTCAAAATCGAGGCAAGGCCAATGTCACACCTCAAACGTTGACCACAATAGTCAATTGAGCGGCAGTAGTATGCACTGTAAGCGCTACGGGGTTCTTTAGTCGATTTCAAAGCCCTTACGCGGGCTTATTTTTTGCCTTTCATCCTGTTCTTACCCGCTTTTTCCCTCTCTGGGATACACTCTTTCTATAGCTAAAAAAGGGAGCAACCCGGATGGCAACCTATCCAGACAGTTTATTAATTCTTAACGGCAAGAGTGCAGGCAACGATCTGCTGCGCCAGGCGATTACCGAATTGCGTGAAGACGGAGCATGCATACACGTGCGAGTAACGTTTGAAAAAGGCGATGCGGCGCGCTACATCGACGAGGGCATCAGGTTAGGTGTTCAGACCATCATTTCCGGCGGCGGCGACGGAACGATCAACGAGATCGCCGGTGCGCTCATTGACCTCAACGACGCAGCTCGCCCGGCGATGGGGATTTTACCGCTCGGTACCGCCAACGATTTTGCCACCAGCGCCGGTATACCTGAGGATTTAGGCAAAGCACTGCAACTGGCTATCCTCGGGAAAGCGACCGCCGTCGATATTGCGCAGGTGAATGAAAGAACCTGCTTTATCAATATGGCGACCGGCGGGTTCGGCACGCGCATCACCAGCGAAACGCCCGAAAAACTCAAGGCGGCGCTGGGCGGCGTATCATATTTGATCCACGGCCTGATGCGCATGGACACCCTCAAGCCCGACAGCTGTGAAATCCAAGGTGAAAACTTCCACTGGCAGGGCGACGCGCTGGTGATTGGTATCGGCAATGGGCGTCAGGCAGGCGGCGGACAGCAGCTTTGCCCGGAAGCGCTGATTAATGACGGTCAATTACAGCTGCGCATTTTTACCGGTGACGGGCTGCTGCCGGCGCTGTTTACGACGCTGACGCAGCCAGAGGAGAGCCCCAATATCATCGACGGGAAATCCGCGTGGTTTGAAGTGATCGCCCCACACGGCATGACCTTTAACCTCGACGGAGAGCCGCTCAGCGGCGAGCGATTCCGCATCGAAGTTTTGCCCGGGGCGTTGCAGTGCCGGTTGCCGCCGGACTGTCAGCTTTTGCGCTGATGTGTTGCCGGGTGGCGGCCCTCTTCCCGTATGCACTGAACAGTCCCCTCTCCCCGTTGGGGAGAGGGTTAGGGTGAGGGGAAAAGACTTAAGCGATCGTGACCTTACTGTCCAGATAGACGTCCTGAACCGCGTTGATCAGCTTCACGCCGTCGGCCATAGATTTTTTGAACGCCTTACGGCCGAGGATCAGCCCCATGCCGCCCGCGCGTTTGTTAATCACCGCCGTGCGCACCGCATCGGTCAGGTCGGTTTCACCGCCTGCCGCACCGCCGGAGTTAATCAGCCCGGCGCGGCCCATATAGCAGTTCGCCAGCTGGTAGCGCACCAGATCGATCGGGTTGTCGCTGGTCAGCTTGCTGTAGACGCGGTCGTCGGTATAGCCAAAGTTCACCGCTTTATAGCCGCCGTTATTCTCGGCCATTTTCTGCTTCACGATGTCCGCGCCGATGGTCGCCGCAAGGTGGTTTGCCTGGCCGGTCAGATCCGCAGACACGTGGTAATCCACTCCGTCTTTTTTGAACGAGCCGTTACGCAGATAGGCCCACAGCACGGTTACCATGCCCAGCTCGTGGGCGCGCTCGAACGCCGCGGAGATCTCTTCTATCTGACGACGCGACTGTTCAGAACCGAAATAGATGGTTGCCCCGACCGCCACCGCACCCATATTGAACGCCTGCTCGACGCTGGCGTAGAGCGTCTGGTCGTATTCGGTTGGGTAGCTCAGGGTTTCGTTGTGGTTCAGCTTAACGAGGAACGGAATGCGGTGGGCATAGCGACGCGACACGGAGGCCAGCACGCCGTAGGTGGAGGCCACGCAGTTACAGCCTGCCTCAATTGCCAGCTCGACGATATTTTTCGGATCAAAATAGAGCGGGTTCGCGGCAAACGATGCCCCCGCAGAGTGTTCAACGCCCTGGTCAACGGGCAGAATAGAGAGGTACCCGGTTCCGCCCAGGCGGCCGGTATTATAAAGCGTCTGCATGTTTCGCAGTACGGCAGGAGGACGGTTGTTGTCGACCATGACGCGGTCTACGTAATCATGGCCAGGCAGATAAAGCTGGTCGGCTGGAATGGTCATACAACGATGCTGTAAAAGGCTGTCGGCGTCTTTGCCAAGCAGCTGCGCAATATCAGTCATAGTGATGCTCCCGTATGTCCGACATGATGTCGGAGCGTGTGATCCAAGCCCACGTTTTTGCAGGCAGACTAAGCCTGGTACCGACTTAACCTATTTTCCACCATTTGCAACTTTTTTAAGCACAATCTGCTGGCTCGTTTCATGTACAACATTTTTGTTACACTGATCAAACAATCGCCTTAAAGGTATTTAAAAGGTATTATCACATGGTATGTTACATGCGTACCTCTGACATGCAGGATTAAAAAATGAAAACGAAAGTCCAACTGTCATTCATGATGTTTGTTGAATGGTTTATCTGGGGCGCGTGGTTTGTGCCGCTGTGGCTGTGGCTGAGCAAGAGCGGGTTTACCGCCGGGGAAATTGGCTGGTCCTATGCCTGTACCGCTATTGCCGCGATCCTCTCTCCTATCCTGGTCGGCTCGCTGACCGACCGTTTCTTCGCCGCCCAGAAAGTGCTGGCCGTGCTGATGTTCGCTGGCGCGATTCTGATGTATTTCGCAGCACAGCAAACCCAGTTCAGCACCTTCTTCCCGCTGTTGCTGGCCTACTCCCTGACCTATATGCCGACCATCGCGCTGACGAACAGCATCGCTTTTGCGAACGTCGATGACGTGGAGGCTGATTTCCCGCGCATCCGCGTGATGGGCACCATCGGCTGGATTGCATCCGGCCTGGCGTGCGGCTTCCTGCCGCAGATGATGGGCTATAGCGACATCTCTGACACCAATATCCCGCTGCTGATGACCGCTGCCAGCTCCCTTCTGCTCGGCGTCTTCGCACTTTTCCTGCCGAATACCCCGCCGAAGAGCACCGGCAAGCTGGATATCAAAGTGATGCTGGGGCTGGATGCGCTGATCCTGCTGCGCGATAAAAACTTCCTGGTGTTCTTCTTCTGCTCATTCCTGTTCGCCATGCCGCTGGCTTTCTACTACATCTTTGCCAACGGCTATCTCACCGAAGTGGGGATGAAAAACGCCACCGGCTGGATGACCCTCGGCCAGTTCTCTGAAATCTTCTTCATGCTCGCTCTGCCGTTCTTTACCAAACGCTTTGGTATTAAGAAGGTCTTGCTGCTGGGCCTGATCACCGCCGCCATTCGCTACGGCTTCTTTGTTTACGGCGGCGCCGAACAATACTTCACCTACGCCCTGCTGTTCCTCGGCATTCTGCTGCACGGCGTAAGCTATGACTTCTATTACGTCACCGCGTACATCTACGTGGATAAAAAAGCGCCCGTGCATATGCGCAACGCGGCGCAGGGCTTGATCACGCTGTGCTGTCAGGGCTTTGGTAGCCTGCTGGGTTACCGTCTCGGCGGCGTGATGATGGAAAAAATGTTCGCCTATAAAGAGCCGGTGAATGGGCTGACCTTCAACTGGGCCGGAATGTGGACGTTTGGTGCAATCATGATTGTAGTGATTGCCGTGCTGTTTATGCTGTTTTTCCGCGAATCGGATAAAGAGATCACCGCAATTGAGGTGGTTGATGGCGATACCGCGCTGACACGAGGGGAAGTTAAATGAAACAAGACCGTATTCTCGGTGCTCTTTACGGGCAGGCGTTAGGGGATGCGATGGGGATGCCGTCTGAACTGTGGCCGCGCAAGCGGGTGAAAGCGCACTTCGGCTGGATCGACCGTTTCTTACCCGGCCCGGCTGAGAATAATGCCGCCTGCTACTTTAATCAGGCCGAATTTACGGATGATACGTCGATGGCGCTGTGCCTGGCCGACGCGATTATCGAATGCGACGGGGAAATTAATCCTGACGTTATCGGTAAGCATATTCTGGACTGGGCGCTGGATTTTGACGCGTTCAATAAGAATGTGCTCGGCCCGACCTCCAAAATTGCCCTGAACGCCATCCGTGACGGCAAACCGGTGAGCGAGCTGGAAAATAACGGCGTCACCAACGGGGCGGCGATGCGCGCCTCCCCGCTGGGATGCCTGCTACCGGCCACGCGTCTGGCACATTTTGTTGAACAGGTTGCGTTAGCCTCCAGCCCGACCCATAAATCGGATCTCGCCATCGCCGGTGCGGTGGTGATCGCGTGGGCGGTTTCACGCGCTATCGACGGCGAGCGCTGGCAGAACATCGCCGATGCCCTGCCGGGTATTGCCCGTGCGGCGCAGGAGGCGAACACGACCACTTTCAGCGCATCGCTTTCCGCTCGTATTGAGCTGGCCCTGAAAACCGTGCGCGAAGCCAACGGTACGGAGTCCGCCAGCGAGCAGATCTATCAGCTTATTGGCGCGGGCACGAGCACCCTGGAGTCCGTTCCGGCGGCGATTGCGATGGTCGAACTTGCGGGCACCGATCCGAACCGCTGCGCGGTGTTATGCGCTAACCTGGGCGGTGATACGGACACTATCGGCGCGATGGCAACGGCCATCTGTGGCGCGCTGCACGGTGTACAGGCCATTGATCCGGCGCTTAAAAGCGAACTTGATGCCGTAAACCAGCTTGATTTCGGACGCTACTGCGAAAAACTACTGCACTTCCGGGAGCAAAGGGAGGGCGTATGAGTGCTTTTGCCCGCCGTCTCGAAACCCTTCACGCTACGCGCCCCGTAACGGTGCTCGGCGCGGCGGTCATCGACGTGATTGCCGACGCCTACGCCCTGCCCTGGCGCGGGTGTGATATCGAGCTGAAGCAACAGGGAGTGAATATTGGCGGCTGTGCGCTGAATATCGCCATCGCCCTCAAGCGGCTCGGCATTGCAGCGCAAAACGCGCTTCCCGTTGGCCACGGCGTGTGGGCCGATATTATCCGTAATGCCATGGCGAAGCAGGATCTGCACAGCGCCGTGGAAGCGGAAACGGGCGATAACGGCTGGTGCCTGGCGCTGGTGGAGCCTGACGGTGAACGGACCTTCATGTCGTTTAGCGGTGTGGAGAATCAGTGGCAGCAACGCTGGCTGGACGGGTTAAGCGTGCCAGAGAAAAGCCTGATCTATTTGTCCGGCTACCAGCTGGCGTCGCCCAGCGGCGAGCTGCTGACGGCCTGGGTGGAACGTCTTCAGGATGTGACGCTCTTTATCGATTTCGGTCCGCGCATCGCGGATATTCCCGACCCGCTGATGGCGCGGATTATGGCCCGTAAACCGGTTGTCTCGCTCAATCGGCAGGAGGCGGAACTTGCCGCCGAATGGCTTGGCGTGAACGTGGAACAGCTCGGCACTCAGTGGCAGCAACGGTTTGGCGCTGCGCTAATCGTACGCCATGATAAAGACGGGGCGGTCTGGTACGACGGTGACGCTTCCGGACACGTTCCGGCGTTTCCTGCTACCGTGGTCGATACCATCGGCGCCGGTGACAGCCATGCGGGAGGTACCCTTGCCGGGCTGGCTGCGGGATGGTCACTGCCAGAGTCGGTGCAGCTTGGCAATGCCGTGGCCGCCTGGGTAGTCAGCCATCGCGGTGGAGACTGCGCCCCCACGCGCGAGGCCCTACTCCTCGCACACAAAGACGTATAGGTCGCTGCGGCAGTAGCTGATGCTGTACTCAATTGGCCGCTGCTGTTGATCGAGCGCGACTTGCTTGATCACCAGCACCGGTATCTTATCGTCCATCTTGATATGCGCCTGAAACTCGCTGTCCGGCATCCGGGCGCTGACGCGCGAACGGGTGCGCTGCGGAAAGATATTCTGGCTGCGGAAGTAATCATAAAGCGAGACGCCAATGTCGTCCGGGTTGGGAATTAATCCTACCGGTACCCAGGACTCCTCTATCGATACCGCATCGTCATCCACGTAACGGATGCGCTTAAGCAAAAACACATCGCTTTCCGGCGCAAGGGAAAGATGGCGGGCGATCTCTTCCGGGCACTTCACGATGCGTTTATTGACCCACAGGGTGTTGGGCGTTTTGCCACGCAGCACCACCTGCTGAGAAAAGCCGCGCGCCTCTTTCAGCGAATATTCAAAGATATTGTTGATTTGCGTCCCGTATCCACGCGCGCGGGTAACGACGCCAGCCTCTTCCAGCGCCTGCATGGCTTTACGCACCGTAATACGCGACACACCGGCCAGCTGGCTCAGATCGCGCTCGCCGGGCAAAATATTACCGTGCGCGAGCACACCGCTGCGCACCGCGTTCTTGACCGTTTCGGCAAATTTCAGATACAGCGGCGTGTTGTCCGGTGCGGCAATTCGTTCCTTGAGTTGAGCAATTAACCGGGTATGCGCTTGTTCCATCTCTGTTTTTCTCTGGCATGAGTTTCATGCCAGTATACGGCTTACCACCATGCATGAAAATGGTGAACCGGACCAATACCGTGACCCACTTCCAGAGAATCGGCTTTTGCCAGCGCGCCCGAGAGCCAGACCTTCGCCTCCTGCACCGTATCCGCCCATGTGGCGTGACGAGGACGCAGCGCCGCCAGCGCCGCCGAGAGCGTACAGCCCGTGCCGTGGGTGTTTTTGGTCTGGACGCGTGGCGCGGTGAAACGTTGCGTGCCATCGTGGGTGAAAAGCCAGTCCGGGCTTTCTGCATCATCAAGATGGCCGCCTTTCATCAGCACCGCGCGACACCCCATCGCCAGCAGCGCATTCCCCTGCTCTTTCATCTCACGTTCGTTTTGCGCGTGTGGCGCATCCAGCAGCGCGGCGGCTTCAGGCAGGTTTGGCGTGATCAGCGCAACCTGCGGCAGCAGCTTTTTACGCAGGGTGTCGACAGCCGAGGCGGAGAGCAGCGGATCGCCGCTTTTGGCCAGCATCACGGTATCAAGCACCACGTTTTTTATCTGGTAGTGCTTGAGACGTTCAGCGACCGCTTCAACAATGTCCGCCTCTGCCAGCATGCCGATCTTGGTGGTGTCGATACGTACGTCGCTGAATACCGAATCCAGCTGCGCGGCGACAAAATCCGGGTCAATGCGATACACCGACTGTACGCCGCGCGTGTTTTGCGCAACCAGCGCGGTGATAACCGAGCACCCGTATGCGCCGAGCGCAGAGAAGGTTTTCAGGTCTGCCTGGATCCCCGCTCCGCCGCTTGGATCGGTTCCCGCAATAGTCAGGGCATTAATACGTGTCATACCTGTTCCTCCAGCGCGTAAAGCGCGTCCAGAAACGCGGAGACAAAGCTGCCGGGCCCCCGGCTTTGAGTCAGGGCAACTGACCCTGCGCGCTTCATAAAGCCGCAGGCTGCCGCCGCGTTATCAAGCCTGTCGCCAGGCAGCGAGCAGCAGGCGGCGACGACCGCCGAGAGCGCACAGCCAGTTCCTACCACGCGGGTCATCAGCGGGTCGCCCCCCGCGACCGTACGGGTTCGCTGGCCGTCGGTGATGTGATCCACTTCCCCTGTGACGACTACAACGGCGTGGGTCTGGCGGGCAAGCGCCTGCGCAGCGGTCAACGCGCTCGCTGCCGTATCGGTGGAATCGACCCCACGTCCGCCCGCACTCATTCCGGCAAGGGCGAGGATTTCGGAGGCGTTGCCACGAATGGCCGCAGGTTTAAGGGATAATATTTGCTGGCAAAAACGGGTGCGGAACGCCAGCGCGCCAACCGCGACGGGGTCCAGAACCCAGGGTGTGCCCGCGGCTACCGCGCTCTCAATAGCCCGACGCATCGACTGGGCGCGCGGCGCGGTGAGCGTGCCAACGTTGACGAGCAGGGCATCGGCAAGCGCGGCAAACTGTTCCGCTTCCTCGGCTTCGATCACCATTGCCGGGGAAGCACCGAGCGCGAGCAGAACGTTGGCGGTGAAGGTCTGCACGACATCGTTGGTCATACAGTGCGTGAGCGGGGAACGGGTTCGGAATTGATGTAAAACGTGTGAGTCGAGCAGGTCAGGCTGCATGGTTTCGCTCCTGCCGTGCGGAAAGAAGCGATGACCGGGTAGGCATCTGACTTCCCTACGCTGGCATTATCCAGATCAGGTAATACGGGTATTTCTCAGCCTTCACAAAGAAGGGCACCCCGAGTCAAATCATTTATAAAACAAAAGCTTAAACAATACTTTATTATTTAGTGTACCCGTGGTTGAGCCTGCTGACAACCATTTTCCCTTTATCTCACTGCCTTATAAGGTACAGACGGGTTCAGGTTACACAAAAAATGAGAAATTCTATTGTTCGTTTTCCGGTATTATTTGTACTGAATAAATAACTAACATTGAATTCACATTACAAATATCTTTATTTAATGTTTACATTGGAAATCTTACGGAAGAATATCTTGCCCATTATTTAAATACACCCGCTCGATAATGTTTACTTTCAGCTTTAAAGGTTGTTATTTTCATTTGAAAACCCCGTGTAAACCTTAATTTCCATCACTTAAATAAAAACCGCATAAGTGTTAAAATAAAATCTCATAAAAATCATAAGGTTAAATTAAGACAGTTCGCAAGCGCATCACAACAAATTGATTTTAAAGAAGAAACAATGCAAGAGCATTATTTCTCATCATTCTTATCATTAATAAGAAACATGATCAAAATCAATATTTCTCGCCGCGAAATATCTATAGTTTCGCTCCGTTACCAACATAAATATTAAATACAACTATAAAATTCGACACACTTAAACTTACCCATTCAGCTCTGCTTAAACAAACGTTAGCAATATCGCTAGCGTATATTTTATCTGCCAAACACTGTGAGTCATTTCAAATGAAACCTGTTAGTAAAACCGTCATCGCTGTCGCTATTATCGGTGCTCTTTTTGCTGGTTCAATGAACGTAGCTAAAGCTGCTGATGTAAATGTAAATCTTAACGATAATGTTACCAATTCAGGTACTTTTATTCAGGTTCAAGGGACTAACAACACCGCATATAACCTTGATAACATCAAGGCTAGCAACACTCAACAAGACGCACAAATCTATAATCTGCAAGGGGATGTTGAGAAGGCAAACATTGCTATCAATAATGCACAAGATACTGCTAACACTGCTGTAAATAAAGCTGATGCTGCTCAAGCTGGTGTTAATGCTAATGCACAATTTAACTCTACTTTGAATCAGAAAGTAGAGGACAACAAAGCTGATCAGACCTCCACCGACAACAAACAAAATATTTTGATTAATGACATTAAAAACAAAGCAGACACTGCTTTACAAGGTGTTGTTAACAATGGTTCCGATATTAAATCATTGCAAGATGAAAGCGCGTTACAAGGTTCTGTATTGATTAACCATGATCAACGGATCACCGCTTTAGAGAACCAAACACCACCTAAAGACGGTGTTAATGGTAAAGATGGTGTTGACGGTAAAGACGGGGCAACGGGTGCTACAGGCGCTGCAGGTGCAACTGGTGCGCAAGGTTTAAAAGGTGATACAGGCGCACAAGGAATAGCTGGGAAAGATGGTGCTCCAGGTGTTAAGGGTGAGAAAGGAGATAAAGGAGATTCCATCAAAGGTGATAAGGGCGACACTGGCGCTAAAGGTGATAAAGGGGATGCAGGTAAAGCTGGCTCTAACGGAATCACAACTACCATCACTAAGAAAGAAGTTGATACTAAAACTATCAATCTGGTTAAGTCACTCAATACCCAAACTACAGCACAAGCTAAAGATCTGAAAGCTGCTCAACAAGTGTTCGCACAAGCGCAAGCTAACACTAACTCTCAATTCAAGAGCCTGAAAGATGAAGTTGATAGCAATAAGAAAGAAGCCCGTTCAGGTGCTGCTAGCGCTGTAGCTATCGCCTCTATGCCTCAAGTAGAGAAAGAACAGGCTGTCATGTTCTCTGCTGGTGTAGGTAGCTTTAAAGACGAGCAAGCTGTTAGTGTGGGTGCATCCTTCCACGTTGGTAGCAACACCATCGTTAAAGCTGGCGTAAGCGATTCTACAAATAATGATCTTGCTATGGGCGCAGGCATCGGGATTGGCTTTTAAGAAAAACACGTAACTCGACTACATTCATAATAGAGGAAGCTTTTCAGGGCGACAGTACTTCGCTGATGGAAAGTATGATGATGGCCAATAACATGCTCAAACACATTTTTATTTCAGCTGCCCTGTATCTATTGCTTATTTCGGTCGGGGTCTGGATCGGCATTATGTACGTTTCTTATTATTTGTGTCGTTTTTAAGGTGATAAAATGAAAAAATCAATGATGCTAGTGTTAAGCGCTGCCGTACTTGCTGGGTGTATTTCGCCTGCACACGCCATTAGCGCACACTATCGTGCTCAGTTAGAGCGCTCGGGATGCACGCAAATTAGCGCTGGCGATGGATCTTGCGATATCAGCAAAACCAAAGCGGAAAACGCGGCACAACACGAACCAACGGCATCCGTTCACGATCCCCTTCGCGAAGCCTCGTTCTCGTCGGATACGGTTAACGCTACCCTTTCTAACGGCTTTTTTAGCGCTACCGTGAACGGCAAAAAAGCCAGCGTTAAACGTCTGAATGCGAATTTCTATGAGATCCATGGTAACGGTTTTGTGATATCGATAAGCCTGGATGAAAACGGTATTACGGACGCGTCATGGAATAAAACAAAGGGACGTGAACACGGCGTTTTACGCGTTACCCAAAAATAAACAGTCTAAGGAGGCTCTCCGCCTCCTTTTAGCCTGCCAGGCGCACAATTTGCCACACTCTTTCATCTGATTTTACAATGCTGACAATCCATATATAAACCACTGTTTTTATTGAGAATAAACTGCATATTTTTGCCAGAAAATGAGGTTATCCCCTCCCCTGTGCCCTGTGTCACAAAACAGTAAACAAATTAACCATTGAGCCCGGTGACAAAAGGCTCTATATTGGCGGCGTTTTTTTCAGGCCCCATCTGTTTTTTAACTTTTTATTCAATCGTTGCTCATAACGAAGCGGCGGTTGTAGGAGTGATATGATGACGGATAAAGTCCGTATTGACACCGTAGATGCCCACAAAAGCAACGAAACCTATCTGGCCCGTCAGGCCGAGTTTGAATCTAACGTCAGGAGTTATCCGCGCAAACTGCCTTTAGCGATCACGAAAGCAGAAGGCGTGTGGATCACCGATGCAGATAATAAAGAATACCTTGACTGTTTAGCAGGCGCAGGCACCCTCGCGCTTGGCCACAATCATCCTGATGTGCTGCAAAGCATCCAAAATGTCATTACCAGCGGCTTGCCGTTACATACCCTGGATCTGACTACGCCGTTGAAGGACGCGTTTTCAGAATACCTCCTCTCTCTGTTGCCTGGTCAGGGCAAAGAGTACTGCCTGCAATTCACTGGCCCGTCCGGGGCTGACGCCGTTGAAGCGGCGCTGAAGCTGGCGAAAAAAGTAACCGGTCGCAGCGGTATCATCAGTTTCTCTGGTGGTTACCACGGTATGACCCATGGTGCACTGTCCGTCACCGGTAACCTGTCTCCGAAAGAAGCGGTTGACGGTATGATGCCAGAAGTCCAGTTCATGCCTTACCCACACGAGTACCGCTGCCCACTGGGTATCGGTGGTGAAGCGGGCGTGAAGGCGCTGACCTACTACTTCGATAACCTGATCAACGACGTTGAAAGCGGCGTGCGTAAACCTGCCGCGGTGATCCTGGAAGCTGTTCAGGGCGAAGGCGGCGTGAACCCGGCTCCGGCTGAGTGGTTGCAGCGCATCCGTAAAGTGACTCAGGAACACGGCATTCTGCTGATCCTCGACGAAGTTCAGGCTGGCTTTGCCCGTACCGGTAAATTCTTTGCCTTCGAACACGCAGGCATTGAGCCTGACATCATCGTGATGTCCAAAGCAGTTGGCGGCGGTCTGCCACTGGCTGTGCTCGGTATCAAGAAGCAGTTCGATGCGTGGGCGCCTGGTCACCACACCGGTACCTTCCGCGGCAACCAGCTGGCGATGGCAACCGGTCTGACGACGCTGAAGATCCTGAAAGACCAGAATATCGCGGGCAAAGTTGCCGCACAGGGCGAATGGCTGAAAGGCCAGCTGAAAGAGATGGCGAAACGCTATCCGGTGATCGGCCACGTTCGCGGTCTGGGCATGATGATCGGTATTGAAATCGTTAAGCCACATGAAGCCGCCGACCACATGGGTTGCTTCCCGGGCGATGGCGAGCTGTCTGCACTGATCCAGAAGAAGTGCTTCGAAGCAGGCCTGATTCTGGAGCGTGGCGGCCGTAACGGTATCGTTCTGCGTCTGCTGCCGTCACTGCTGATCAGCGATGACGAGCTGAAAGTCTTCCTGGATAAATTCGAGCAGGCACTGCTTGCTGCGGGCGTTCGCCCGGCGTAACCGGAGTTGTTGATTACGATGTCTGATTCAAACCCAATTTTGTTCTCCTCTGCCCAGAGCATTGAAGCTTACCAGCAGGCGATTGAACAAAGCACTCAGGCTGTGATGCAATGGCTGAAACAACCTGAGATGTACCAGGGCAAAACGGTCGCGGAGCTGCGCGACCGTATTAAGCTGGATTTCAACCCGAAAGGGCTGGGCAACGAAGCGGCGATTGAACGCGCCGTGGAGTTCTTCCTGAAAGACAGTTTGTCCGTTCATCACCCGCAGTGCGTGGCGCACCTGCACTGCCCAAGCCTGGTCGTAAGCCAGGCGGCGGAAGTGCTGATTAACGCCACCAACCAGAGTATGGACTCCTGGGATCAAAGCCCGTCCGCAACCATTATTGAGATCAAGCTGATCGAATGGCTGCGTACCCGCGTGGGTTATCAGGCTGGCGACGCAGGCGTCTTCACCAGCGGCGGCACCCAGAGTAACCTGATGGGCCTGATGCTGGCGCGTGATGCGTTCTTCGCGCGTCAGGGCCACTCGGTACAGCAGGACGGTCTGGTGGGCGATCTGCGCAAAATTCGCGTGCTGTGCTCTGAAAACGCCCACTTCTCCGTGCAGAAAAACATGGCGCTGATGGGCCTGGGCTACCAGTCCGTGGTGCAGGTGAAAACTGATGAATTCTCCCGCATGGATCTCACCGATCTGGCGGCGAAAATCGAACAGTGCAACGCGAACGGCGAACAGATTCTGGCGATTGTGGCCACGGCCGGCACGACGGATGCGGGTGCTATCGATCCGCTGCGTGCTATTGCTGAGCTGGCTGCGAAACAGAATATCTGGGTACACGTTGATGCGGCCTGGGGCGGCGCGCTGCTGATGTCTGAGCAGTATCGTCACTATCTGGACGGCATTGAACTTGTGGACTCCGTAACGCTGGACTTCCACAAGCAGTTCTTCCAGACCATCAGCTGCGGTGCCTTCTTGCTGAAAGAAGCGCGTCATTATGAGCTGATGCGCTATCAGGCAGCTTATCTGAACTCTGAGTTCGATGAAGAAGCGGGTGTGCCTAACCTGGTTTCCAAATCTCTGCAAACCACCCGTCGTTTCGACGCGCTGAAACTGTGGATGAGCCTGGAAGCGCTGGGTCAGGAGCAATACGCGGCAATTATCGATCACGGCGTGACGCTGGCACAGCAGGTTGCGGCTTACGTAAAAGAGCAGTCTGCTCTGGAACTGGTTATGCAACCCCAGCTGGCAAGCGTGCTGTTCCGCTTCCGTCCGCAGACCCAGATGGATGACGCCGGTATCGCCCTGCTGAACCAGAAAATTGGCGATGCGCTGCTGGAATCCGGCCGCGCAAACGTCGGGGTGACCGAGCATAACGGCGTCACCTGCCTGAAGCTGACCCTGCTGAACCCAACCGTGACGCTGGAGGACGTTAAAGTCCTGCTGTCTCTGGTTGAGCGTACCGCGCAGGAAGTGATGGCGAAGTAATGCTTTTCCCTCTCCCATCCGGGAGAGGGTTTATTTTCCCGTCCTGACGCCCCTATCCTTTTTTCCTCGAAGCATAACCGTAGTCATACTGGCTGTACCCCGAGCTGTAAAACAGCGCTGCGGATTTAACAATATCGTTGAGGATTGTGCCGCTGACCTTCACGCCAACGTGCTGTAGACGTTTAACGGTATTCTCCATCTCTTTCACGCTGGTTTTATCGTAACGGGCAACCATTAGCGTTGTTCCGGCTGCTCTGGCAACCAGCGCAGCATCATTGACGGCAAGAACTGGGGGTGTATCGATGATGACAATGTCATAGTGCTCGTTAACCCAGGACATGATGTCAATGAACCGTTCGCTTAACAGCATTTCTAACGGACGCAGGGGTTCCGGGCCGCAGGTGATGACGTCAATTCCCCCTTTTTCAGCATGCTGAATGACCTCCCCAAAGTCGCGCTTCCCTTCCAGCAGGCAGGATAATCCGTGGCGGTTCTCCAGGCCAAAAATATTATGCACATAACCCTGGCGCATATCCGCATCAATAAACAGCGCCCGCTGACCGCTCTGCCCGGCAATGGCCGCCAGGTTCGTCGCCACCAGCGTTTTTCCGCAGTCCTGCGTGGGGCCAGAAATCATCACAATGCGATTCTCAGCCTCCATCATGGTGAAATGCAGACTGGTTCGCAGCCCGCGTACCGCTTCAACAAACATATCAGCAGGTCGATCGACTGGCAGGAAAGGTACATCCGAGGTTTTGTGTGTCCAGCGACGAGAAAACGGATTTTTTCTGCGCAAATGCGTTTTACTCCACAGCCACTGTGAACGTGGTAACGTCGCCAGAACCGGCATCCCCTGCGCTTCCAGCTGTTCGGAAAGCGTGATCCCACGTTTGAACGCCTGACGTACCAGTACGGTCCCCATTGAAAGGATGAGCCCGAACAGCACGCCAAGCGCAATGATTAGCGCTTTTCGCGGTTTTATCGGATCCGGGAGTGTAACCGCCTCATCAATGATCCTCACGTTCCCGACAGCGCTGGAGCGGGAAATATTCAGCTCCTGCTGACGCGTCAATAGCTGTAAATAAATCGTGCGGCCCGACTCAACATCGCGGCTCAGGCGTAAAATCTCCTGCTGCGTGGAGGGCATCGAGGACACACGGTTATTAAGACGATCCCGTTCCCGCACAAGGGTTTGTCTTTTTTCATGCAATGCACGGTAGGTAGGGTGACTCTTTTTAAAGAGCTGGGAAATTTCTGCCTCCCGGAACGTCAGCTCATTTAGCTGATTCTCAACGTTCACAACCTGATCCAGGACGGATTTTGCCTCTAAAGACAGATCCACAGAGTCGCGCTGCGCCCGGTAGGCATTCAGCCGCGCTTCAGCCTGATCCAGGTCCGCTCTGATTTTCGGTAACTGCTCCTGTAAAAAATCCAGACTACGCGAATCCTGAGCCTCCTGGCGCGCGATATTTTGCTGAAGATAATTTTCAGCAATCGCATTCAGCACCCGTGCGATTTTGTCAGGATCTTCACCCGTCAGGGTTAAGGTCACAATACCGCTCTGTTTCTCCGATTCCACGACCGTCAGACGCTTCTTCAGTGCATTGATCGTCTCCAGGCGCGTCAACGACTTAAGCGAAAACTGTGTGCCTGGCGTCGCCTCAATCGAGGTCACCCGCAGCACGATCCCTTGCGTAACCAGCGTTTTACCCACCTGGCCGTCTGCCTCAATGTTTTCGCCCGTCAGGTGATACCTTCCCGCTTCCTGTACGGTCAGCGTGAGTTCTTGCGCTTTGCCCTCCACCTGCGGGATCTGGAGTTCGCCTAACGTTATGTTGCCCTGGCCACGCCCTTGCAGACGCTGCCAGAGACGCCCCACCACAGGCAAAACGCGCTGCTTTGCCTGATACGTCAGATCTAATTTGTCGACGGTCTCGCCGAGGATCATGCGAGATTTCAACAGTAAAATTTCAGGGGCAACATCCGGCGAAATATCGGTGCCCAGCTGGCTCAAGCCTTTGAGCAGGCCGTTATCCTGTTTGCTTTCTATTTGCACCATAGCATCCGCCTGATAAACAGGTGGCGTAACCCAGGCATAGAGGCCCGCGCATAAAGTGAAAAGGAAAGTCACGCACAATATCATCGTGCGGTGGTCGATCATTTCGCCGAGCAAACGAACGAGATCGATTTCATTTTGTTCGGGTGCCCCTGCACCATAACTGTCTGTTGTGTAAGACGACATTAATGCTTTATTCCTTTCTGTCCTAAACGACGTGCCCATTCCTGGCTGGCTTTACCCAATAGCCCGAACACATATTCAAACGCTTCACGGCTTTTACGATAGGGGTCTGGGATATCCTGCGGCTCCAGCCACTGCCCAAAAAGCAGCGACTTCCCCCTGTTTTCCGGTGCCATGGCTGCAATGAAGCGAAGATGTTCCGGCTCCATAACCAGGATGAGATCGGATCCCTGCATCAGCCTGCGTGTCAGCCTGCGCGCCACATGACCGTCGAGGGAGATCCCATGCCGCCAGGCCACGTCCTGGGCGCACTCATCCGCCGGATACCCCTCAAGGCCGAGTATTCCCGCCGAGGTGATGTGTCTGTCGGGCAAGTGCTGGCGCAAAAGCCGTTCTCCAATCGGAGAACGGCAGACATTTCCGGTACATACTACGAGTATTGATTCGAACATTATTGCGGCCACGATCTGATATAACGAACCGTTTCGGTGAGGTCATGCACCCCGCTGATTGTCGGAACAAGCTGTGTTATTACGCGATTCCATCGGGAGAGTGGAGCAGTGGTGACATAGACAATGTCGTAAGGCTCAAGCTGAAACTCGGTGCCCAGCACCATGGCCGAAGCGTCTTTTGCATTCAGTTGATAGATATTCGCAATTTTCCCGGACTCGCGTACCGAGCGGATAACAAAAATACCCGTCGCATCAGCCATATTCTGGTCCAGGCCACCGGCATTGCCGAGCGCTTCAGCCAACGTCATGCCGCTGCGATCCATCTTCAGCGTGCTCTGTTTAACAACTTCGCCCATCACGAATACTTTCAGCGCATCGTTGCGGGGAATAAACAAGATGTCGCCAGGGTTGAGCAGCTTATTCTGGGTTAAATCGCCATGCTGCATCAGGGCATACAGGGAAATTCGGGAATCCTGGCCGTTGTGAGTCAGCACCACGTTCCGCCAGTCCGCATCAGCAGTAAGCCCACCTGCGGCATTAACGGCATCCATAACCGTCAGCGGAATGTTGGTGATGGCCTGCTGGCCAGATTTCGCCACTTCTCCCGTAACGTAGGCTTTTTGCGAACGGAAAGCGGCAACGCTGACGTCGACCTGGGGGCTTTCAATGACGTTATCCAGCCGCGCGGTGATCTCCTCGCGCACTCTGGAAACCGTTTTTCCCGCCACGTGCAGTTTACCCACGTAAGGATAAAAGAGCGTGCCATCGGCATTGACCCAGTTTCCCGTATCGCTTGCGCTGCGATACTGTCCCGCGGGCGTAGTCAGCTCCGGGTGATCCCAGACGGTGACCGTCAGGATGTCACCGATTCCAATACGGTATTCCCAGTTTTTGACCTGCTCATCAAGATTAGGATTTGCCTGAGATTTAGCTGCAGCGGGACGTAGTTTCTCAATTAATCCGGGCGTAAGTGGATAAATTTCGATTTGTTTATCTAAACTATTATTGAGATCAGCCGGCGCAATTATTTTTTTGCCTGCGGAACTTAACGTTTGGCCGGGAGAAATTACGCACCCCGCCAACTGACTTATTGCTAAGAATATTACAGATAATGCTGTTGTGTTTTTCATTTATATATACTTATCATCCCTGCTCGTAGCGAACGCCCGACGGGGCGCAGCCCTGCGCTAACCCACGCTTGAAATAAGTTTCTTTTCAAGGGAATACTAAAACGTAATCTAAAAGTGAAGACACGAATTGCCCGATCTGTGACGGGCAATTAATTAAAATATAATCTTCCTGAAAATCTTAAAGCCTGTGGCAAAAAAAAGCACGATCTACAGTTTATAAAATTACGGCAACAATGTATTTTCAGAATTAATTCAGCAAAACGATAGTTACAATGAATTATTCCCGTCAGCACGCATTCATATCAAAAATACTCACAACCGCTGGCACTACACAAAACCGTTCACTTTTGTTACATTTTTTTTCAAACACACCCTGTTTTGATACTTAAAATGGGCTGTCTGCCGCACTGTCCCCCGCAGACAAGCGTATCCGTAACGATATCACTGGAGAAAAAATGGCTAAGCGTAAATTGGTGCTTCTGGGTGTATTACTGTCTCTGGCGGGCTCCGCATTCGCAGCCCCGCAAACGGCCGCCGCGCCTTCCGGCATTAAGGCTTATGAAGAGCAGGAGTTCATCGCCGACTTCACCAAATTTAAGATTGGCGATACCGCGCCCGCGCAGTATCAGACGCCAGAGTACACCATCAAACAGTACCAGCTACGTAACCTTCCCGCGCCCGATGCCGGTACGCACTGGACCTACATGGGTGAAAATTACGTTCTGATTGGCGATGCTGATGGCAAAATCTACAAAGCCTATAACGGAGATATTTTCTATCACCGCTGATACGATGATCCGGCCCTGGCAGGAGGACGACCGGCCATTTCTGCGCACGCTGTACCTGCATGCACGACGCGTGGCCTGGCCATGGCTGGACAATTCTGAATGGCAGCTTGAGGATTTTGACGCCGCAACGCGTGACGAGCAGATCTGGGTTGCGATTCACGACGGTCACCGGGTAGGGTTTGCCTCCGTCTGGGAAAATGATAACTTTTTGCACAATCTGTTTGTCGACCCGCTGTATCAGCGTCTGGGAGTTGGCCGTTTGTTACTGGAACAAGTACAGAGGACGTTTACCAGTACAGGCGCGCTGAAGTGTCTGGTGAAGAATGAGCGGGCGGTTGCGTTTTACCAGCGCCACGGCTGGCACATTGAGGCTACGGGGGATTCTCCGGAAGGAGAGTATTATTTGATGCACTATCGGCTTGGGTAAAGTCAGGTGGCGCTACGCTTATCTGACCTACAAAATCGAGGTAGGCCGGGTAAGGCGAAGCCGCCACCCGGCACTAACGCGCAGAGGCGTTACACCGCGCGGAAGGCGATCTCACTCGGGATCACGTCCCCCTGCCAGTACAGTTGCGCCGCAACGCGCCCCGCCAGCTGACGATAGATTTCCGTGAATTCGCTATCAGGACGGCTGACCACCGTCGGCTTACCGCTATCCAGATCTTCACGCAGTGTGATATGCAGCGGCAGTTGCCCCAGCAGCTGGGTGTGATATTGCGCCGCCAGCTTCTCCGCACCGCCGGTACCGAAGATCGGCTCATGGTGTCCACAGTTGCTGCAAATGTGCATGCTCATGTTCTCGACGATGCCGAGTACCGGCACCTCCACCTTCTCGAACATGACGATGCCTTTTTTGGCGTCGATCAGCGCGATATCCTGCGGCGTGGTGACCACGATGGCGCCGGTGACCGGAATGTTCTGCGCCAGCGTCAGCTGGATATCACCGGTGCCCGGCGGCATGTCCAGCACCAGATAATCGAGGTCAGGCCACATTGTCTCCTGCAACATTTGCAGCAACGCTTTGCTGGCCATCGGGCCGCGCCAGACCATTGCGTTATCGTCCGTGACCAGGTAACCAATGGAGTTGGTCGCCAGACCGTGCGCCACGATCGGTGCCATGTGGGTGCCGTCCGGCGAAGTTGGACGCTGGTTTTCAGCACCCAGCATGTTCGGAATGGACGGGCCATAAATATCAGCATCCAGAATGCCGACTTTCGCCCCTTCTGCCGCCAGAGCAAGCGCCAGGTTCACGGCGGTCGACGATTTACCCACCCCACCCTTGCCAGAACTGACGGCGATGATGTTCTTCACGCCGTTAACGCCCGGCTGATTTTTCACGCGCTTGAGCGTGGCGATGCTGTGGCTTAGCTTCCAGTCAATTGCTTTTGCGCCAGTAATGCGCAGCAGCTCAGAGCTGGTTTGCTCTTTCAGGGCATCAAAGGCGCTGGTCCAGACGAACGGCATCTGCAGCTCAATGTGCAGCGTATCGTCCAGCCATGCGACATGATGAAGCGCTTTCAGCGTCGTGAGATTGTGCTTCAGGGTTGGATGCTGAAAATTAGCCAGCGTCCCGGCGACCATTGCTCGTAAGGCTTCCGGTGATTTGGCCTGGGATTGAGAACTCATCCCGACTCCTTTGTTCTTGTGAATAAGACCTTAGATGAACAAGTTTACCTGAAAGGCCGTGGTTTGTGCTTACTTAATAATGCCCCTTTTGGTAATATCGAAAACCCTTTTCACAGTTAAAAGAAGTAATGCCTACTATGACTCAAGTCGCGAAAAAAATTCTGGTAACGTGCGCCCTGCCGTACGCCAACGGCTCAATCCACCTCGGCCACATGCTGGAGCATATCCAGGCTGATGTCTGGGTCCGTTACCAGCGAATGCGCGGCCACGAGGTGAACTTCATCTGTGCGGACGATGCCCACGGCACCCCAATCATGCTGAAAGCGCAGCAGCTGGGAATTTCCCCGGAACAGATGATCGCCGAAATGAGTCAGGAGCATCAGACCGATTTTGCTGGCTTTGACATCAGCTATGACAACTATCACTCCACGCACAGCGACGAGAACCGCGAGCTGTCAGAGCTGATCTACACCCGTCTGAAAGAGAACGGTTTCATTAAAAACCGCACCATCTCTCAGCTGTACGATCCGGAAAAAGGCATGTTCCTGCCGGACCGTTTCGTCAAAGGCACCTGTCCGAAATGTAAATCCCCGGACCAGTACGGCGATAACTGCGAAGTGTGTGGCGCGACCTACAGCCCGACCGAGCTTATCGAGCCGAAATCCGTGGTTTCCGGCGCCACGCCGGTGATGCGTGACTCCGAGCACTTCTTCTTCGACCTTCCGTCGTTCAGCGAAATGCTGCAGGCGTGGACCCGCAGCGGCGCGCTGCAGGAGCAGGTGGCGAACAAGATGCAGGAGTGGTTTGAATCCGGTCTGCAGCAGTGGGATATCTCCCGCGATGCGCCATACTTCGGCTTCGAAATCCCGAACGCGCCGGGCAAATATTTCTACGTCTGGCTGGATGCGCCAATCGGCTACATGGGCTCCTTCAAGAACCTGTGTGACAAGCGCGACGACACCGTAAGCTTCGACGAGTACTGGAAGAAAGATTCCACCGCCGAGCTGTACCACTTCATCGGTAAAGACATCGTTTACTTCCACAGCCTGTTCTGGCCAGCGATGCTTGAAGGCAGCAATTTCCGCAAGCCGACTAACCTGTTCGTACACGGCTACGTAACGGTCAACGGCGCGAAGATGTCCAAATCTCGCGGGACGTTTATTAAGGCCAGCACCTGGCTGAACCACTTCGATGCGGATAGCCTGCGCTACTACTACACCGCGAAGCTCTCTTCCCGCATCGACGATATCGACCTGAATCTGGAAGATTTCGTGCAGCGCGTGAACGCGGACATCGTCAACAAGGTGGTGAACCTGGCGTCCCGTAACGCAGGTTTTATCGCTAAACGCTTTGACGGCGTGCTCTCTGCCGAACTGGCCGATCCTGAGCTGTATAAAACCTTCACCGACGCCGCCGCTGCGGTTGGCGAAGCCTGGGAAAGTCGTGAATTTGGTAAAGCCATTCGCGAAATCATGGCGCTGGCAGACGTGGCCAACCGATATGTCGACGAGCAGGCGCCGTGGGTGGTGGCGAAACAGGAAGGCCGCGACGCCGACTTGCAGGCGATCTGCACCATGGGTCTGAACATGTTCCGCGTGCTGATGACCTGGCTGAAGCCGGTTCTGCCGCAGCTGGCAGCCCGCGCGGAAGCATTCCTGAACACCGAACTGACCTGGGATGCCATCCAGCAGCCGCTGCTCGGCCACAAGGTAAACACCTTCAAGGCGCTGTATAACCGCATCGAGATGAAACAGGTTGACGCGCTGGTGGAAGCATCAAAAGAAGAGGTGAAAGCGGCTGCCGCGCCGGTGACCGGCCCGCTGGCGGACGATCCGATTCAGGAGACCATCACCTTTGATGATTTCGCCAAAGTCGACCTGCGCGTGGCGCTGATCGAAAACGCGGAGTTCGTGGAAGGTTCTGACAAACTGCTGCGTCTGACGCTGGATCTGGGCGGCGAGAAACGTAACGTCTTCTCCGGCATTCGTTCCGCGTACCCTGATCCGCAGGTGCTGATCGGTCGTCAGACCGTGATGGTGGCAAACCTGGCGCCGCGTAAAATGCGCTTCGGCATCTCTGAAGGGATGGTGATGGCCGCAGGCCCGGGCGGAAAAGACATCTTCCTGTTAAGCCCTGACGAAGGCGCGAAGCCGGGTCAGCAGGTGAAGTAATAAATAAGCCGGATGAGAATCCGGCTTTTTTTTGCCCGGCGGCGCTACGCTTGCACGGGCCAACGAGTTTTTAGCCGGGTAAGGCGAGGCCGCCACCCGGCTAAAAATCACCCCTTCTGGTTATGCACCCGCTGCGTCAACCCACGCAGGAAATAACGCAGAAACTGATCCCCACACTCGCGGTAATTTTTATGATCCGGCGCGCGCATCATGGCGGTGATTTCCGGCATCGACACGCGAAATTTCTGCTCGGTCATGATCGCCAGAATGTCGTCAGTTTTCAGGGAGAACGCAATACGCAGCTTTTTCAGCACCGTGTTGTTATTCACCCGACGCTCAAGCGCCAGCTCAGGCGCAGATTCATCTTTGCCGCGCTTGTCGTAGATCAGGCCGTTCAGGAAGCCCGACAGAATGATGTCCGGGCAGCGAACAAAACCCTCTTCATCTTCTTTAGTCATCCAGGTGTCGAACCCGGCGGACGTGGATTCCATGTCGGAGAGCGCAAGAATGCGCACCATGTCATTATTGTTCGCTTTCAGGGTGTAGCGCAGGCTACGAAGAATATCGTTACTTAGCATAGAGCCTTCGAATGTCGATGATGCAATGGCGCGCAGTGTACCAGTTTTACAGCCCTATCGCCTCTTTCAAACTTTTCAGATAGCGACGACTGACGGGCACGGTTTGCCCTGCACGTAGCACCAGTTCGGCCTGGCCGTTATCTTCCAGGCGGATCTCCTTCAGGTGCGCCATGTTCACCAGATACTGTCGATGACAGCGGATCAGCGGCGTGCGGCTCTCCAGCGTGCGTAACGTAAGCTCGGTAAAGCCTTCGTTGCCTTCAGCGCTGGTGACGTATACCCCGCTCAGACGACTGCTGACAAAGGCAACGTCGTCCATTTGCAGGAGGTAAATCCGGCTGTGCCCGGTACAGGGGATAAACTTCAGGGGCTGCTGATGCTCCGGCAGCAGCGTCACGTCCTGCGCGGTACGCTCCTGGCGCAGACGGGTCAGGGTCTTTTCAAGGCGTTTCTCTTCAATCGGTTTCAGCAGATAATCAAACGCGTGCTCTTCAAACGCCTTTACCGCGTACTCATCAAAGGCCGTCAGAAAGACGATATAGGGGCGGTGCTCCGGGTCGAGCATGCCGACCATCTCCAGACCGCTGATGCGCGGCATCTGAATATCGAGGAACAGCACGTCCGGGCGCAGTTTATGCACAGCACCGATGCCTTCAATGGCATTGGCACATTCCCCCATAATCTCGATATCACTCTGCTCCTGCAACAGGACACGCAGGTTTTCCCGTGCTAACGGCTCATCATCAACAATCAGCACTCTTAACATGCGCTCTCCTCCAGCGGCAATCGTAAGGTAATTCGGGTATAGCGGTCTGGCTCACAGGCGACGGTGATACCGCAGTCATCACCAAAATGTGCGCGCAGGCGCTTATCCACCAGGCTCATGCCCAGACCGCCTGACGCGGAGGCTTCATACAGCCCCGCGTTATCTTCAATATCCAGCACCAGATGGTGGTTGAAACGGGAAGCGGAAATCATGATTTCTCCGGTTCCCAGCAGCTGCGACGTCCCATGCTTAATGGCGTTCTCCACAATCGGTTGCAGGGTAAAGGCCGGAAGATGCTGATACGCCAGCTCATCCGGGACGGATAACGACACCTGTAATCGTGACTGGAAGCGCGCTTTTTCAATTTGCAGATAGGCGTTTACATGCTCAATCTCGTCCGCGAGGGTGACGATCTCCGAGGGACGCTTCAGGTTTTTGCGGAAAAATGTCGACAGAAATTGCACCAGCTGCGCGGCCTGATCGCTGTCGCGGCGGATCACCGCCTTCAGCGTGTTGAGCGCGTTAAACAGGAAATGCGGATTCACCTGAGCGTGCAGGAGCTTAATTTCTGACTGCGTCAGCAGCGCTTTTTGCCGTTCATACTGCCCCGCCAGGATTTGCGCCGAAAGCAGCTGGGCGATACCCTCCCCCAGCGTGCGGTTGATGGAGCTGAACAGGCGATTTTTGGCTTCGTAAAGCTTAATGGTGCCCATGACGCGCTGGTTTTCGCCCCGCAGGGGAATGACCAGCGTAGAGCCAAGTTTGCACTGCGGATGCAGGGAACAGCGGTACGGCACTTCATTCCCGTCGGCATACACCACTTCACCCGTTTCAATAGCGCGCAAAGTGTAGGCCGAGGAGATCGGCTTACCTGGAAGATGGTGGTCGTCCCCGGTACCGGTAAACGCCAGCAACTTTTCGCGATCGGTAATCGCCACGGCCCCGATATCCAGCTCTTTATACAGCACCTGCGCCACCTTCATGCTGTTCTCCTCGTTGAATCCCTGCCGCAGGATCCCTTCCGTCGACGCCGCAACTTTTAATGCGGTGGCAGAAAATGCCGAGGTGTATTTTTCGAACATGGCGCGTTTGTCGAGCAGAATGCGCATAAACAGCGCCGCACCAACGGTATTGGTGACCATCATCGGTGCGGCAATGCTGCTGACCAGATGTAACGCATCGTCAAACGGGCGCGCGATCAGCAGGATGATCGCCATCTGCGCCATTTCCGCCACGAAGGTAATCGCCCCGGCGGTAAGGGGACTGAACACTTTATCCGGCCGTCCGCGCTTAATCATATAGCTGTGGACGAGACCACCGAGTAGCCCTTCGACAATGGTGGAGATCATGCAGCTTAGTGCCGTCATACCGCCCATCGAATAGCGGTGCAGGCCGCCGGTTAACCCCACCAGACCGCCCACGACCGGGCCTCCGAGCAGCCCGCCCATTACCGCGCCGATGGCGCGCGTATTGGCGATGGAATCTTCAATATGGAGACCAAACCAGGTCCCCATAATGCAGAATATGGAAAATACGACGTAGCAGAGGAATTTGTGCGGCAGACGGACGGTGACCTGCATCAGCGGAATGAACAGGCGCGTTTTGCTCATCAACCAGGCGATGACAAGAAACACGCACATCTGCTGAAGCAACAGCAGCACCAGATTAAACTCGTACATACTCACAAACCGCACATTCTAAAAACGCGTAACATACACTGATGGCGGTTAACTTTCTTTGAAACGTGCCAAAAAAGCGATAAATCGTGTCCGTCATCACACCTTTTGCCGGAGATAACCTGTCTTTCGTATAATTTGTACAAAAAAGAATCAAATCTTCCTGGTTCCGCAAAGTGGGTCTACAGTTAAGCTGGGGACGCGCAAGCCTGGGGGCGAAAATGGCGCTTTACACGATAGGTGAAGTGGCACTCCTGTGTGATATCAATCCCGTTACGCTACGGGCGTGGCAGCGACGGTATGGATTGCTTAAGCCGCAAAGAACGGACGGCGGGCACCGCCTGTTTAACGATGCGGATATTGACCGGATCCGCGAGATCAAAAGCTGGATCGACAATGGCGTACAGGTAGGCAAGGTGAAGTCGCTTCTGAGCCAGGACGATCCTGATACGCAGCATCTCTGGCGCGAGCAGCAGGAAACGCTGCTGAGGCTGTTGCAGACCGGCAATTTGCAGCGTCTGCGCGGCTGGATCAAAGAACAGGGTCGAGACTACCCCGCGCAAACCCTGATCACCCATCTTTTTATTCCCCTACGGCGTCGGCTTCAGTGTCAGCAAACCACCTTACAGGCACTGCTCAGCATGCTTGATGGCGTGCTGATTAACTATATTTCCGTCTGTCTTGCCTCAGCGCGGAATAAAAACAGCAAAGATGCGCTGGTGATCGGCTGGAACGTCCACGATACCACCCGGCTGTGGCTCGAAGCCTGGATTGCCACCCAGCAGGGCTGGCGCGTTGACGTGCTTGCACACTCCCTGGCACAGCTCAGGCCGGAACTGTTTGAGGGGCAGACGCTGCTGGTCTGGTGTGGCGAAGTCCCCTCCGCTTCCCAGCAGCAGCTCCTGACGGAATGGCGCGAACATGGTTATCCCGTTTACTCGCTGGGGCCAAATGCGTTGTAACGGCATTTAATGGTTCATTAACAGCTGCGCTTCACCGTATAATTGTTCCGTTAACAACAGGAGCACATGATGAAGGCAACGAAACTGGCCGTAATTACCCTTTTTGCACTGATGGCCGTCAGCGGTATCGGTGGCGTTATGCTTGCAGGTTATTCGTTTATTGTTCGCGGCGGTGTTGGCTGAGGTATCCGGCCAGGCGTTCAAACAGGCGATCCACCACAATCGCCGCCAGCGCAACCAGAACCGCCCCCTGAATAATATAGGCCGTGTTAAACCCGCTTAACCCAATAATGATTGGCGTCCCCAGCGTATTGACCCCGACCGTCGACGCGATGGTTGCCGTACCAATGTTGATGATCACGGACGTCCGCACACCGGCAATAATCACCGGTGCGGCCAGCGGCAGTTCAACCTTCAGTAGCCGCTGCCAGGCGCTCATTCCCATCCCTTCCGCTACGCTCAGCACCGATGCAGGCACCGCCGCAATGCCCGCCAGCGTCCCTTGCAGAATGGGCAACACGCCGTACAAGATCAGCGCAATGATGGCAGGCTCATGCCCAAAACCGATCGCCGGCACGGCAATCGCCAGCACGGCCACCGGCGGGAAGGTCTGCCCCGTTGCGGCGATGGTCTCCACCAGCGGACGGAACTCCCTGCCCGCAGGCCGCGTCACCGCAATACCGGCACCTGTGCCCAGCACGATGGCAATCACGCTTGACGCCGCTACCAGCCAGAAGTGCGCCAGGGTGAGATTAACAAAGCTCTCCTGCTGGTACACCGGGCGCGGCAGCCCGGGAATAAGCGCATTAAACAGCGCCGCGCTGTGCGGCATCAGGTAGAGTAAGGCGATAAACAGCCCTGTCAGCCAGAGTAACGGATCACGGACCCACTTCACGCGTCACCTCCCCCGCCAGCAGATCGCGAAAATGGATCGTCCCGCATGGCGTACCCTGCCCGTCCGCAACGGGTAACACCTCACACTGCCGGGCGACAAACGCCGAAAGGGCATCGCGCAGGCTCATCCCGTCATGCAGCGGTTCACCACCGATTTGCGCATCCTGCGGACGCAGATAGTCCCTGACGGTGCGCAGCGAGAGCAGCCTGACACCCAGCTCGCTGCGGCCAAAGAACTCACGCACAAAATCGTTTGCCGGCGACGCTAACAGCTCAAGCGGCGTACCCTGCTGGACGATTTCGCCGTGATCCATCAGTACCAGACGATCGGCCAGCCGCAGTGCTTCGTCGATATCATGCGTCACCAGCACGATGGTGCGCCCGAGAATACGGTGGATGCGGCTCATCTCGGCCTGAAGTGCGCCGCGGGTGACCGGATCCAGCGCGCCGAAGGGCTCATCCATCAGCAGTACCTGCGGGTTAGCGGCCAGCGCGCGCGCCACCCCGACCCGCTGCTGTTGTCCGCCGGAAAGCTGGTGTGGGTAGCGGTCGCGAAGCGACGCGTCCAGGCCCAGCAGCGCCATCAACTCGTCGACACGCTCATTGATCTTCCCCCGGGACCATTTTTCCAGCTGTGGCACGGTGGCAATGTTCTGCGCCACCGTCCAGTGGGGAAACAGGCCGATGGACTGAATGGCGTAGCCCATACGCCGCCGCAGCTCCCGCACCGGCAGGCTGCGGATCTCCTCTCCGGCAAAGCGAATCGTCCCGCTGTCGTGCTCCACCAGCCGATTGATCATCTTCAGCGTCGTCGATTTTCCCGACCCCGACGTCCCGATCAATACCGAGAACGCCCCCTCGGCAAAATGCAGATTGAGATGGCTTGCCGCCGGACGGCCCGCAAAGGTTTTACTCACATCATGAAATTCAATCATTGGCTCTTCTCCTGAGCAGCGCGAGCCACAGGGCAAACAGGGCATCCAGAACGACCGCCAGCGCAATCGTGGGCACAACGCCCAGCAACACCAGATCCAGCGCGCTGCTGAGCAGCCCCTGGAACACCAGCGCCCCAAAGCCGCCCGCCCCGATCAGCGCGGCAATCACCGCCATCCCCACGGTTTGCACCGTCACCACCCGCAGGCTGCGAACCAGCAGCGGAAGCGCAAGCGGCAGCTGTATTTTCCAGAAACACTGGCGCGCACTCATCCCCATCGCATGGGCGCTTTCCAGCACGTCGGGCGGAACCTGGCTTAAGCCCGCCACCACGCCGCGCACCAGTGGCAGCAGCGCATACAACACAAGGGCAATCAGCGCCGGGGTCAGCCCGGTTCCGGCAATGCCTGCCGCGGCCAACGCAGGGAAGGATTTAACCAGACCAGCGAGGGGGGCAATCAGCAGGCCAAACAGGGCAACGGAGGGGATGGTCTGAATAACGTTGAGCACGGTAAAGACGGCACCCTGGCGGCTGGGATGTCGGTAGCACCACATGCCCAGCGGCACGCCCAGCAGCAGCGCCGGGACCAGCGTCCCGAACAGGATCGTCAGATGTTGAGCCAGTGCGTTGTCAAACACCTCCTGGCGGTTGACGTACTCTTTTAACAGCGAGAGTTGATTCAGATCGCCGCTGAAGAGGATCAGCAGGGGGATAACCCAGAATTGCGCGTTCAGCAGCCAGCGCCACACAGGTATCGGCGTCAGGCGGCGAATGGCATCGCTACAGGCCAGCAGGCAGAGTGCCAGCCACAGCCACAGGCCGCTGCCAATCGACGTGCGCGCCAGCGGGCTTTCAACCGAGGCCATCTGCGTTGCCGCCTGTCCCGCGCTCCAGAACAGTACGATAAACAGCGCTTCGCTGAGCAGAAGCGTCAGCCACAGCGCGTTTCGCCCCGGCCAGAAGGCTAAGACTACGGTACTCGCCAGCGCCGCGCCCAGCAGCAGCGGCGTAAATGCCCAGATCTGCCACAGCGCGCGCGGTTCGCCCGACACCAGACGGTTTGGCGCGACATTCACAAAAGGTAACGCGACCGCCACGATGGCCACACAGACCAACAGCAGCAGGACGCGGTTATGACATTTTATTGGCACAGCCTTATCCCGTTACTTCACAAGCCCTTGTTGTTTCAGGAAGTCGGCAGCCACTTTTTTGGCATCCAGCCCCTCTACGGCAATGCTGGCATTCAGCTGTTGCAGCGTTTTCGCATCCAGTTTTTCAAACACCGGTTTGAGCCAATCGTCGATATCCGGGTAGGCTTTCAGCACCGCCTCGCGCACGACCGGGGTTGGGGCGTAAATTGGCTGAACGCCTTTCGGGTCGGTCAGGGTTTGCAGACCAAGCGCCGCGACCGGGCCGTCGGTGCCGTAAGCCATCGCCGCGTTGACGCCGGAGGTTTTCTGCGCCGCCGCCTTAATGGTCACCGCCGTGTCGCCGCCCGCCAGAGAGAGTAGCTGTGCCTGATCGAGCTTGAAATCATAAGCTTTTTCAAACGCTGGCAGGGCATCAGCGCGCTCGATAAACTCTGCCGAGGCCGCGAGCTTAAACTCGCCCTTCTCTTTCAGGTAGCGGCTGAGATCGTCAAGCGAGGTGAGCTTGCCTTTCTCGGCGATATCTTTGCGCACCGCGATGGTCCAGGTGTTGTTGGCCGGTGCCGGTGTAAGCCAGACCAGCTTATTTTTTTCCGCGTCCAGCTTTTTGACTTTTTCGTACCCGGCTTTGGCATTTTTCCAGGCCGGATCGTTTTCATCCTTGAAGAAGAATGCCCCGTTGCCGGTGTATTCCGGGTAGATATCCAGCTCGCCGGAAGTGATAGCACCGCGCACGACAGGCGTGGTGCCAAGCTGCACTTTATTGACCGTTTTCACGCCATGGCTTTCGAGTACCTGCAAAATGATATTGCCGAGCAACGCGCCCTCGGTATCAATTTTGGAACCCACCTTAACCGGCTCTGCGGCCTGTAACGGCAGGCTCAGCGCCGCCAGTAGCACCGCCGACCCTGTTATCCCCTTAGTAATCGTCATTCTACTTTCCTCATTATTTTGTGGCCTTTTTCATAGGCTTGAGAGAAAAGCGTAGCTTAAAACAGTGAATTTAACCGTTTTTCGTACCAGATGAGAGGCATCCCCCGCCAGGCGGGGGATAGGGAGAAAGGTAAGATTATTGCAGTTCAAACTCGGCTTTGTTCACGCGGGCGGAATCCACGCCGATGAAGACGTTGAATTTGCCAGGCTCGGCATCGTATTTCATCTGCTGATTCCAGAACTTCAGCGCATTTACGTCAATCGGGAAGCTGACCGTTTTGGTTTCGCCCGGTTTCAGGTTGACCTTTTCGAAGCCGCGCAGCTGTTTCACCGGACGGCTCATGGAGGCCGTGACATCCTGAACGTACATCTGGATCACCGTCGCGCCTTCGCGTTTGCCGCTGTTGGTCACTTCCACGCTGGCGGTCACTTTGCCGTCACGCTTCAGGGTCGGCGCCGACATTTTCACGTCAGAGACCTTAAACGTGGTGTAGCTCAGGCCATAGCCAAACGGATAGAGCGGGCCGTTAGCCTCGTCGAAGTAACGGGACGTGTACTTGTTCGGCTTGTCGGCGTTGTACGGACGACCGGTGTTCAGGTGGCTGTAGTAAACCGGGATCTGCCCGACGGAGCGCGGGAAGGACATCGGCAGCTTGCCGGACGGGTTGTAATCGCCAAACAGCACGTCGGCAATGGCGTTACCGCCTTCGGTACCGGCAAACCAGGTTTCCAGAATGGCGTCAGCCTGCTGGTCTTCTTTCACCAGCGCCAGCGGACGCCCGTTCATCAGCACCAGCACCAGCGGCTTGCCGGTGGCTTTCAGGGCCGCGATCAGGTCACGCTGGCTTTGCGGGATCGTGATGTCGGTCCGGCTGGAGGCTTCGTGCGCCATCCCCTGCGCTTCACCCACCACGGCGACCACCACGTCGGACTGCTTCGCGGCGTTAACCGCTTCGTCGATCATCTCTTTCGGCGTGCGTGGATCCACCTTCACCGCTTCCTCATACTGGTTGAGGAAGGTCACGATGTCTTTTTCGTCGGTGACGTTTGCGCCTTTGGCGTAAACCACTTTTGCATTATCACCCACAGCGCTCTTAATGCCTGTCAGCACGGTAACGGACTGATCCGCCACGCCTGCGGCGGACCAGCTGCCCATGACGTCACGCTTGCTGTCGGCCAGCGGACCGACCACGGCAATGGTGCCGGATTTTTTCAGCGGCAGCGTGTCGAGACGGTTTTTCAGCAGCACCAGGCTTTCGCGCGCCACTTCGCGGGCTTCTTTGCGGTGCAGGCGGCTTTCAGCATTGGTGTCCGCCGGATCAGACTCCTTCGGCCCCAGATGGCTGTAAGGATCGTTAAACAGCCCCATGTCATATTTCACGTTCAGCACGTGGCGAGCGGCATCGTCCAGCTCCGCCATCGTCACCTTGCCGCTCTTCACCAGCCCCGGCAGGTATTTGCTGTAGTATTCGTCGCTCATGCTCATGTTGATCCCGGACTTGAGTGCCACGCGTACCGCATCTTCCGGGTCAGACGCTGTGCCGTGCTTGATCAGCTCTTTAATCGCCCCGTGATCCGAAACGGTGATGCCCTTGAAGCCCCACTGGTCGCGCAGCACATCTTTCAGCAGCCACGAATCGGAGGTGGCAGGCGTGCCGTTGAGAGAGTTCAATGCCACCATCACCGCGCCGCTGCCCGCGTCCAGCCCCGCTTTGTACGGCGGCATATAGTCGTTAAACAGGCGCTGCGGACTCATGTCCACGGTGTTGTACTCTTTGCCGCCTTCCACCGCGCCATAGGCGGCGAAGTGCTTGACGCTGGTCATCACCGAGTAACGATCTGCCGGACTTTTGCCCTGCATCGCTTCCACCATGGTTTTGCCCATCGTAGCGGTTAAATAAGTATCTTCCCCAAAGCCCTCCGAAGCACGGCCCCAGCGCGGATCGCGGGAGACGTCTACCATCGGCGCCCAGGTCATGTTCAGGCCGTCGTCTGCGGCTTCATATGCCGATACGCGCCCGACGGTTTTCACCGCATCGAGGTTAAAGGAGGAGGCTAAGCCGAGGCTAATCGGGAAGACGGTACGCTGGCCGTGCACCACGTCGTAGGCGAAGAACAGCGGAATTTTCAGGCGGCTCAGTTCCATCACCTGATCCTGCATTTTGCGGATATCCTGGCGGGTAACGGTGTTAAAAATGGCTCCTACCTGCCCGTCTTTGATCATCTCGCGAATGGCTTCTTTCGGGTTCTCCGGGCCGACGCTGATCAGGCGCAGCTGGCCGATTTTCTCATCGACCGTCATCTTTTTGAGTAAATCCGTGACAAAGGCGTCGCGGGCTTCAGGCGTGAGCGGGTGATTACCAAACAAATCCTCTGCCAGCGCAGGTTGGAGCGCCAGGCTGACGGCGACACCTACAGAACATAGCCATTTCATGTTGTTATTCTCTCTCATCAATAACCGCGGGAAGCACCCGGCCAGACCGTGCGAAAAGCGCAGTGTGCCACAAAGCCTGAAAACCTTGCAGGGTTATTCTCTGATTTTTCTCATGAATACCCGACCGCTCAACGGCTAATCGCGCTATGCTTTACAGCGAGAAATTTGCCCCACCACAAGGAGTGGAAGATGTCTTCTGTTCGAACTAACGATAACACTACTTTTATTAACGAACTGTCGCGCCTGGTTGGTCACTCTCACCTGCTTACCGACCCGGCCAAAACCGCCCGCTACCGTAAGGGCTTTCGCTCCGGCCAGGGCGACGCGCTGGCGGTGGTCTTCCCCGGTACGTTGCTCGAACTGTGGCGCGTGCTCAGCGCCTGTGTTGCGGCAGACAAGATTATTTTAATGCAGGCTGCTAACACCGGCCTGACTGAAGGCTCCACGCCGAACGGCAACGATTACGATCGTGACATCGTGATTATCAGCACCCTGCGCCTCGACAAACTGCACCTGCTGGACAAGGGTGAACAGGTACTCGCCTTCCCCGGCACCACGCTCTACTCGCTGGAAAAGGCGCTTAAGCCGCTGGGTCGCGAACCGCACTCGGTGATCGGCTCTTCGTGCATTGGTGCCTCGGTGATCGGCGGGATCTGCAATAACTCCGGCGGCTCGCTGGTGCAGCGCGGCCCGGCCTACACGGAGATGTCGCTGTTTGCCCGTATCGATGAAAACGGCAAGCTGACGCTGGTTAACCATCTGGGGATCGATCTGGGTGTAACGCCAGAGCAGATCCTCAGCAAACTTGACGATGACCGCGTGAAGGACGAAGACGTTCAGCACGATGGCCGTCACGCGCATGACCACGATTACATCACCCGCGTGCGCGATATCAATGCCGATACGCCAGCGCGCTATAACGCCGATCCGGATCGCCTGTTTGAATCCTCCGGCTGCGCGGGCAAGCTGGCCGTTTTTGCGGTGCGCCTCGATACCTTCCCGGCAGAGAAAAAGCAGCAGGTGTTTTACATTGGCACCAATCAGCCGGAGGTGCTGACGGAGATCCGCCGTCATATTCTGGCCGAGTTCACTCACCTGCCGGTGGCGGGCGAGTATATGCACCGGGACATTTATGACATCGCTGAGCGCTACGGCAAAGATACCTTCCTGATGATCGACAAGCTCGGCACCGACAAAATGCCGTTCTTCTTCACCATGAAGGGTCGCACCGACGCGATGCTGGAGAAAGTATCGCTGTTCAAACCGCACTTCACCGACCGCTTTATGCAGAAACTGGGCAACGCCTTCCCGGCGCATTTACCGGAGCGGATGAAGACCTGGCGCGATAAGTATGAGCACCACCTGCTGCTGAAAATGGCCGGGGACGGAATTGCCGAAGCGCAGAGCTGGCTCACCGAGTTCTTCAAAACTGCCGACGGGGATTTCTTCGCCTGCACGCCGGAAGAAGGCAGCAAAGCCTTCCTGCACCGCTTCGCCGCGGCGGGTGCGGCTATCCGTTATCAGGCTGTGCATTCCGAAGAGGTAGAGGATATTCTGGCGCTGGATATTGCCCTGCGTCGCAACGATACCGAGTGGTTTGAACATCTGCCGCCGGAGATTGACAGCAAGCTGGTGCACAAGCTCTATTACGGCCACTTCATGTGCTATGTCTTCCACCAGGATTACATCGTCAAAAAAGGGGTGGATGCGCATGCGTTGAAAGAGCAAATGCTGGCGTTGCTGCACGAGCGTGGCGCGCAATATCCTGCCGAGCATAACGTGGGGCATTTGTACAAAGCGCCGGAGACGCTTAAACAGTTTTATCGCAAAAATGACCCTACAAACAGTATGAACCCCGGCATTGGTAAGACAACGCGGAAGAAATACTGGAAAGAGAGTGCCGAAACAGAGGAGCACAATACGCAAGCCTCTGATGAACGCCTATAGCCAAATTTAAGAGATTGTTAAGCTCTCCTCAATCGTACTAGAGTATCTGCCTGTTGCCAGAGAAACGTTTCTCTGGCTTTCCAAACAAGGAGCGGGCAGAACATGTCGGCTGTAGAGATTTTACCCGAAACTGAAATCGAGGTGCGCGACGCCCTTCCTGACGATGCACATGCCATCTCGGCGATATACGCCTGGCATGTGCTTCATGGCCGTGCGTCCTTCGAGGAAGTTCCCCCCACCGTCGATGAGATGCGTCAGCGGATGAAGAGTGTGACCGACAGCGGTTTACCGTGGCTGGTTGCGCTGTATCGCGGCATTGTCGTCGGCTACTGCTACGCCACGTTTTATCGTCCACGTCAGGCCTACCGGTACACCCTTGAGGAATCCATCTATGTGGATGCCAGCACCACCGGGCGCGGGTTTGGCTCGGCGCTGATGGATGCCCTGATTGCACGGTGCGAGCAAGGTCCCTGGCGGCAGATGATTGCTGTGGTCGGTGACGGAAACAATAATGCGGGATCGTTACGGCTGCATAAAAAACATGGCTTCGAGGTTGTCGGTCAACTGCGCAGCGTGGGGTATAAGAAGGGCGACTGGCGGGATACGTTGATCATGCAGCGTCCACTCAACGATGGTGACTGGACGCTGCCGGAGTAGGCGCTTTCGCCCGGTGGCGCTCCGCTTACCGGGCCTACGTATCGGGGCCGCTTTAGGGCCGTAGGCCGGGTAAGGCGAAGCCGCCACCCGGCACAGACAGGCGACTCAGTCGTTCTGCGCCGTCGCCATCTGTTCCGCTTTCTGCTTTTTATACGCCAGCGCTGAAGCCGGCACCGGCTGCACTTTCCCGGTTTCAATCCAGGTGCGCAGGCGGCTGGCATCCGCAAAGTGGGTATATTTGCCGAAGGCATCCATCACCACCAGCGCCACTGGTTTACCGTTAAACACGGTGCGCATCACCAGGCAGTGCCCTGCCGCATTGGTGAATCCGGTCTTGGTTAACTGAATATTCCAGTTATCGCGATACACCAGATGGTTAGTGTTGCGGAACGGCAGCGTATACGCCGGGTTCGAGAATGTCGCCATCTCCTCACGCGTGGTGCTGAGCTGACCAATCAGCGGGTATTGCTTACTGGCGATCAGCAGCTTGGTTAAATCACGCGCCGTCGAGACGTTATGGATCGACAGACCGGTTGGCTCCACGAAATGGGTATTTTTCATCCCCAGCGCTTTGGCTTTGGCATTCATCGCGCGGATAAACGCGTCGTAACCGCCAGGATAATGGTGGGCAAGGCTCGCCGCCGCGCGGTTCTCTGAGGACATCAGCGCCAACAGCAGCATATTTTTACGGCTGATTTCACTGTTCAGACGCACGCGAGAGTAGATCCCTTTCATCTCTGGCGTGTGGCTGATATCCACTTTTAGCTTTTCATCCAGCGGCAGTCGTGCATCAAGCACCACCATCGCGGTCATGACTTTGGTTATGGAAGCGATCGGGCGCACCAGATCCGGGTGACTGGCGTAGATCACCTTGTTGGTATTCAGGTCAACGATCATCGCGCTGCCGGACGCAATCTGGGGTTGCGCAGCAGCGATGGCAACTGCGGGCGTTTTGGCGATGGCTGGCGCGGTAGCGGAGACGCCCAACAGTAGCGCAAGACTAAGGAGTGACACTCGAAATTTCAGCATGATGAGACTTCTGATAATGATTCACGCACGTTATGACGTACACCGCCTGTGTCGACGGATAAACACAGGCTGGCTTCGGCATCATAGCGGTCACCGTGCGTTGTCGCCAGCGGAGAATCATAACCAGATGCTGCATTGCTGGCATTTACGCCAGCAATGCAGGGGACTTAAAAGAGACGGTATCCATAACCCCAAAGAATAACTGTCAGGGCCAGTAGCGCCTCAAGGACCAGCACGCCGATGGCAAGCGTAGAGCTGGAGAAGCTCAGGCCCTCTTCTTTATTGATGTTGAGGAAGGTTGGCACTCCTACATACAGCAGATAACCGGTGTAAAAGAGGGCAACCGTACCGATCAGCGCGCACAGCCAGACCAGTGGATAGAGCGCAACAATACCGCTTAAGAACAGCGGGGTCGCGACGTATCCGGCGAAGACCATACAGTGTGCCAGCGACGGGCGCTGCGGATAGTTGCGCGCCATCCAGTGGATGACCCGCCCCATTACCGCCACCCCGGCCAGCATCAGGCCATAAAACAGAATGGCCAGGTACAGTCCGGTAAACCAGGAAAGCTGAACCACGGTGCCGTCACCAAAGTTCCAGCCTATTTGCGTAGTACCAATAAACGCGCAGACCACCGGCACCGCTGCCATCAGCAGGACGTGGTGGGTGTAGTGATGCGCGACCGTTTCGTTCTCGTTACGGATGACCTGCATTTCACGATCGGGATGGGAGAAAAGTCCCCAGACATGGTTCATAACGCCCCCTTGTTGTCGGCCCGTCAGCGATAGCTAAAGTATAATGCAGGCTTTAGATTATTTTATGTACAGTGGGAAATTTCCGTTGATTGCCGCGTGGTTGATGGATGGGGTATATGATTAACGCAGGCACAGTAAGGGAGACGACATTTACTTAATGGATATCAACGGTCTTATTGAACAATATGGATACGCCGCGCTGGTCATCGGCAGCGTGGCAGAAGGTGAAACCATCACGCTGCTGGGCGGAGTGGCCGCACATCAGGGATTGCTGAAATTCCCGCTGGTGGTCGCCGCCGTCGCACTGGGCGGTATGATTGGCGACCAGCTGCTCTACTTTCTGGGTCTGCGCTTTGGTCCGACGCTTTTACAACGTTTTGCTAAGCATCAAAAGAAAATTCGTCGTGCTCAGCGGCTTATCCAGCGGCATCCCTATATGTTTGTGATTGGCACCCGCTTTATGTATGGCTTTCGCATCATTGGGCCAATACTGATTGGCGCGAGCCGCTTACCGCCGAAAATTTTCCTGCCGCTGAACATTATCGGGGCGATTGCCTGGGCGCTGATTTTTACCACGCTTGGCTACATGGGTGGCGAAGTGATAGGCCCGTGGCTGCATAATCTCGATCAGCATCTTAAACACTGGGCCTGGCTGATCCTGGTTGTTGCGGTGGTGATTGGGGTACGGCTGTGGCTCAAGCATCGTGAAAAGCGGCGGGATGAAGAGTGAGTGCGGCCTGCTGCCCCTCACCCTACCCCTCTCCCCAAAGGGTAGAGGGAACTCTATACACCCTCTCCCCTTTGGGGAGAGGGCTGGGGTGAGGGGAATGTTTATTCTGCTGGCTTAAACTGCGGATTCGCCAGCATAAAACCGCCGTCGACGATAAACGACTGCCCGGTGGTGTAGCTGGCGTCGCTGTCACACAGCCACGCCACCAGGCTGGCTATTTCTTTGGTATGCCCTGGCCGTGCCAGCGGGATTTCCGGCATTGAGCCTTCTTTCACTTCGCTGTCGTCCATATCATTCATCGGCGTGGCGATCGCACCAGGCGCAACGGCGTTCACCAGAATCTTATGTTTAACCAGCTCCAGCGCCATCGACTTTGTTAACCCGCCCAGCGCATGTTTGGCCGCCGTATAGGCGCTGGCGTCCGGCAATGGTGTATGTTCATGCACCGAGGTGATGTTCACGATCCGCCCCCCTTCTCCCTGCTTCACCATCTGACGCGCCGCGATTTGCGAGCAGAGAAACGCGCCGTCCACGTCAACGGTGAATATGTGCCGCCAGTCGTCAAACGACAGGTCCAGAAATGGCGCTTTGTTCATCGCCCCGGCATTGTTAACCAGCACATCCAGCCGCCCGAAACGCGTAATCAGGGTTTCAATGGCCTTTGCGCCTTCCGGCAAATTGCTTAAGTCGAGCTGGATGGCCTCGGCACTCTGCCCGCGCGCTTCAATTTCACGGCAGGTTGCCAGCGCCCCTTCCTCATCTGAATGCCAGGTCACCCCGATATCAAACCCGCGTTCGGCCAGCATCAGGGCCGTCGTTTTGCCAATTCCTGAATCCGATGCGGTAACAATTGCGACTCGCGTCATACTCACCTCCTGAAAATCTGCAAAGAGGTAAGTATAGATAATGCGCGATTTTAGCTGTGATGATATCCGCCACCCAGCGCGGAGGTGAGCTGGAGCGTAGCATCCACGTACTGACCTTTCAGCATCAACCCGGCAATACGCTCTTTGAGCGCCGGAATTTTTGCTTCACTCACCCGCGAGCCGGCAATGATCCCCGCGCTGAAGCGCGCCTGTGCCAGCGCAACGACGCGCGCCGCATCTTTTTCGATCTGCTGCTGGTGCTGATTTTTGGCGGTCAGGGTTTCCACTTCGCTGGCCGTCCGGGCAACCTGGTTTACGGCGTCCACTACGGCCTTATTGTAGTTCGCCACGGAGAGGTTGTTTTGCGCCTGGGCGATATCCAGGTTCGCATTCAACCGACCACTGTCAAAAATTGGCAGCGTCAGCCCCGCGGTTACGCCCATTTGCTGAGCAGATGAGCGGAACAGGTCGCTAAGGTGCAACGCATCCTGCTGTAAGAACGCCATCAAATTGATGTCAGGGTAGAACGCGGCTCTGGCGGCATCCACTTCGCTCATGGACGCTTCGATATACCAGTGCGCCTCCTGCAAATCCGGGCGGCGAGCCAGCAGCTCATAACCGAGCGTTGACGGCAGCGACGCCTCTGCGTCAGGTAAGGCATGCCGGGCGAGCGTGACTGAAGGGGTATTGGTCAATGCATTCAGACGCGCCTCAATGGCCTTCATTTTGCCGTGCACGTCAGCGAGCTGTTCATCGGTTTTGCTGGCATTGATATCTGTTTCAACGCCTTCCACCGAGGAGGTAATGCCGTGCTGATAAAGCTCACGATCGGCACCGATGATATTTTCCTGCTCCCGTTTGATCTGCGCGAGCACGTCACCCACCGCGGCCTCGGTCTGCCAGTCCCAGTACAGCCGCGCGACGCTGCTGGCGAGCAGCTGTCGGGTCTGCTCCAGCTCCGCTTTTTGCGCATTCACTTTACCGATGCGGGCCTCAATTTGGGCGCGGTTTTTACCCCATAAATCCAGATCCCATCCGGCCGTCAGACCAAAGGTGCCGTTGGTGTACCAGGGTCCGGTTGTCCCCGCCGCCGGGTCAGTCAGGGCGAATGGCCCCATCAGCCCCTCTGCCGACATCTTTTGCCGTTCCACATCTGCGGAAAAATCCATTTGTGGACCATCAGCAGCGACAGCGGCTTTCGCCTGTGCTTCTGCCAGGGTGATGCGCTGCCGGGCAATTTGCATATCCGGTGCATCCGCCAGCGCTTTAGCAATCAGCGCGTTAAGCTGAGGGTCATTAAAATCTTTCCACCATTCGTTTTTTGGCCAGTCGGCATGACTTAGTTGGGTATTTACAGCAGCGGCGGCGGCTTGCGTTTTCACTGGAGACACCGTGGCATGTTCCGGCGCGCAGGCGGACAGCATAAAAATAAGGGGAGCACTCAGAGATAAAGTAAGAGAACGTTTCATTACGCCATAAACTCAAAAAAAATAAAGGCGCAACTTACGCTTACTGACGTTCCGTTTTTTAGTAACGCGTGGCAATCCGCATATTGTTATACATTTTCATATCCGGAAATTTATTCCTCAAGCGAATGATTTAATTTCACCTATTCATACCAATTATGAATTGACTGCTACACTTACTGACGACAGACATACGCAGGAGAGGCGAATGAAAATATTATTGTGGGCTATTTTGATTATATTTCTGATAGGGCTGCTGGTGGTAACCGGTGTATTCAAAATGATTTTCTGATACGTTTGCCCGGCTCCGCGCCGGGCAAACGTATTCACACTTCACTCAGTGCTTCGACTGGATCACACGGGCAATATCCGCCGACGTCTGTAGCGTACGGATCTCCTGAAATAATCCCAGCGCGTCGTCGTACTCTTTCCGTAAATAACTCAGCCACTGCTTAATGCGCGCGACGTGATACAACCCGGTATCGCCCTGCTTTTCCAGCCGCGTGTATTTTTGCAGGAGTTTCACCACGTCCGCCCACGGCATCCGCGGCTCATTGTATTTCACCACCCGGCTGAGGTTCGGCACGTTCAGCGCACCGCGGCCAATCATCACGGCATTACAGCCGGTCTCTTTGAGGCAGGCCTGCGCGCTCTCGTAATCCCAGATTTCGCCGTTAGCAATCACCGGAATAGTAAGCCGTTTGCGGATCTCGCCAATCGCCTGCCAGTTAATGCGCTCGGCTTTATAACCATCCTCTTTGGTTCGCCCGTGCACCACCAGCTCGGTGGCGCCCGCCTGCTGCACCGCGTCGGCAATTTCAAACTGCTTGTCGCCGCTGTCCCATCCCAGACGCACTTTGACCGTCACCGGCAGATGCGATGGCACCGCCTCACGCATGGCCTTTGCGCCGCGATAAATCAATTCCGGATCTTTGAGTAACGTCGCCCCGCCGCCGCTGCCGTTGACCAGCTTTGACGGACAGCCGCAGTTAAGATCGACACCGTACGAGCCAAGCGCTACCGCGCGGGCGGCGTTTTCCGCCAGCCACTCAGGATACTGGCCGAGCAGTTGAATGCGCACCAGCGTACCGGAGGGGGTGCGGCTCTGACGATGCAGTTCCGGACAGAGACGATAAAATGATTTTTCTGGCAGCAACATATCGACCACGCGCAAAAACTCCGTCACGCAGAGATCGTAATCGTTCACCTCGGTAAGCAGCTCGCGCACGAGAGAGTCGAGCACGCCTTCCATCGGGGCCAGTAAAACACGCATTCTGAGTACCTGTGAAAAAAGACGCGCTATAGTAGCTGCTCTCTATGTATGTTGAAAGCCCGGCGTTCCATTCTGGAATGTCTGGTATGCCCAAAATTCATGATGTGATCCGTGGCACATTTTCAGGTTTAATTGTATGATGAATACGTCTCAGCAAGGACTTTCACCATGAGCAAATCACTGAATACTATCTGGCAATACCTTCGCGCCTTCGTCCTGATTTATGCCTGCCTGTACGCCGGCATTTTTATCGCGTCGCTGCTGCCTATTACCATCCCCGGCAGCATTATCGGCATGTTGATCCTGTTTGTGCTGCTGGCATTACAGGTGCTGCCCGCGAAATGGGTCAACCCGGGGTGCTTCGTTCTCATTCGCTATATGGCCTTGCTTTTTGTGCCTATCGGCGTTGGGGTTATGCAGTATTACGATGTGCTTAAGGCGCAGTTCGGCCCGATAGTGGTCTCCTGCGCCATCAGTACGCTGGTAGTTTTCCTGGTCGTCAGCTGGAGCTCACACATTGTGCATGGCGAACGTAAGGTCATCGGGGAGAAAACAAAAAAATGATGGCGAATATCTGGTGGTCCCTGCCGTTAACCCTGGTGGTGTTCTTTGCTGCGCGTAAGCTTGCGGTTCGTTTCAAAATGCCGTTGCTCAACCCGCTGCTGGTCGCCATGGTGGTGATTATTCCTTTTCTGCTGCTCACCGGCATTTCTTATGAACGTTACTTCGCCGGGAGCAAGATCCTCAACGATTTGTTGCAGCCTGCCGTGGTGGCGCTGGCGTTTCCTTTATATGAGCAACTGCATCAGATCCGCGCGCGCTGGAAATCCATCATAACCATCTGCTTTGTGGGTAGCCTTGTTGCGATGATCACCGGTACCTCGGTGGCCTTATTGATGGGCGCATCGCCGCAGATCGCCGCCTCTATTCTGCCTAAATCCGTTACTACGCCGATTGCCATGGCCGTGGGCGGCAGTATCGGCGGCATTCCGGCCATCAGCGCCGTGTGCGTGATTTTCGTCGGTATCCTGGGCGCGGTGTTTGGTCATACGCTGCTGAATATCATGAAAATTCGGACCAAAGCGGCGCGCGGTCTGGCGATGGGTACCGCCTCGCACGCGCTGGGCACCGCACGCTGCGCGGAGCTGGATTATCAGGAAGGGGCATTCAGCTCGCTGGCACTGGTGATCTGCGGGATTATAACCTCCCTGCTCGCGCCGTTTATCTTCCCGATAATTCTGGCAGTAATGGGCTAAAATTTGCGATGCGTCGCGCAAATTTCATTTTCATTTCATAAGTTGCATACATAATGAGATTTGGATCACATATAAAGGCCGTACGGCTCCGTACACTACCGATCCATTAACCTTGATGAGGCAACGTCATGCATCCACGTTTTCAAGCTGCTTTCTCTCAGCTTGCAGAGAATTTGCAATCAGCCCTGGCTCCGGTTCTGGCGGATGCGCATTTCCCCGCCCTGCTGACGGCAGATCAGGTCACGACGCTTAAACAGGCAACGGGGCTGGACGAAGACGCGCTGGCTTTCGCCCTGCTGCCGCTGGCGGCTGCTTGCGCCCGCGCTGACCTTTCCCATTTTAACGTAGGCGCAATTGCGCGCGGCGTGAGCGGGACCTGGTACTTCGGCGGGAACATGGAGTTTCTCGGTGCGACCATGCAGCAAACCGTTCATGCGGAGCAGAGTGCCATCAGTCACGCCTGGCTGCGCGGCGAAAAGGCCCTGCGCGCCATCACCGTCAACTATACCCCTTGCGGCCACTGCCGCCAGTTTATGAATGAGCTGAACAGCGGTCTCGAACTGCGTATCAACCTGCCGGGACGCGCGCCGCATACGCTGGGTGATTACCTGCCGGATGCTTTTGGCCCTAAAGATCTTGAGATCAAAACCCTGCTGATGGACGAGCAGGACCACGGTTACGCGCTCTCAGGGGATGCGCTCAGCGAAGCGGCCATTGCCGCCGCCAATAAAAGCCACACGCCATACAGCAAATCACCAAGCGGCGTCGCCCTTCAGTGCCGCGACGGCCGCATCTTCACCGGCAGCTATGCAGAGAACGCCGCGTTTAACCCGACGCTGCCTCCGCTCCAGGGCGCCCTGAACCTGCTCAGCCTGAACGGGTATGACTACCCGGATATTCAGCGCGCGATCCTCGCTGAAAAGGCCGATGCACCGCTGATCCAGTGGGACGCGACCGCAGCCACGCTGAAAGCGCTGGGCTGTTCAACCATCGACCGCATGCTGCTGGCATAATCTGTTCGGCGGGCAGATCTGCCCGCCAGTCTGACGAAAAACCCCTCAGTTGAATCGCTGTTTCTTGCGCTAACCAGGCGGGTACAGTAGCCTGAGGGAAATTTCATCATCGGTACGAGCCATCTGCATGTTAAAGCGCGTGTTTTACAGCCTGTCTGTCCTGGTCGGCATACTGCTGTTGATCGTGCTGGGTCTCGACCGCTGGATGAGCTGGAAAACAGCTCCCTACATTTTTGATGACCTACAGGACCTCCCCTACCGCCAGGTTGGCGTGGTGCTTGGCACCGCCAAGTATTATCGCACCGGCGTCATCAATCAGTATTACCGATATCGTATTCAGGGCGCGCTGAACGCCTATAACAGCGGCAAGGTGAACTATCTGCTGCTGAGCGGCGATAACGCCCTGCAAAGCTATAACGAGCCGGTGACGATGCGCAAAGACCTGATTGCCGCAGGCGTCGACCCGGCCGATATCGTGCTCGACTACGCCGGATTCCGCACGCTTGATTCCATCGTGCGTACCCGCAAGGTGTTCGACACCAACGATTTCATCATCATCACCCAGCGTTTCCACTGCGAGCGGGCGCTGTTTATCGCCCTGCATATGGGGATCCAGGCCCAGTGCTACGCCGTGCCGTCGCCAAAGGATATGTTGAGCGTGCGCGTACGCGAGTTTGGCGCCCGTTTTGGCGCGCTGGCTGACCTGTACCTGTTCAAGCGTGAACCGCGCTTTTTAGGCCCGCTGGTGCCGATCCCAACGATGCACGAAGTGCCTGAAAATGCGCAAGGTTATCCGGCGGTGACGCCGGAGCAGCTGCTGGAAATGCAGAAGAAGTAATAACTGATGTCGGGTGGCGGCTTCGCCTTACCCGACCTACGATCGCGATTTTGTAGGCCCGGTAAGCGTCGCGCCACCGGGCAAAAAAAGGCCCGCTACGTGAGCGGGCCTTTCCATTCTGAAGAACTTATTTCTTACGCGCGTACTTCAGTGAATCCAGGGCAACCGCGAAGATAATGATCGCGCCCTTGATGATGTACTGCCAGTACGGGTTCACGCCGATGTAGGTCAGGCCGTAGTTGATCACGGTGAAGATGATCACACCGGTCACCACGCCCAGCACGGTACCCACGCCGCCGCTGAAGGAGACGCCGCCGACCACGCAGGCCGCAATCGCATCCAGTTCGTACATAAAGCCGAGGTTGTTGGTGGCAGAGCCGATACGGCCTGCTTCCAGCATCCCGCCGAAGGCGTAGAACACACCGGACAGGGCATAAATCATCAGCAGGTTCAGAGCCACGTTGACGCCGGAGACTTTCGCCGCTTCCGGGTTGCCGCCGATAGCAAAGATGTTTTTACCGAAGCGGGTTTTGTTCCACAGGATCCAGACGAACGCCACCGCAATCAGCGCATAGAAGGTGATATAGGAGAGACGGAAGCTGCCCAGCGCAACAAACCCCTGCGTGAAGGTCGAGAAGCCGCTTTCGAAGCCAGAGATTGGAGACGCGCCGACGAAATCGTAGTACAGGGAGTTGATACCATAAACGATGATCATCGTGCCAAGCGTGGTGATGAATGGCGTCACGTTCAGGTAAGCAATGATGATGCCGTTAATCAGGCCAATTACCGCGCCGATGGCGCATACGATCAGGATCACCACGAAAATCGGCATGGTCGCCATCTCCGGGAACACCTTGTTGGCGTTTTCCATCGACTGCAACAGGGTTGCCGCAATAACCGCCGCCAGACCCACCTGGCGCCCTGCCGAAAGGTCTGTCCCCTGGGTAACGATGAGCCCTGCCACGCCCAGAGCGATGATAATACGTACGGAAGACTGGGTCAGAATATTACTTAAGTTCAGCAGACTTAAGAACGTTGGGTCCTGGAAAATAATTATCGCCAGCAAGACTAAAAGAACAACGTAAATACCGCCTTCTTTCAGATAAGTGAGAAAACTTTTTTTATTTAACGCACTCATGAGGAGCCCCTGATCTTAAAGGTGCAAAGACGCAAGACGCAAAATTTCGTTTTGCGTTGTCGTTTTGGTTTCAACAATACCGGCAACGAGACCATTGCTCATAACCAGAATACGGTCTGTGATCCCTAACAATTCCGGCATTTCGGAAGAAATAATAATGATCCCTTTATCTTTTTTCGCCAGCTCTGCGATCAGCTGGTAAATCTCGAATTTTGCACCCACGTCGATACCGCGCGTAGGTTCATCCAGCATCAGTATTTCAGGCTGGGTTAACAGCCAGCGACCAATAATGACTTTCTGCTGGTTCCCTCCCGAGAGTGAGCCAATTTGCGTGCGGTGGCCCGGCGTTTTCACGCGCATGGAGTCAATCACCCATTGGGTATCGCTCTTCATGCGGGAATTATCCAGCAACCCGACCTTGTTTTTGTAATTGCGAATATTAGAAATTAACGAGTTAAAGTTAATATCAAGATAAGCGTAAATACCGGTGGAACGCCGCTCTTCCGTCACCAGCGCAAAACCATTATTAATGGCTTCATTGGCGTTGTGGTTGTTGATTTTCTTACCGTGCAGGGTAATGGTGCCTTCGGCTTTCTCACGGATACCAAACAGGGTTTCCACGATATCGGTGCGCTTAGCGCCCACCAGCCCTGCGATACCAAGGATCTCGCCCTTGTGCAAATCGAAAGAGACATCGCGGATGGACGGCTGACGCAGTGAGGTCAGGTTACGCACCTCCAGAATCACTTCGCCCGGCTTGTTTTCTTTATCCGGGAAGCGCTGGTTCAATGAACGGCCAACCATCATGGCGATGATCTTGTCCATGTCCAGCCCTTCCAGCGGCTGGGTGGCAATCCACTGGCCATCGCGCAGGATGGTAATTTCATCGCACAGCTGGAAGATCTCTTCCATTTTATGTGAGATATAGACAATGCCGCAGCCGCGATCTTTCAGCTTACGGATGATGGTAAAAAGGTGGTTAACCTCTTTTTCCGTTAATGACGATGTCGGTTCATCCATGATCACGATTTTCGCATCATAGGAGAACGCTTTGGCAATTTCGATCATCTGCATCTGGGAAACGGATAATGTCCCGACGCGTGCGCGCGGGTCAATATCAATATCCAGCTCATCGAAAATGGCTTTGGTGTCGCGATACATTTTATCCTGATCGACAAAGACACCTTTGGTTGGATAGCGGCCCAACCACATATTATCCATAACTGAACGTTGCAGAACCAGGTTTAATTCCTGGTGTACCATCGAGATACCGTTCTCCAGCGCTTCTTTCGCTGAATGGAAGTCGATCTCTTTTCCCTGAAAAAGAATGCTGCCAGAATCTTTTTGATAGATCCCAAAAAGGCATTTTAATAATGTTGATTTACCCGCACCGTTTTCACCCATTAACGCATGAATAGAGTGAGGACGAACTTTTAAATTAACATTATCGAGCGCCTTAACACCGGGGAATGACTTGTTAACACCGGTCATTTCCAACAAGTATTCACCGGACGACTGAGTAGTTGTGCTGACCATAATTATACCTTGTTGGCCTCGCATATCGCGTTATAAAAGGGCGCAACGAATTGCGCCCAGTGAAGACAATTCAGATAACTTATTTACCGATAAACTCAGCCAGGTTGGACTGGTCTACGCCCACGTAAGGAACGCGAACGATTTTGTTTTCAATTTTCCAGCTGGTGCCGTCAGCAGCGCCTTTACCATCAGCGAGGTTTTTCGCCAGATCGAAGGTGGCTTTCGCCTGGTTGTTAGCATCGTTCAGCACGGTACCGGCCATTGCGCCAGATTTCACCAGCGCCAGCGCTTCTGGCAGGGCATCCACACCGAATACAGGAATGGCGGATTTGTTGTGTGCTTTCAGCGCTTCAACAGCACCCATTGCCATTGCATCGTTGTTGGCGATGACCACTTCAATTTTGTTGGCGTTCGGGCCAGAGAGCCACGCATCCATCTTATCTTTCGCCTGAGCGGTGTCCCACATTGCGGTGTCTAACGCCAGCTGCTGGGTTTTCAGGCCCTTGTCGTTCAGCTCTTTAATAACGTAGGTGGTACGTGCTTCAGCATCCGGATGGCCCGGTTCGCCTTTCAGCAGAACGAACTGAATCTGACCATCTTTGTTCATATCCCAGTTTGGGTTCGCCGCCCAGTGTTTCGCAATCAGATCGCCCTGGATAATCCCGGACTCTTTGGAATCAGTACCCACGTAATACGCTTTATCGTAGCTGTCCAGCGCTTTACGGGAAGGCTCTTTGTTGAAGAAGACAATCGGCACGTTCTGGCCGCGTGCTTTCTCGATCACCGTACCTGCCGCAGCCGGGTCAACCAGGTTAATAGCCAGCGCTTTCACGCCTTTTGCCAGAAGAACGTCAATCTGATCGTTCTGTTTAGACTGGTCATTCTGGGAGTCATTCATCAGCAGCTGCACGTCTGGCGCTGATTTAGCATCCTTTTCAATTGCTTTACGCACAACGGACATGAAGTTGTCGTCGTATTTATAGATAGTCACGCCAATACGGGTATCCGCTGCGTGTGCTGCTGCGCCAAAAAGCATGCTTGCCATGACAGCAGACAGAGTCAACACCTTCTTATTCATGGTATCTCCGGTTTTTTTTATGCAGGGTAGTTCTTGTGAAAAACGGTCGGCGGGCAGATGTTAATAAAACGTTACTGATCGCCGAAGTTCACTTATAAAATGTCCAGCTTCCGTGTTCGGTAACGCTCCAGAAATGCGTTTTATTCGTTGTTTGAGGCATTCTGGTAACGGTAAAAGTGAATAATCACCGTTACATTGTGTTTCAGCCCCTAAAACGCTGACATCATAGACAGCGGCTTGTTAAGATACTGTGAATTTACTCACAGATTGAAAACGGTTACATCACGTGATGTTATCAGTTAGTGATCGGAGCCACAGTTTGTCGGATAGCGACCGAATGGCGGCGTACTAAAGTCGGCATAAAACAATGCGTTGCGTCAGGATCTAACAGTCCTGCCGCCCCCTGTAACGCCAGCTCTGTCGCCAGTTTCGCCATCGACGCAATGGGGTAACGCACCGTTGTCAGCTGCGGATCGGTGTAACGGGCAATCGGAATATCATCAAAACCGATCAGCGATAAATGCTGCGGCACCGCAATGCCATTATCTTTCAGCGCGGTAAGCGCACCTGCCGCCATGCTGTCGTTATAGGCAAACACGGCGGTCAGCTGAAGGTTACGCCCCAGCAGTTCAACCATTGCCGCTTCACCGCCCTGCATGTCCGGCGAACCGGTACCAACCCAGCTCTCCAGCGGCGCAATGCCCTGTTCTTTCAGGGCGTTTTGCCAGCCCTCGCGGCGCATCATGTCGTCTTCAATACCGTGGCTTGAAGCCAGATAACCAATGCGCTGATGGCCGTTGCTGATGAGCATCCGCGTCGCCATCATCGCGCCGCTGATGTTATCCAGACCGACACAGCGGTGCGCATAACCGGGGACGATACGGTTGATCAGCACCATACCGGGGATCTGCTCCATAAACCCGGCCAGCTCTTCATCGCTCAGGGCTTTTGAGTGCACAATCAGGGCGTTACAGCGCTGGCGGATCAGTACCTCAATGGCATAACGCTCTTTTTCAGCCTCGTGATAGCTGTTGCCAATCAGCACATATTTCTGGTGCTGCTGAGCAACGACGTCCACCGCTTTGACCAGCGCGCCGAAGAAGGCGTCCGACACGTCCATCACCACGACACCAATGGTATCGCTGACCTGCGTCGCCAGCGCCTGAGCATTGGCGTTTGGCCGGTACCCCAGCTGGGTCACGGCTTTCATTACGGTTTCACGCGTTTCAGGGCTGACCAGCGCACTGTTGTTCAGCACGCGGGAGACAGTAGCAACAGAAACACCCGCCTGGCGGGCGACGTCACGAATGGTGATCATATTCACCACCCTTAAAAGGATTGCAGCAACTCACAGACACCCCCTGTGTTTAGCAAGGTGGCTATTTTGGCAGCGAGAGAGAGGAGACTACGTGAAGAAGCTCACACAGATGAAAACGCTTACATCCGTTTTGTTAATGATTGTGATCCAGATCGTTATCTGGATGTATTACGCAATGACACGCCCGACGCAAGGGCGGTTAACCGTCGCCATACCCACTCCAGCGGGCCCTGGCGGAAAAAACGCAGCCAGATAACTGAAAACACCACGTTAACAATCCAGACCGGAATAACAAACGCCAGCAGCGTCAGGCGGTCGAATTTCATAAACAGGCCGAATCGGTAGAAAAGCGTGGTGCATATCAGCGTTTGCAGGATGTAATTGCTTAACGCCATCCGTCCAACGCAGGCCACCGCACTGACGATCCACAGGCGAGAAAGCCGGGGCCAGAAGCCATAGATCAGCGCCGCATAGCCAATGGTCTGGAACGGCGCGCTCAGCTCTCGCGGCACCTGCAACAGGAACGCGCACCAGCGGTAATCCCACTGAAGATGCCACTGTACGATCACCGCCGGAAGGTTAATCATCACGCCGAGCAGTACCAGGCCAGCGCCTGTGAGACGATAGTGTCGCAGGCTAAATTCTCCTTTCAGCCAGCCGGTGCGCATCAGGGCTGCGCCCATCAGCATCATCCCCGCCAGCTGCCAGCCGTATTGCGCCCCCAGCGCCAGCAGGTTATCGCCGAGCATATCGGCCCGGTTGCCGATCGCTTCCATGCCGCCTTTCAGCTTCCAGAACTGCTCATATTGCAGATTGGCCGCATCCGGGATCCACGAACGACTGGTGGAAGCATCAGCGATCATGCCAAGCAGCAATAACACGGTCAGTCCCATGACATAGAGCATCACGCCAGTGTTAAAGAGGCTTTTTACACCGGGCGCGTCGCGGATCAGCCGCCAGCAAATCAGGCCCACCAGACCATACGCGAGCAGAATATCGCCGTCCCAGAAAAGCAGCCCGTGAATAAAACCGAGGATAACCAGCAGCGTTAAACGCGACTGGATCCAGCGCGTACCGCGTTTGAGGAGAAGCTGAAGTCCCGCGCCAAACAGAAGCGCAAAGAGGGTCAGAAATTTAACCTGTGCGAAGAGATCAAGGATTGCCCACGTCCAGGCGTCGCTGCGCGTGATGTCGCCATACCATGCAGGGTTCAGATAGGCGGCCTTCGGCAGACCGAAGGCGCTGATATTCAGCAGCAGGATACCGAGAATGGCGACGCCGCGAACAAAATCGAGCGTGACGTTTCGCTCCATGGTCCCTGCCCTGTCTGATTAGTTGTGGTGGCGCACGGCGCGCAGAAACTCCTGGCGGGTGTTCTGGCTCGATTTGAACAGGCCGCCCAGCGAGGTGGTGGTAGTCGCGCTGGTTGCATCACGCACGCCACGCGCTTTCACGCAGTAGTGAACCGCGTCGATAGACACCGCCACGTTGTTAGTCCCCAACAGGGTTTGCAGTGCGGTCAGGATCTGCTGCGTCAGACGCTCCTGCACCTGAGGACGCTGGGCAAAGAACTGCACGATGCGGTTGATCTTGGACAGGCCAATGACCGTATCTTTTGGAATATAGGCCACCGTCGCTTTACCATCGATGGTCACAAAGTGATGCTCGCAGGTGCTGGTCAGCGTGATATCGCGTACCGTCACCATCTCATCGACCTTCATCTTGTTTTCAATGACGGTGATTTTCGGGAAGTTCGCGTAATCCAGGCCGGAGAAAATTTCGTCGACGTACATTTTCGCGATGCGGTGCGGCGTCTCCATCAGGCTGTCGTCGCTCAGATCGAGATTCAGCAGTTGCATGATCTCCGTCATATGGCCGGCGATCAGACTCTTGCGGGTAACATTGTCCAGCTCCTGCACGGGCGGGCGCAGTGGCGTTTCAAGACCGCGCGCAACCAGCGCTTCATGGACAAGGGCTGCTTCTTTACTGAGTGATGACATTCTTTTCTCCTGCAGGTGTGGCGTCTTTTGCCCTCGTTGTGGCAAAAGTGTGCGCTCATTGTGCGTGAGGCGACGCACATAATCCAGTATTCACGTCGATAATTATTGCAATTGCTGTTGCCTTTCAGCCTGACGGTTCCAGACTAACGCTCCGCCAGCGAACAGCGCGATCCCCGCCAGCCCCAGCGCGGGTTCCAGCCGGTGCGTGAGCCAGGTCGAGATTGCCGACGTGACCGGACCAATCAGCTGACCAATGGCATACCCGGTGGTGAGCAGTCCCGCCATATAACGCGTATGATCTGGCGCCAGCTCGCGACCGTACAGAAGAGAGAGCTGCACGGCGCAGAGGAACCCGCCGCCCACCAGCAGCCCACCCGTCAGCAAGCCGCCAATGCCCGGCAGCAGCCAGGCCGCCAGCACGCCTATCCCCTGTAACCAGAGAACAATCGCCAGCCTGCGGTTAGCGCTTGATGTATGCCGCAGGGCAATACTGAGCGCAATCCCCACCACCGAGGCGGCGCCAAATATTGGCCAGACAAACTGGGCAAACAGGCTGCCCGGGAAACGCACCGCCGCCATTTGCGACAGGAAGGTCGCAGGGAGGATATAGCCGAACCCTGCCAGGCTGTAGCTCCAGACCAGACGCCTGAGATCCGCGGTCAGCAGCAACGGCTCAGGCGCGGTACCGGGGCGATGAAGCTGGCCCGCGCGCGGCAGGTAGCGCGCCACCAGCGCAATCAGCACCAACGCCAGTACGCCGTAGATTTGCCATGCCGCGCCGGCAGACAGGGATCTCGCCTGAATATAGACCGCCAGCAGGCCACTCAGGGCGATGCCGGCCCCGGGTCCGGCAAAGACGGCTGCACTAAGCCCCGGCTTGCCCAGCTGCCCCAGCCGCTCGTTGGTCCAGGCGGCAATCAGCACCATCGACCAGCCGCTCATGCAGCCGATCACAAAGCGCAGCAGACCGTGAACGACAGCATTATCTGCCGCCGCAGAGAGCAGCGTCAGCGCCACCGCGCCAGTGATGCCAAGCCAGAGACGCGTTTCAACGAAGCGATGAGCGCGCATAGCATCCCATGCCCCCACCAGATAGCCCAGGTAGTTCATTGCCGCCACCAGCCCCGCGCTGGTAAGCGTGAGTTGCCCGGCGGCAATCATCAGCGGCACCTGAGGCGTGAAGGCGAAGCGCCCTATCCCCATCGCCACGACCAGAACCACAAATCCGCTGAGCGCGATACGCAGCGCCATGATCGCTCCAATTGTTAAAGAAAAGTAAATTTATGATGCAACATCTCGCCGTCCTGCGAAAGTGAAAGTTGCTCACAGGTCAATGAAAACTCTGTATTATGCGTTTTATGAATAGTCTTTCGGATAAGGAGCCCTGCATGGAACTGCTCGAAGAGCATCGTTGTTTTGAAGGTCGACAGCAGCGCTGGCGGCACGACTCCACCACGCTGAACTGTGCTATGACGTTCAGCATTTTCCTGCCCCCTGCGGACAATCCACCGGTGTTGTACTGGCTTTCAGGCCTGACCTGCAACGACGAAAACTTCACCACCAAAGCGGGTGCCCAGCGTATTGCTGCCGAACTGGGCATTGCGCTGGTGATGCCAGATACCAGCCCGCGTGGCGATGACGTGGCCGACGATGCCGGATACGATTTGGGTAAAGGCGCCGGGTTCTATCTCAACGCCACGGAACAACCCTGGGCGAGCCATTACCGCATGTATGACTACATTCGCGATGAACTCCCTGCCCTGGTGCACTCTCAGTTCGCGGTCAGCGAGCGCTGCGCGATAAGCGGACATTCGATGGGTGGCCACGGGGCGCTGATAATGGCGCTGAAAAATCCGGGGAAATACACCAGCGTGTCCGCATTTGCGCCGATTGTGAACCCAACGCAGGTGCCGTGGGGGCAAAAAGCCTTCACGCACTATCTGGGTGAGGATGCAGAGAAATGGCAGGAATGGGACAGCTGTGCGCTGTTGCTGGCAAGCCAGCCAGAAGACGCTATCCCGATGCTGGTGGATCAGGGTGATGCCGATCAGTTCCTCGCCGGGCAGTTACAGCCTGCGGTGCTGGCGGAAGCCGCGCGCCAGAAGGACTGGCCGCTGACGCTGCGCATACAGCCGGGATACGATCACAGCTATTACTTTATGGCGTCCTTTATTGAAGATCATCTTCGCTTCCATGCGACACATTTGTTCGCGTAAATACAGCTGTTTGCCCGATAGCCTCTCGCCTGTCGGGCCTTTCCCCTCATTTACATAATCCTATCCGCTTGAATCCAGCCTGTTTTCCGTCGCCCTCACTCAAACACAAATGATTTCAATTATCATTTGTGTTTACAATTCTACATTCTTTTGTACAATTCCAGGCTCTTCTCCATCTCAAAGAGTTCTTACAAGACAAAAACATACAGTTCTCAGGGTTATCCCGATGGAGTTTTTTTCATTTTTATACGGAATGTACAAATGACAATACCACGCATTAAGCTCCTGGCCGTCGCCATTGGCGCTGCCACATGTTCCCCCTTCGTTCACGCAGCCGATCAGGATACCGTTGTCGTTACCGCGACGGGTTTTGAACAAAAGATCCAGAATGCCCCCGCCTCCATCTCTGTGATTTCAAAACAGCAGATTGAAGATAAAGCCTACCGTGATGTTACCGATGCCCTGAGAGATGTCCCGGGCGTCGTCGTCACCGGCGGTGGAAGTAGCAGTGATATCAGTATTCGCGGCATGGCCTCTCAGTACACCCTGTTCCTGGTGAACGGCAAACGCGTCAGTACGCGAAGCACCCGCCCAAACAGCGACAACTCGGGTATTGAACAAGGCTGGCTGCCGCCGCTGGAGTCCATTGAGCGCATCGAGGTCATCCGCGGCCCGATGTCCTCGCTTTACGGCTCCGATGCTATGGGGGGCGTCATTAACGTCATTACCAAAAAAGTCTCGAACACCAAAGCCTGGACCGGTTCGTTGCATGGCGATGCAACCTTCCAGGAAAATCATGACTCCGGCGATATCTTCCAGACCAACGCCTACGCCTCTGGTCCCCTGATTGACGGGCTGCTGGGTGCAAAAGTGACGGGGCTGTTGTCACGCCGCGCAGAAGATAAAATCGTGAACGGCTATAACGAGCAGAAAATGCGTAACGGTGGCATTACGCTGAACTTCACGCCGGACGAGAAGAACGATTTCGATCTCGACTTTGCTCGCGAGCTTCAGGACAGAAACAGCACCCCGGGGATGTCGAAAGCAGCTGAAACCTGCCGGGGAACAACCTGTACGCCAAATACCAAAAGCGACTCGCGCTATGAGCACACGACCTACTCGTTAACTCACAGTGGTTATTACGACGACTTCAATACCACCAGCTATATCCAGCAGGAAGAGACCAATAATCCAGGTCGCAAAATGCGTTCCTACAACACCACCTTTAACAACCAGAACCAGATCTTCCTCGGCGATCATACGTTGACCCTCGGCGGGCAGTACCGCTATGAGAAACTGCGCGACAAGGGTAATCAGCTGGAAGCTGCTGACGGCCTGAACAAACTGACGCGCTGGAGCTGGGCCCTGTTTGCCGAAGATGAATGGTCAATGACGGAAAGCTTTACGTTGACCGGCGGCCTGCGTATGGATAAAGACCAAAACTACGGGACGAACTGGACGCCGCGCGGTTACGGCGTATGGCACCTGGCCGATCAGTGGACGTTGAAAGGCGGTGTTTCTGCTGGCTATCGTGCGCCGGATCTGCGTCAGTCGTCTGCCAGCTGGGGCCAGGTGACAGGTGGCGGCCGTCTTGACGGTATCATCGTCGGCAACCCGGATCTGAAACCCGAGAAGAGCCTGAGCGAAGAGCTCGCCCTGCTCTGGGATAACAACGATAACCTTAATGCCGGTGTGACCCTGTTTAATACCGACTTCAAGGACAAGATTACGGAAGTTCGCCGCTGTAACAGCAGCGCCGATCCCGCCTGTACGATTGGCGATCATAGCTATGATTTCGTCAGCGATCGCGTCAACGTGGACAAAGCCAATATGCGCGGTGTGGAGTCCTCCTTCGGCTGGAAAATCACGCGCGATGTGAACTGGACTGCAAACTACACCTATACGGAATCCGAGCAGAAGAGCGGCCAGTTCTCCGGCAAGCCACTGAACAAAATGCCAAAACACATGTTCAACACCACCCTGGACTGGCAGGCGACGCCCGACGTCGGCTTCTGGAGCCGTCTGAACCTGCGCGGTAAAACGTCTGAGTACCTGAGCCGCACGTCTATGTCTCAGGGCACACCGTCCTACACTCAGGTGGATGTCGGTATGCGCTACAACGCCAACAAAAACCTGCTGGTTACTGCCGGTGTATATAACATGCTCGATAAGCAGATTGACTACGATACGTATGACACCGTGCTGGATGGCCGTCGCTATACCGTAGGCATGACCTACAGCTTCTGATCTGCCCATAAAAAAGCCCGCTCGATTGAGCGGGCTAAAAGAGAGGAAGTGCGGTTATTGTTTAAATCGTTCCGGGAAATCCATTTCACTGTAGCGAACGAAGCGCGTTCCTTTCGTCAGTTTGTAGCCAAACCAGATGATCAGGAACAGCGGAATGCCGATATAGGTGGCCGTGACGGCGCCCCAGTCAATGGTGTCCGCAAGGAAGGCCTCATAGTTCTGGCCCAGGGTAATGATCAGGCACAGAACAAAGGCGAAGATCGGCCCCAGCGGGAAGAACCCTGACCGGTACGGCAGGTTATTCAGATCATGACCCTGCTTGACGTACCCGCGACGGAAACGGTAGTGGCTGATGGCAATGCCCAGCCAGGCAATGAAGCCCGTCATACCAGAGGTGTTAAGCAGCCACAGGTAGACCGTCTGGTTGCCGAACATGGAGGTCAGGAAACAGAGACCCGCAATCACCGTGGTCGCATACAGCGCGTTGCGTGGCACGCCACCGCGAGACAGTTTCGAGAAAATACGCGGCGCTTTACCGTCGCAGGCCAGGGTGTAGAGCATGCGGGTAGAGGCGTACATACCGGAGTTACCCGCAGACAGTACCGCCGTCAGGATCACCGCGTTCATCACCGCCGCCGCAGAGAGCAGACCCGCGTGCTGGAAGACCAGGGTGAACGGGCTGACGCTGATGTCTTTCACATCGTTACGCAGCAGGCTTGGGTCGGTATACGGAATGATCAGGCTGATAATCAGGATCGCGAACACATAGAACAGCAGGATACGCCAGAACACCTGACGCACCGCGCGCGGGATGGTCTTCTCCGGGTTTTCGGATTCACCGGCCGCAATGCCAATCAGTTCGGTGCCCTGGAAGGAGAAGCCGACAATCATCGCCACGCCAATCATCGCCGAGAAGCCCCCGGCAAACGGCGCATCGCCTATTGTCCAGTTACTCCAGCCCGCCGGTTCGGCCCCTTTGAAAATACCAACGATCATCGCCACACCGACGACGATAAAGATGATGACGGTTGCCACTTTAATCAAAGAGAACCAGTATTCCGCTTCGCCGAAACCGCGCACGGAGATGTAGTTCAGCAGGAAGATGACCGCCAGGAACAGGGCGCTCCAGATCCAGCCTGGCGTGTCCGGGAACCACCAGGTCATCACCAGCTGTGCGGCGACGAGGTCAACGGCGATGGTCACCGCCCAGTTGTACCAGTAGTTCCAGCCCAGCGCGAAGCCGAAGCCTTCCTCAACGTATTTTTGTCCGTAGGTCGAAAACGAACCAGACACCGGCATGTATGCCGCCAGTTCGCCCAGGCTGGTCATCAGGAAGTAGACCATCAGGCCAATCAGGATATAAGAGAATAATGCCCCACCCGGGCCGGCTGCCGAAATTGTTGCGCCAGAGGCAACGAAAAGACCCGTACCGATGGAGCCGCCAATGGCGATCATCGTCAGGTGACGCGCCTTAAGTGCGCGACGTAGCGCGGGCGCTTCTGTGGTTTTAGTTTCTGAAACCATGTGAAAATGCTGTCCATTCAATAAATGAGGCGCGATTGTAGCAGACGATCTGCGTTGCTTCCGGCAGAAATGCTCAGTTATAAGAGAGCTTCATGACTCGGCCAGGATTATAAGTAAAGCATAAAAATGTGGAGTGATAAGCGCACCTGGCCCCGGTAAGCGAAGCGCCACCGGGGAACGTTAAATGGCACAATAGCGCAGAAAACGCTGGAGCGAGCTGGAAAGGTGTTTCTGACGATGGTGGATGCACCACAGCGTGCGCACCAGCTTCGGCAGCGGAACGGGGATCTCAACCAGAGAGCCGGTTTCCAGCTGTTCGGCGATCACCCGTCGGGAAAGACAGCTAATGCCCAGGCCATGACGTACGGCATGCTTAATGGCCTCGGAGTTACCTAACTCCATCCCTAGCTGGAACTGCGGCAGATGGGACAGCAGTAGATAATCGACAATCTCACGCGTGCCGGAGCCCTGCTCTCGCAGGATCCACTGCGCCTGCGCCAGACGCTCCAGCGTAACCTCGCCCTGGAGTAAAGAAGAGGCCGGGGAAGCAAACACCACCAGCTCATCCTCAAGCCAGGGCTCCGCAATGATATCGACGTTGTGGCACGGCCCTTCGATAAGACCGATGTCCACGCGGAAATCAATCACCGCGTTAATCACGTCCTGGCTGTTGCCGACGCTCATCTCCAGCGGCAGGGTCGGAAAATCCCGGCGGTAGCGGGCGATCACTTCCGGCAGGATGTAGTTACCGATCGTGCTGCTGGCGTAGACGCGAATAGCGCCGTTGTCCTCGCGGAACAGCTGTTCGATCTCCGTTGCCTGCTCAAGCAAGGCCAGGGCACGCGGATACAGCAGGCGGCCATGTTCGTTCACCACCAGTCGCTTTCCTACCCTGTCGAAAAGCTGGACGCCCAGTTGCCCTTCAAGATCGGTCAAGGCCGCGCTAACGGCGGACTGCGAGAGCGCCAGCATTTGTGACGCCTGGGTTGTCGAGCCGCTTTTCAGCACCTCGGCAAATACTTCCAGCTGACGCAATGTAATGTGCATGGTTGCTTACCACTTATAAAGATTGATTATAAATATATAATCAATTTTATTTTTAAGCCAGAGCGCCGTAACCTTTAGCCAGACAAAGGAGAAGGTTATGTCAGAAATCACCTTACAACATCATCGTACAGTGTGGCACTTCGTGCCGGGTCTCGCGCTCAGCGCCGTGGTTACCGGCGTGGCCTTATGGGGTGGCAGTATACCAGCTGTTGCCGGCGCAGGGTTCAGCGCCCTGACGCTGGCCATTCTGCTCGGCATGGTGGTCGGGAACACCGTTTACCCGCACATCTGGAAATCCTGCGACGGCGGCGTGATTTTCGCCAAGCAGCATTTATTACGTCTCGGGATCATCCTTTATGGCTTCCGTCTCACCTTTTCGCAGATTGCGGATGTGGGTGTCAGCGGGATTGCCATCGACGTCCTGACCCTTTCGAGCACCTTTTTACTGGCGTGCTTTATCGGCCAGAAGATCTTTGGACTGGACAAACAGACCAGCTGGCTGATCGGTGCGGGTAGCAGCATCTGCGGCGCAGCGGCTGTACTGGCAACAGAGCCGGTAGTCAAAGCCGAAGCCAGTAAAGTCACGGTTGCCGTCGCGACGGTAGTTATCTTCGGTACGCTGGCGATCTTCCTGTATCCAGCCATGTATCCGCTGGTGGCGCACTGGTTTAGCCCGGAAACCTACGGCATTTATATCGGCTCAACCATGCACGAAGTGGCGCAGGTGGTGGCGGCAGGTCACGCCATTAACCCGGAAGCGGAAAACGCGGCGGTCATTGCCAAAATGCTGCGCGTGATGATGCTGGCCCCGTTCCTGATTTTCCTCGCGGCGCGGGTTAAACAGCTGACTCCTGCAGGCGGCAGCGAGAAAAGCAAAATCACCATTCCGTGGTTTGCGATCCTGTTCATCGTGGTCGCTATCTTCAACTCTTTCCACCTGCTGCCAAAAGCGATGGTGGATATGCTGGTCACGCTGGATACGGCCCTGCTGGCGATGGCAATGGCGGCGCTGGGCGTCACCACGCACGTCAGCGCGCTGAAAAAAGCCGGGGCGAAACCGCTGCTGATGGCGCTGGTGCTGTTCATCTGGCTGATTGTTGGCGGCGGTGCGATTAACCTTGCGGTACACAGCCTGTTGGCATAAACCATCTCGTCCTTCTCCTGTTAACCCGCTATCATAGGCATTTCGGGTTAACAGGAGTTTTTTTATGAAATATGTTGGAGCGCACGTCAGCGCTGCCGGTGGCCTTGCGAATGCCGCCATTCGCGCCGCCGAAATCGAGGCGACCGCTTTCGCCCTGTTCACCAAAAACCAGCGGCAGTGGCGCGCAGCTCCCCTCACCGCGGAAGTGATTGATGACTTCAAAGCCGCCTGCGAGAAATACCGCTATGGGCCTGGGCAGATCCTCCCGCACGACAGCTACCTGATTAACCTCGGCCACCCGGTTGCTGAGGCGCTGGAAAAATCCCGCGAAGCATTCCTGGATGAGGTTCAGCGCTGCGAACAGCTGGGGCTGACGCTGCTGAACTTCCATCCCGGTAGCCATCTGATGCAAATCGACGAAGACGCCTGTCTGGCGCGCATTGCCGAGTCCATCAACATGACGCTGGATAAAACCCAGGGCGTGACGGCGGTGATTGAGAATACCGCCGGTCAGGGCAGCAACCTCGGCTTTAAGTTTGAGCATCTGGCGGCGATCATCGACGGCGTGGAAGACAAATCCCGCGTGGGCGTGTGCATTGATACCTGCCACGCGTTTGCCGCCGGGTATGATCTGCGCACAACCGAGGCCACAAAAAATACCTTCGAGGAGTTCGAGCGTATTGTTGGCTTTAAGTATCTTCGCGGTATGCACTTAAACGATGCGAAAAGCGCGTTCGGCAGCCGCGTAGACCGTCACCACAGCCTGGGCGAAGGTAATATCGGCCACGATGCGTTCCGCTTTATCATGCAGGATCCCCGCTTCGACGGCATTCCAATGGTGCTGGAAACCATCAATCCGGATATCTGGGCAGAAGAGATTGCCTGGCTGAAGGCACAGCAGACCGCTGAACAGGCGGCATAAAAAAAGCCGGGCGCTTAACGCGACCCGGCTTTTTTGTAGGTCGGGTAAGGCGAAGCCGCCACCCGACACCTCTTTTAGGCTGCTTTTGCGACCACTTCCGCTTCCGGACGCTTCAGCACCGCGTAAGACAGACCTGCCACCAGCGTACCGGCAACAATCGCCAGCAGGTAGCCCAGCACCGGCGTGATGGCGCCAGGGATCAGCAGGACGAACAGACCGCCGTGCGGTGCCATCAGTTTCGCACCTACCGCCATGGAGATAGCTCCCGTTACCGCACCGCCGACGATACAGCATGGCAGAACACGCATTGGATCGCGCGCCGCAAACGGGATTGCGCCTTCGGTAATGAAGCACAGACCCAGCACCAGCGCCGCTTTGCCGCCTTCCTGCTGCGCTTTATCGAACTTACGACGGGCAATGATTGTCGCCAGGCCAAGCGCCAGCGGAGGCACCATACCTGCCGCCATGATCGCCGCCATAGGCGCGTAGGTCTGGGTACTCAGCAGGCCAACGCCGAACGCGTATGCCGCTTTGTTTACCGGACCGCCCATGTCGGTACACATCATACCGCCGAGGATTGCGCCCAACAGCACCGCGTTCGCCGTCCCCATGGTTTGCAGCCAGTGGGTCAGACCTTCCAGAATGCCCGCGACCGGCTTACCAATCAGGTAAATCATCGCCAGACCGACCACCAGGCTGGAAATCAGCGGGATGATCAGGATAGGTTTCAGCGCCTCCATACTCTGCGGCAGCTTCAGCTTAGAGCTGATGAGCTTCGCCACGTAACCGGCAAGGAAACCGGCAATAATACCGCCGATAAAGCCAGAACCAGTGCTCACGGCCAGCATACCGCCGATAAGACCCGGCGTCAGACCCGGACGGTCAGCGATGGAGAAGGCGATAAAGCCCGCCAGCACCGGCACCATCAGCGCAAACGCGGAGCCGCCACCAATCTGCATCAAGGCTGCCGCCAGCGTGCCCTGCTCTTTAAAGGCTTCGATACCAAAGGCAAAGGAGAGCGCAATACACAGGCCGCCCGCCACCACCATCGGCAGCATGTAGGAAACCCCGGTTAACAGGTGACGATAGGCACCCGCAGACTCTTTCTTACCTTCGCCAGGCGTTTTAGCCGCACCGGTCGCCTGATAAGGTTTGGCTTCCGCCAGCGCTTTATCAAACTCCTGCGCAGTTTTCTTCAGCGCCAGGCCGGTTGAGGTGCGGTACATCGGCTTACCGGCAAACTTCGCCAGATCCACTTCGATATCGGCCGCCACGATCACCAGATCGGCTTCGGCCACCTCTTCCGGTGTGATGGCATTACCCGCGCCAACAGAGCCGCGAGTTTCAACCTTCACCCACCAGCCGCGTTTTTTCGCTTCGGTTTCAATGGCTTCAGCCGCCATAAAGGTGTGAGCCACACCTGTCGGGCAAGCCGTTACCGCAACAATGCGTTTAGGCCCAGCGGTTGCGACCGGCGCGGCCTCAACGGGTGCGCTGTAAACCGTCGCATGACCTTTTGCTTCGCTCAGAAACAGTTCAGGGTGTGCCACCGCGCGGTTAATATCGCCCAGCCACACTTTTTTGCCGTTCAGGGCGCTGTCCGCGGGGATTTTGTCGCCCAGAACAATCGCCATTTCAGCATCACCCGGGTTATCAATGATATCCAGATGCGCTTTTTGTGCCGCCGCGCCCAGCAGGGTCTTCGCCATATAGGCACGAGCCTGTCCGAGACCGGAGTCAATGATCAGCAGCGTTTTCATTATTCCTCTCCTGCTGTTAGTTAAAAGGTTTTAAGTCAACGCGCGCCATCATCGCGGCTAACTGGGTACGATCGGTAATACCGACATTGCTCTGGCTCACGGCCAGGGCCGCAACGGCGGTAGCAAGGCGTAGGGTATGTTCACTGGATTCGCGCATCAGCAGACCGTAGATCAGGCCGCCAACCATCGAATCCCCGGCACCCACGGTGCTGACCACTTCCATAGAAGGCGGTTTGGCAATCCATTCCCCGGAGGCGTTAACCCACAGGGCACCTTCTGCACCCAGCGAAATCACCACATGAGCGATACCCTGCTCGCGCAGCGCATGGGCAGCGTCAATCACATCCTTTAATTCTGGCAGCTTACGGCCCGCCCAGATTTCCAGTTCACGGCGGTTAGGCTTAACCAGCCATGGCGAGGCTTTCAGACCGGCGACCAGCGCGTCGCGGCTGCTGTCAAAAATAATGCACGGGCACTGGCTGCGCAGGCGCGTCATCCAGTCGGTGAACGCTTCCGGGCTGACGCCGGACGGCAAGCTGCCGCTGACGCACACCATGTCAAACTGGCCCAGCCAGCTCAGGGAATCGGCAACGAAGCGCTCCCAGTCAGCCGGGGTCACTTCGAAGCCGGAGAAGTTCAGATCGGTCACTTCACCGTCTTTCTCGGTCAGCTTAACGTTAATACGGGTACGGCCCTGCACAACCTGAAAACGGTTGGCGATGCCCAGTTCACTGAACAACTGCTGAAAACCGTCCTGGTTGTCTTTGCCAAGGAAGCCGCCAACGGTGACGTCGATGCCGAGATCTTTCAGCACCTTCGCCACGTTAATCCCTTTCCCTGCGGCATGCAGGCCGGTGGTTCGCACCAGGTTAACTTCGCCACGCTCAATTTCCGGGCAGAAGCCCACCAGATCGTAAGCCGGGTTCAGCGTAATGGTCGCAACACGTCTGCTCATTATGCGCCCTCCCCCAGACCGGCCGCGATGGCGTCGCCAATCGCTTTTAGCGCCTGTTCAGCATCAGCACCCTGCGCGGTAAAACGCAGACGATGGCCTTTCTTCACACCCAGCGCGACAACTTTCATCAGGCTGCGCCCGTTGGCTGGTTTACCCGAACCGTCCAGATTGGTCACGGTGATCTCACTTTCAAATTGTTTAATGGTATTCACCAGCATGGTGCCCGGACGGGCATGCAGGCCGTGTTCGTTACGCACCACGTACTCCGCGCTCAGCAGGTTGTCCGTCAGCGCATCGTCGCTGGTCAGCAGGGCCAGCACCGTCGCCGCGTCTGCGTTCAGCAATTTTTCAGCTTTATTGTTCAGCAGCAGATCGCCAAGGCGCTTCAGGACGGATACCGGCTGATCGTCAGCCATGGCAACGGTTACCAGCATCGCGGCGCGTTCGCCGTCTGTCTCAAAGGCAACCGCAGCACGGCTGACCGCGATAGCACTGCGCAGGTTGCCTTCAGCACTGTCGTTCAGCCAGATGCCCTGACCCAGGTTTAAAGGCTTATCATTGATGGTGCGGGTCACAAAGGCGGTATCAGCCGCCCCCACCTCTTTCAGGCGAGCCGCGTTCAGCGCCTGGAGCGTCACCAGATCGGACGCAACGACGTCCAGCATCAGGGTTTCATTATCCAGCTTCAGCGCTTCGCTCTGTTTTTCGCCCATCAGCAGGGCACGCAGCTCTTCAGCAGTGGTGGCGGATTTAAGCTGTTCCGCGACGGCATCTTCGCTCAGCACGTGCGTCAGCTGACGCAGCAGGCCCAGATGTTCGTCACCGCTGGCCGCGATACCGATCGCCACGTAAGCCACCTGCCCCTCGCCCCAGAGCACGCCCTGCGGGAACTGGTAAACCTGCACGCCGGTTTTCAGCACCTGATCGCGGGTGTCCGTGGTGCCGTGCGGAATTGCAATACCGTTACCGAGGAAGGTGGAGGTCTGCTGTTCACGCGCCAGCATGCCGTTGACGTAGCCGTCCGCCACGTTGCCAGCCTGCACGAGCGCAGCGGCGACCTGGCGAATAGCCTCTTCTTTATTCCCGGCCTGTTCGCCCGGGTGGATATCCTGAACAGATAACTGGAACATGATTCTCCTCTCCTGCTGAAATTGAATCGTTTCAGCTTAACTGAGAAAATATGCGCTAACCTGCTTCTACAGGACATGCAAGATAGCGCTGAAACGTTTCAAAAAGTCTTGTCTTTTCTACAAAAGGTTGCAAGAAAAGTTACATTTCTTGTTGCAGAATTTAGAAGTGCAGCACATTTCTTCTTCAATAGGGAGGTTTTTGCTGATGTTCAGCAAACAGGTTCAGCACGCTTCAGCGAAACAGCGTTAAACTGAAATGCTATTTTGATTTATTGTGGCAATCTTGATTTTGCCCTCTGTTTATTTAATGACAGGCGGCGTAAACTCCGCCTCTCTCTGTTACTCGCAAAGACTGAACATGCATAACACCCCCGCTGCCGCCTCACCAAAGCCCTTTGATTTGACGTCAACGGCGTTTTTGATTGTTGCTTTCCTCACCGGTATTGCCGGTGCGTTACAAACGCCTACGCTGAGCCTGTTTTTGACCAACGAAGTCCACGCCCGCCCGGCGATGGTTGGCTTCTTCTTCACCGGGAGCGCCATCATTGGCATCCTGGTCAGCCAGTTTCTGGCCGGGCGTTCCGACAGAAAAGGCGATCGCAAAAGCCTGATTGTTTTTTGCTGTCTGCTGGGCGTTTTCGCCTGCGTGTTGTTTGCCTGGAACCGCAACTATTTCATTCTGCTGTTTGTTGGGGTGTTCCTGAGCAGCTTCGGCTCGACCGCCAACCCGCAGATGTTCGCCCTTGCCCGCGAGCATGCCGACCGCACCGGGCGGGAAGCGGTGATGTTCAGCTCGATACTGCGCGCGCAGGTGTCGCTTGCGTGGGTGATTGGCCCCCCGCTCGCCTACGCGCTGGCAATGGGTTTTGGCTTTACGGTAATGTACCTCAGCGCGGCGGTAGCCTTCGTGGTGTGTGGCGCAATGGTATGGTTCTTCCTGCCTTCCATGCGTAAAGAGCCGAAAGTGGCGACCGGTACGCTGGAAGCACCGCGGCGTAACCGGCGCGACGCACTACTGTTATTCATTATCTGTACGCTGATGTGGGGAACGAACAGCCTCTATATCATTAATATGCCGTTGTTTATTATTGATGAGCTGCATCTGCCGGAGAAGCTGGCCGGGATCATGATGGGAACCGCCGCGGGGCTTGAGATCCCCACCATGCTGATTGCGGGCTATTACGCGAAGCGCTTCGGCAAGCGCTTTTTGATGCGCATCGCCGCCGTTGCCGGGCTGCTGTTTTATATCGGTATGCTGACGGTTCATACGCCAGCGCTGCTTCTTGCTTTACAGCTGCTGAACGCCATTTATATCGGCATTCTGGCCGGTATCGGCATGCTCTACTTCCAGGATCTGATGCCGGGTCAGGCAGGCGCTGCCACCACCCTTTATACTAATACCACCCGCGTGGGCTGGATTATTGCAGGCTCACTGGCGGGCGTTGTGGCTGAAATCTGGAACTATCATACGGTGTTCTGGATTGCGCTGGTGATGTGCGTCCTGACGCTGAGCTGCCTGACGCGGATCAAAGACGTTTAAGGCGCGGTGAGCGCTTCCAGCTCAAGCAGGTAAGTGATGGCCTGCTGGCGCGTACTGCCGCACATTTCGGCGTCAGGCTGGAGCCCGGAGCACACCTTCGGGCGTAAAGGCGAGCCAAAGATCATGCACAGGTTAGATTCAGAGAGCTGAACGCAGCGGGTATTGGCAGGCTTGCCTTGTGGCATGCCTGGAATGGGGCTTGAGATGGACGGTGCGGTACAGCACGCGCCACAGTCGGAACGACAATCCATACATGCTCTCTATTGGTGGCAGATGCCCGCGCAGTCGGGCATTGCGCGCACAGTAACACCTTTTATGTATTGATAGCAAAACCCACGAATTCCGCTTGCCTGAATGGCCGCGCGCGAGTAATTTGGCGCGATATTTTTTACCTCCCGTAAACAGGATTACTGCAATGCCAAGAGCGAACGAAATTAAGAAAGGTATGGTACTGAATTACAATGGCAAACTGCTGATTGTAAAAGATATCGACATTCAGGCACCCAGCGCCCGTGGCGCAGCAACGCTGTATAAAATGCGTTTCTCCGATGTCCGTACCGGCCTGAAAGTGGAAGAACGTTTTAAAGGCGACGATATCGTGGATACCGTGACCCTGACCCGTCGCTACGTTGATTTCTCCTACATCGACGGCAACGAATACGTGTTCATGGATAAAGAAGATTACACCCCGTATATCTTCACCAAAGATCAGATCGAAGAAGAGCTGCTGTTTATTCCTGAAGGTGGAATGCCGGACATGCAGGTGCTGACCTGGGATGGCGTGCTGCTGGCGCTGGAGCTGCCGCAGACCGTTGATCTGGAAATCGTTGAAACGGCACCGGGCATCAAAGGCGCGTCTGCAAGCGCGCGTAACAAACCGGCTACCCTGACTACCGGTCTGGTCGTACAGGTGCCAGAATACCTGTCAGCGGGCGAGAAAATCCGTATCCATATCGAAGAAAAACGCTATATGGGTCGCGCTGACTGATTGTGGCGTTTGCCGGGTGGCGGCTGCGCCTTACCCGGCCTACAAAAACACAAAAACCGGCCTCAGAGCCGGTTTTTCGTAGGCCCGGTAAGCGTAGCGCCACCGGGCAATCAGGCTTACAGAAGCTCTGGATACTTCGTCATTTTCAGCGCCAGCTCGATACCGCGCACTTCCGCCATCCCTTTCAGACGGCCAATCGCCGAATACCCTGGATTCGTTTTCTTGCGCAGATCGTCCAGCATCTGATGCCCGTGATCCGGACGGAACGGGATAGGACGTACATCCCCCGCCTGCTTACGACGTACTTCTTCAGAGAGAATGGCATCCACCACCGCAACCATGTTCACGTCGCCGCCAAGGTGGGCTGCTTCATGGAAGGTTTTTGGATTCTCTTCACGGCAGGTTGCACGCAGGTGAGTGAAATGAATGCGATCCCCAAAGGTTTCGATCATCCGCACCAGATCGTTATCCGCACGCACGCCGTAAGAGCCCGTACACATGGTAAAGCCGTTGTAGATGCTGTCCACCGTCTCTTTTAGCCACTGCATATCCTCAATGGTCGACACGATACGCGGCAGGCCGAGGATTGGGCGCGGAGGATCGTCCGGATGGACCGCCAGCCGCACGCCGACTTCTTCTGCCACCGGCACAATAGCGCGCAGGAAGTGCGCCATGTTTTCACGCAGCTGGTTTTTATCGATATCGCCATATTCCGCCAGGCGCGCGCGGAACTGATCGAGGGTATAGCCCTCTTCCGCCCCCGGCAGGCCCGCGATTATATTGCGAACCAGCTTCTCAATGTCCGCTTCACTGGCGGCATTGAACCACGCCAGCGCCTGCTGCTGCTCTTCGGCGGTGTAGTCTGCTTCCGCCCCCGGACGCTTCAGAATGTGCAGCTCGAAAGCCGCAAAAGCGATTTGATCGAAACGCAGCGCCTTCGAACCATCGGCCATTTCATATTCCAGGTCGGTACGCGTCCAGTCCAGAATTGGCATAAAGTTATAGCAGACGGTATCAATACCGCAGGCCGCCAGGTTACGAATGCTCTGCTGATAATTCGCAATCCAGGTTTCACACTCACCGGAGTGGGTTTTGATATCTTCGTGAACCGGAATACTTTCCACGACAGACCAGGTTAGACCCTTCTCTGCCAGCTGTGCCTGACGCTTTAGGATTTCCTCCACCGGCCACACCTGACCGTTCGGAATATGATGCAGCGCCGTGACCACACCCGTTGCGCCAGCCTGACGCACATCATCAAGAGAAACCGGATCGTTCGGCCCGTACCAACGCCAGGTTTGTTCCATTGCCCCACCCTCTCAAGTTGTTATACCAATATGGATTACCTCAATGACGACTACCATACATGTTTAATCGAAGTGGTCAACACAGCGCGCGACATTGATTGATCAAACTCACATAACCGGGATATTTACGGCTTACCAATTTAATTTGTTGTCATATAACTTTACACTGGCATTGTTAATTAATGGTTAATCAGGTGTGTACTACATGAAGACTATTGCCTCCACCGCGCTTCCTGCTCATGTCCAGCAGCCCCGCTACGATCGCGAGCAGTTACGCTCCCGCATCGTCCATTTCGGCTTTGGCGCGTTCCACCGGGCGCATCAGGCGTTGTTAACAAACCGGGTGCTGAACGCCAAAGGAGGCGACTGGGGTATTTGTGAGATTAGCCTCTTTAGCGGCGATGTTCTCATGCGCCAGCTCCGCGCGCAGGATCATCTGTTTACCGTGCTGGAGAAAGGTGCCGAAGGCAATCAGCCCATTATTATCGGTGCGGTAAAAGAGTGCCTGAACGCAAAACTCGACTCGCTGGCAGCCATTATTGAGAAGTTCTGCGAACCGCAGGTGGCCATTGTCTCCCTCACCATTACCGAAAAAGGCTACTGCATCGATCCGGCGACGGGGAAACTGGATATGCACAACAGCCGCATTCTGCACGATCTTGAGCATCCGTCTGAGCCGCATTCCGCGCCGGGTATTCTGGTCGAAGCGCTTCATCGCCGCCGCGAGCGCAGCCTGCCAGCGTTTACCGTGCTCTCCTGCGACAATATTCCCGACAACGGCCACGTGGTGAAAAATGCCGTTCTCGGCATGGCCGGAAAGCGATCCGCAGAGCTGGCCGGATGGATCGAGGCGCACGTGAGCTTCCCTGGCACCATGGTCGACCGAATCGTGCCCGCCGCCACTGACGCCTCACTCGCGGAAATCACCCAGGAACTTGGCGTTGAAGATCCCTGCGCCATCAGCTGTGAACCGTTCATTCAGTGGGTAGTGGAAGATAACTTTGTCGCCGGGCGTCCGGAATGGGAGGTTGCAGGCGTACAGATGGTTGAGGATGTCCTGCCCTGGGAGCAGATGAAGCTGCGGATGCTGAACGGCAGCCACTCCTTCCTGGCGTATCTGGGCTACCTTGCCGGCTACGCGCACATAAATGAATGTATGCAGGACGACAGCTTCCGCGAGGCTGCCCGCAGGCTGATGCTGAATGAGCAGGCCCCTACGCTGCGCATCACCAACGTCGATCTGACAGCCTATGCTGACAGCCTGCTTGACCGCTTCGCCAACCCGGCGCTACAGCACCGCACCTGGCAAATCGCTATGGACGGCAGTCAGAAGCTGCCTCAGCGCATGCTGGATGGGATCCGCATGCATCTTGAGCGTAACACCGCCTGGCCATTACTGGCGCTGGGCGTCGCAGGCTGGATGCGCTACGTCAGCGGGACGGACGACCAGGGCAACGCCATTGACGTGCGCGATCCGCTGAGCGACAAGTTTCAGGCCATTGTCGCTACCAGCAGTGACGCAGAACGCGTTAGCGCCCTGCTGAGGCTAAAAGAAATCTTTGGCGACGACCTGCCGCAAAACCCTGTCTTTGTCGAGGCAATCACCGGCGCGTACCAGCGCCTCGTCCGGCTCGGCGCGCGTCAGGCCGTTATCGAAACGTTAAAAATTTAGCGATTATTGCGTTTAAGGCGAACGGTTTTACGCTCCGTTCGCCCTCCCTCTTCTCAATGCCCGATTTTTTCGTCAGGATGATAGATAGTTGTTACTACATCACAATTATTTATCGGAGCGCACGTGACCAAAACCAACCTGATCACCGGTTTTCTCGGCAGCGGTAAAACTACGTCCATTCTGCATTTGCTGGCCAATAAAGATCCGGCGGAAAAGTGGGCCGTGCTGGTCAACGAATTTGGCGAAGTGGGGATCGACGGCGCGTTGCTCGCCGACAGCGGCGCGATGGTGAAAGAGATCCCGGGCGGGTGTATGTGCTGTGTGAATGGTCTGCCGATGCAGGTCGGGCTGAATACGCTGCTGCGTCAGGGCAAGCCTGACCGTCTGCTGATTGAACCCACTGGGCTGGGTCATCCGAAGCAAATTCTTGATTTACTGACCGCCCCGGTCTACGAGCCGTGGCTTGAGCTGCGTGCGACGCTTTGCCTGCTCGACCCCCGCCAGCTGCTGGATGAAAAAGCGATCAATAACGACAATTTCCGCGACCAGCTCGCCTCGGCAGATATTATCGTGGCGAATAAATCCGATCGCGCGACGGCTGAGAGTCAGGCCGCGTTCGAGTCCTGGTGGCAGCAGGCTGGCGGTGGACGTCAGTATGTGCAGACCACCCAGGGCAACATTGATGGCGCCCTGCTCGATCTTCCCCGCCTCAACCAGACGCAACTGCCTGCCAGCGCAGAGCATTCACATAGCCACGGCGCGAAGCAAGGTCTGGCAGCGCTGAGCCTGCCGGAACATCAGCGCTGGCGTCGAAATCTGAACAGCGGCCAGGGACACCAGGCCTGCGGCTGGATCTTCGATGCCGATACGGTTTTCGACACCATTGGTATACTGGAATGGGCGAGACTGGCGCCGGTTGAGCGGGTAAAAGGGATCATGCGCACCCCGGATGGTCTGGTGCGCATTAATCGTCAGGGCGAGGATTTCTTTATAGAAACCCAGAACGTCGCGCCACCCGACAGCCGGATAGAGTTAATTAGTGCGGTTAATACCGACTGGAATGCCCTCCAGTCAAGCCTGTTGAAGCTTCGTTTAAGTTTGGGCGGCTAACGTTGCCCCTGATTTCACACATTGCTGAAGACTATGACGACTCGACTTCCTGCTATTTTATTGCTCAACGCTGCCGGTCTGGCGATCTTTTTCTCCTGGTATATCCCGGCGGATCACGGATTCTGGTTCCCGCTGGATTCCGGGCTGTTCCACTTCTTTAACCAGGCGCTGGCGAAGAGTGAAGCCTTCCTGTGGCTGGTGGCGATCACCAACAACCGCGCGTTTGACGGCTGTTCGCTGCTGGCAATGGGCTGTCTGATGCTCTCCTTCTGGCTGAAGGAAGACAAAACGGGTCGTCGCCGTATTCTGATTATCGGCCTGGTCATGCTGCTGGCAGCCGTGATTATCAACCAGCTGGCGCAGCATCTGATGCCGGTTAAACGCGCCAGTCCGTCGCTCTCTTTCCCGAATATTAACCGCGTCAGCGAGCTGCTTCATATTCCAACCAAAGACGCCTCGAAGGACAGCTTCCCGGGCGACCACGGTATGATGCTGCTGATTTTTGCTGGCTTCATGCTGCGCTATTTCGGTAAAAAAGCCTTCGCCATCGCCCTGGTTATTGTGGTGGTATTTGCATTCCCGCGGGTGATGATTGGCGCTCACTGGCTGACAGATATCGCCGTAGGCTCCCTCACGGCGGTGTTAATTGGTTTACCCTGGGTGCTGATGACTCCCCTGAGCGATCGCGTAATAGGTATTTTTGATCGCTATCTTCCCGGCAAATTTAAACAAGTCTGAAACAAATAAATAACGCTAATTAACACCATTCATCAGGGATCGTTTTCGATCCCTGAGTCACTTCTTTCCGGCATCATTCAGCGCTGTCATCATTCCGTCATACAATTCGTGATAAAAATGAAGCAATTGCAGGGATTACCGGTATGAATGGCGGCATTTTGAGCAATTCCGCGCTGTAACGTTGTGTATCACATTTTCTTATAAAAAAACGGTCTTTTTTGCTCGCAATGCCCTTTGCAATCGGTTAACCTCGAACTCGTTTTGCCCCATTGAGATAATTATTATCGTGGTGAATAATTTTGTGCGTTGTGCCACAGATTTCACCATAAAGAATTGTCTCATTGTGAACAGATAATTAGTCTCGTCACGGTTGGCATTTTTATAACGATATTTTCGTTAAGGACTTCAAGGGAAAACAAACAAAATGGTCAAATCTCAACCAATTTTGAGATATATCTTGCGGGGGATCCCGGCGATTGCAGTGGCGGTTCTGCTTTCGGCATGTAGTACGACGAACACCGCGAAGAATATGCATCCTGAGACGCGTGTTGTGGGAATGGAAGATTCCTCTTCACTGCAAGCCTCTCAGGATGAATTTGAAAATATGGTACGTAATCTCGACGTTAAGTCGCGTATTATGGATCAGTATGCTGACTGGAAAGGCGTGCGTTACCGCCTGGGCGGCAGCACCAAGAAAGGCATCGATTGCTCCGCATTCGTACAGCGTACTTTCCGTGAGCAGTTTGGGTTAGACCTTCCGCGTTCTACTTATGAACAGCAGGAAATGGGCAAGTCCATTTCGCGCACTAAACTGCGTACGGGCGATTTAGTCCTGTTCAGAGCAGGTTCAACCGGTCGACACGTTGGCATCTATATCGGTAACGATCAGTTTGTCCATGCTTCCACCAGCAGTGGTGTGACGATTTCCAGCATGAACGAACCTTACTGGAAGAAGCGCTACAACGAAGCTCGCCGCGTTCTGAGCCGTAGTTAATATTGCTGTCGTATCGTTGGTTATCCCTTGGCTGGCGATACGATTAAAAAAGCACTGCTCCGGCAGTGTTTTTTTTTGCCCGTTACACTGATAGACATCCAGCGTCATTTCAGGAATCACGACATCTATGTTTACCCGCTACTTCTCCAGCAACCGCAAGATACTGTTTCTCAGTATTCTGACGGGGTTGTTTACCGCCCTGCTTCTGAGTGCGTTACAGTTTTACTGGAGTTATCACAAGCGAGAAGTCAGGTACGATACCCTCATTACGGATTTAAGCGTCTACATGGAGAGCTTTTTCGACGAGCTTAAAACCTCTATTGATACGCTCCAGCCGCTCACGCTGAACAGCTGTGAAGAGGTCAGTGCGGCGCTCACCTCACGCGCGGCCTTCAGTATTAACGTGCGCGCCTTTTTGCTGGTCCGGGATAAACAGGCCTTCTGCTCTTCGGCAACAGGTCCGATGAATACCCCAATGGAAACGCTTATCCCTCAGCTACACATCAGCAAACCTGTTGATATCGCGCTCCTGCCGGGCACGCCCATGCTGCCGGATAAACCCGCGATCGCTATCTGGTATCGCAATCCGCTGGTAAAAGACGGCGGCGTATTTACCTCCGTGAACATCAACCTGACGCCTTACCTTCTTTATACGTCACGTCAGGATGAATTTTCCGGAATATCGATCGTCATTGGCGACTCCGCGTTATCCACCCAGTCCGGAATGCTGGTTCAGGCGCGGGATTTGCCTGACGTCCCCGCTCGCACCGCCACGCTGAAAAATATTCCTCTGACCGTTAACGTTTATGCGCAAGCCTGGAAGACCGATGAACTGCTCTACGCCGTGTTCTTCGGCCTGGTCTGCGGCATTGCGGCAGGTCTGCTGAATTTCTATATTCTCACTATCCGTCTGAATCCCGGGAAAGAGATCCTTACGGCCATCAAGCACGACCAGTTCTACGTGGTCTATCAGCCCGTCGTGGATGCGCAGTCGCTCAGAATGACCGGGCTGGAAGTCCTGATGCGCTGGAAGCACCCGGTGATGGGCGAAATTCCACCGGATGCCTTTATTAACTTCGCTGAAGCGCAGAAGCTGATTGTCCCGCTGACGCTGCATCTTTTTGACCTGATTATCCGCGATGCCCCTGTCCTGCAAACGGTGCTCCCGCCTGGTGCCAAGTTTGGGATCAACATCGCGCCCGGTCATCTGCATGCGGAAAGCTTTAAGGAGGATATGCGCGCGTTTGCCGCTGCCCTTCCGCCCGATCACTTCCAGATTGTGCTGGAAATAACCGAGCGCGACATGATCAACCACCGCGAGGCAAATCAGCTGTTTGAATGGCTGCACAATGAAGGTTTTGAAATCGCCATCGATGATTTTGGCACCGGCCACAGCGCGCTGATCTATCTGGAACGCTTCACGATGGATTACCTGAAAATTGACCGTGGCTTCGTGAATGCCATCGGGACTGAAACCGTTACCTCGCCAGTGCTTGACGCGGTGCTGACGCTGGCAGAACGCCTGAATATGTTAACCGTCGCCGAGGGTGTTGAAACGCCCGAGCAGGCGGCGTGGCTGCGCGAGCATGGCGTGAACTATCTTCAGGGCTACTGGATCGGCCGACCAATGCCGCTGGAGCAGTTCAGGACGTGGCAACCCGACATCACGCTCGGGGAATAATTTCACAATCACGGCGCTGTCCCTTATTATTCTCCTCAACCGAGCCTGCCTGTGAACAAAGGGATCCGCCGCACTATGATTATGCGCGTTGTATTGATGCTGTTGGCGCTGGTGAGCCTGTCGAGCCAGGCGCAGACCATCAAAGAGAGCACGGCCTTTGCCGTCATTGGCGAGCCGAAGTATGCGGTCAACTTTACTCACTACGATTATGTGAACCCCGCCGCCCCGAAAGGCGGGAACGTGACGCTTTCCGCGACCGGAACGTTTGACAACTTTAACCGCTTCGCCCTGCGCGGCGTGGCGGCAGCGCGTACCGAATCCCTCTATGACACGCTGTTCGTCACCTCCGACGACGAGCCCGGCAGCTATTATCCCCTGGTCGCTGAGAACGTGCGTTACGCCGATGATTTTAGCTGGGCAGAAATCGCGATTAATCCGCGGGCGCGTTTTCACGACGGTACGCCGGTTAGCGCCCGCGATGTGACGTTCACCTTTCATAAATTTATGACCGAAGGCGTGCCGCAGTTTCGTCTGGTGTACAAGGGCACCACGGTGAAAGCCATCGCCCCGCTGACCGTGCGAATCGAACTCCCTGAGCCAAACAAAGAGAATATGCTGAGCCTGTTCTCCCTGCCCGTCATGCCCGAATCATTCTGGAAAAACCATAAGCTGAGCGATCCCCTCTCTTCCCCGCCGCTGGCCGGAGGACCGTATCGCATTACCGACTGGCGAATGGGCCAGTACGTGATCTATTCCCGCGTGAAAGATTACTGGGCAGCCACGCTGCCGGTAAACCGGGGCCGCTGGAACTTCGATACAATCCGCTACGACTACTACCTGGATGATAACGTGGCCTTCGAGGCGTTTAAGGCAGGCGCATTTGATTTACGTGTCGAGAACAGCGCCAAAAACTGGGCGACCCGGTATATCGGAAAAAATTTCGCGAAAGGCTATATCGTTAAAGACGAACATAAAAACGAATCCGCGCAGGACACGCGCTGGCTGGCGTTTAATATTCAGCGCCCGGTTTTTTCCGATCGTCGGGTGCGTGAAGCTATTACCCTGGCGTTTGATTTCGAATGGATGAACAAAGCGCTGTTTTACGGAGCCTACAGCCGGGCGAACAGCTATTTCCAGAATACTGAATATGCCGCCCGTGATTATCCCCACGCGGACGAGCTGGTTTTGCTGGCGCCATTGAAAGCGGAGCTCCCGCCGGAAGTGTTCACCCGCCTATTTGAACCGCCAAAATCCGACGGAAACGGGTTCGACCGGGACAACCTGCTGAAAGCCAGCAAACTGCTGGATGACGCTGGCTGGGTGTTGAAAAATCGGCTACGAGTAAATGTTAAATCTGGTAAGCCGCTCAGCTTCGAACTGCTGATTGCCTCCGGCGCAAACGATCAGTGGGTGCTGCCGTTTAAGAAGAACCTTGCCCGTCTTGGGGTGACCATGAATATCCGCCAGGTCGATATTGCCCAGCTGACCAACCGCAAGCGCAGTCGCGATTACGACATGATGCAAACCCTGTGGGCTGCCCAGCCGTGGCCGAGTTCAGACCTGCAAATCTCCTGGGCATCGGGGTATATCGACTCCTCCTACAACGCTCCGGGGGTAAAGAGTCCGGTGATTGATGCGCTGATCGCGAAAATCGTTGCCGCTCAGGGCGATAAAGAGAAACTTCTGCCGCTCGGGCGCGCGCTTGACCGGGTGTTAACCTGGAACTATTACATGCTGCCGATGTGGTACATGGGTGAAGATCGCGTGGCCCGCTGGGACAAATTCTCCCTGCCCGCCGTTCGCCCGGTTTATACGCTTGGTTTTGATACGTGGTGGTATGACGTGAATAAAGCCGCAAAACTGCCCGCAGCGCGGCGTTGAGGAGTGACGATGGGCGCTTATCTTATCCGCAGGCTGCTGCTGGTTATCCCGACGCTATGGGCCATCATTACCATTAACTTTTTTATCGTGCAGATTGCCCCCGGCGGCCCGGTGGACCAGGCGATTGCGGCCATAGAATTTGGTCACGCTGGCGGCATGCCGGGCGGCGGCGGTGAAGGAATGGGGGCCAGCCATGCCCGGACGGGCGTGGGCAATATCAGCGAAAGCCACTACCGGGGCGGTCGGGGACTGGATCCGGAGGTGATCGCCGAGATCACCCATCGCTATGGTTTTGACAAGCCGCTGCACGAGCGTTATTTCAGGATGCTCTGGGATTATGTCCGTTTCGATTTTGGCGACAGCCTGTTTCGCAGCGCCTCGGTGCTAACCCTGATCAAGCAAAGCCTGCCGGTTTCCATCACGCTCGGACTGTGGGGGACGCTGATTATTTATCTGGTCTCCATTCCGCTGGGGATCCGCAAAGCGGTCTACAACGGTAGCCGTTTTGATATCTGGAGCAGCACGTTCATTATCATCGGCTACGCTATCCCGGCGTTTCTGTTTGCCGTGCTGCTGATTGTCTTTTTCGCTGGCGGCAGTTATTTCGACCTCTTCCCGCTGCGCGGGCTGGTCTCTGCGGATTTCAGCACGTTGCCGTGGTATCAGAAAATCACCGATTACTTCTGGCACATCACGCTTCCGGTGCTGGCGACGGTTATCGGCGGTTTTGCGGCGCTTACTATGCTGACCAAAAACGCCTTTCTTGATGAGATCCGCAAACAGTACGTCGTCACCGCGCGCGCCAAAGGCGTCGGTGAAAAGCAGATTATGTGGAAGCACGTTTTTCGTAACGCCATGCTGCTGGTGATTGCCGGTTTTCCCGCCACGTTCATCAGTATGTTTTTTACCGGCTCTCTGCTGATAGAAGTGATGTTCTCTCTCAACGGTTTAGGGCTGCTCGGCTATGAGGCCACCGTCTCCCGTGATTACCCGGTGATGTTTGGCACACTGTACATTTTCACCCTGATCGGCCTGCTGCTGAATATCATCAGCGATATCAGCTATACGCTGGTCGATCCCCGTATCGATTTTGAGGGCCGCTAATGTCGCGTTTAAGCCCCGTCAATCAGGCCCGCTGGGCGCGCTTTCGCCACAACCGTCGCGGCTACTGGTCGCTGTGGATCTTCGCCGTCCTGTTTGCCTTAAGTCTGTGTTCCGAACTGATTGCCAACGATAAACCCCTGCTGGTGCATTTCAAAGATCGCTGGTACGTGCCGGTGCTTACTACCTATAGCGAAAGCGATTTTGGCGGTCCGTTTGCGACGCCAGCCGAGTATCAGGATCCCTGGTTACGTGAACAGATCGCGCAGCACGGCTGGGCGCTTTGGGCACCGATTCGCTTTGGCGCGAACAGTATTAACTACGCCACGTCCACCCCCTTCCCTTCCCCGCCTTCCTCGCAGAACTGGCTGGGAACGGACGCCAACGGCGGCGATGTGCTGGCGCGCATCCTCTATGGCACCCGCATCTCGCTCCTGTTTGGGCTGCTTCTGACGCTCTTTAGCAGCGTGATGGGCGTCGTGGCGGGCGCCGTGCAGGGCTATTACGGTGGAAAAATCGATTTGTGGGGGCAGCGCGTAATTGAAGTCTGGTCCGGTATGCCGACGCTGTTTCTGATTATCCTGCTGTCCAGCGTAGTACAGCCTGGCTTCTGGTGGCTGTTAGGCATCACCGTCCTGTTCGGCTGGATGGCACTGGTCGGCGTGGTGCGCGCGGAGTTTCTGCGCACGCGAAATTACGATTATATTCGCGCCGCGCAGGCATTAGGCGTGAGCGATCGCGCAATTATCTTCCGTCACATGCTTCCCAATGCGGTGGTGGCGACCCTCACCTTCCTGCCGTTTATTTTGTGTAGCTCCATTACCACCCTGACGTCGCTTGATTTTCTTGGTTTCGGTTTGCCGCTGGGCTCACCGTCTCTTGGCGAACTGCTGTTGCAGGGCAAAAACAACCTCCAGGCCCCCTGGCTGGGCATCGCCGCATTCCTCTCCGTGGCTGTGCTGCTTTCCCTGCTGATTTTTATTGGCGAAGCCGTGCGCGATGCCTTCGATCCCAACAAGGCGGTATGACATGACCCGGCCTCTTCTGAGCATAGAAAATCTGTCGATTGCGTTTTCAAAGCAGGGCGAATCTCGCCCGGTGGTGACGGATTTATCGTTGCAGATCCAGCGCGGAGAGACGCTGGCGCTGGTCGGGGAATCCGGCTCCGGTAAGAGCGTTTCGGCGCTGTCGGTGCTGCGCCTGCTCCCTTCCCCGCCGGTCAGCTATCCGCACGGGGATATTCTGTTCCATGGACAATCCCTGCTGAACGCTGATGAGCAAACCCTGCGCGGCATTCGTGGCAATAAGATTGCCATGATTTTTCAGGAGCCGATGGTGTCGCTCAATCCATTGCATACGCTGGAAAAACAGCTCTATGAAGTGCTGTCACTTCATCGGGGAATGCGTAAAGAGGCAGCGCGGGGGGAAATTCTGGACTGCCTTGAACGCACCGGCATTCGTAATGCGGCAAAACGGCTGAACGATTTCCCGCATCAGCTTTCCGGCGGCGAGCGCCAGCGCGTGATGATCGCGATGGCGCTGCTGACGCGCCCCGAACTGTTGATTGCGGATGAACCCACCACCGCGCTGGACGTCACGGTGCAGGCGCAAATTCTGCAACTGCTGCGCGAACTGCGCGACGAGCTGAACATGAGCCTGCTGTTTATTACGCATAACCTGGGCATCGTGAAAAAGCTCGCTGACGCGGTGGCCGTGATGCAAAATGGCCGCTGCGTCGAACAGAACAGGGCAACTGCCCTGCTGAGCGCGCCTCAGCACCCGTATACACAGCGCCTGCTCGATAGCGAACCCTCTGGCGACCCGGTTCCGCTTAACGCTGACAGCGCACCGTTGCTGAAGGTTGAGGACCTGTCGGTGTCATTCCCGATCCGCAAAGGCATTTTGCGTCGCGTGGTCGATCACAATCATGTTCTGAAAAACATGAGCTTCTCTCTGCGTCCGGGCGAGTCGCTCGGGCTTGTGGGCGAATCCGGTTCGGGCAAAAGCACCACCGGCCTGGCGCTGCTGCGCCTGATCGCCTCGCAGGGAAGCATTCTCTTTGACGGCATGCCGCTGCAAAACCTGAGCCGCCGCCAAATGCTGCCCGTCCGCCCGCGGATGCAGGTGGTCTTTCAGGATCCGAACTCTTCGCTGAACCCGCGGCTGAGCGTATTGCAGATTATTGAAGAGGGCCTGCGCGTTCATCAGCCCGCGCTGACGGCACAACAGCGTGAAATCGACGTGAAGCGGGTGATGGCGGAAGTGGGTTTAGATCCCGAGACCCGGCACCGGTATCCGGCTGAGTTTTCCGGCGGACAGCGCCAGCGTATAGCGATTGCCCGCGCGTTGATCCTGAAACCGGAGCTGATCGTGCTGGACGAGCCTACCTCTTCACTGGACCGCACGGTGCAGGCGCAAATTCTGGCGCTGCTGAAGGGGCTACAGGAAAAGCATCGGCTGGCCTATATCTTTATCAGCCACGATTTACAGGTGGTGCGTGCACTTTGCCATCAGGTGGTGGTATTGCGGCAGGGAGAAGTCGTTGAGCAGGGAGAGTGCCAGCGCGTATTCACTGCGCCTGCGCAGGATTACACGCGCCAGCTATTGTCCGCTGACTAGCACTCAGAAAGGATATTGACCGGAGAACGGTTCGGCAATCGCCACGCCGAAGTTTTTCAGACGGCAGGTCGCAGCAAATTCATCCTGGCTGTTAACAAACAGGCACGGCTCACCTTCGCATTCCAGCACGGAGCTGTCTACTTCGATGTCCGTCAGCGCCTGGCTGAGACGTTCCATAACCGGCCACGCATTTTCATCGCTCGGGCTAAGCAGCTTGAGCGCCACCAGACAATTATCCTCCCCGGCAACGCTTTGCGGAATCGGTTCAACTTTCGAACCTGCAAAACCCGTCGACCAGCGATAGCTCTGGGGCAAGCGATGGACAATGGAGAGTTGTAATGTATTCACGTTCAGATCCCCGGAAGCAAATTTACTTCACAATTTATTTACATTTATAGTAACACATCATCACCAACCTGCACTGTTTAGCGGATTTTATAGGCGTTGCAGGCTCGCGTCGGCGCTATATGTACCCGTTTCTGCGATCTAACTCAACCTTTTTAAATACAATGATGTGACTTTTTACATAAATAGATTTTACATAAAAGAAACAAACACCGGGTAAACGAACCGAGGGTTGGTTGATATGGGTCAACAAAAAGGCCCGTTTCGGGCCTTAAGTGCTCATTTATGCGCCGTCTTACGGGGCCGGCTGGCGTAAAGATAGAAGAGGATGGAGCAAGTCGCGCAGAGGGCAATCGCCCACAGCATCGGCCAGGCAGTATTAAACGTCGCCATTGAGAGCAGCGCCCCGACAATCGCGCCAATCCCGAAACGGAACGTCCCTGCCAGCGACGAGGCGGTGCCCGCCATATGCGGGAATTCGTCGAGGATCACCGCCATCGCGTTGGATGAGACCATCGAGACGCAGCCAACAAACGCCGCTACGCCCACCACCAGCGCCCAAAAACCGACGCCCAGCAACGCGCTCAATACCAGCCAGATAGCCATCACGAACTGGATCCACAGCCCGGCGCGGAACATATTCAGCGCCCCGACCCGCCGGACAAAGCGGCTGTTGATAATGGTCATCACAAACAGGAACACGATATTCAGCGCGAAGTAGTAACCAAAGTGCTGGGGTGACACATGGTTCAGTTCGATGTACACAAACGGCCCCGCGCTCAGGAACGAAAACATCCCGGCAAAGCTAAAGCCGCTGGCCAGCATATAGCTCAGCACGCGCTTATGGCGAAACAGCGAGGCAAAGTTGCCAAGCGTGGTGCGGACGTGAAACTTCTGACGGCGCTCGACCGGCAGCGTTTCATCGATAAAGACGAAGATCATCACCGAGGCCAGCAGCGCGGCAATCGCCAGGATCCAGAAAATCGCATGCCAGCTGAACCACACCAGCACCGCCCCGCCCACCATGGGGGCGACCAGCGGCGCAATGGTTGTGACCAGCATGACGAACGACATCATGCGTGAGAACTCTTCCTTCGGGTAGATGTCGCGCATCAGCGCGTTAATCACCACGCTTGCCGCAGCCGCAGCCAGGCCATGGAAGAAACGCATCACGATCAGCTGATCGATACTCTGCGCCAGCGCGCAGGCCACCGCCGCCGCGGCAAATATCAACGTCCCGCCCAGAATAACGGGTTTGCGCCCCAGGCTGTCTGCCATTGGGCCATAAAAGAGCTGGCCGAGCGCAAAACCAAGAATGTAGGTGCTGAGCGTCATCTGTGCGCTGCCTGCCGGTACGCCAAACTGCGCGGAAATCACCGGCAGCGCGGGCAGATACATATCGATAGACAGCGGCATCAGCATGGCCAACAGGCCAAGGATAAATACGATTTTAAACGACGAGTGTGGCCTGGTGGTCACAGGGTTCTCCTGAATTTAGCGTGAAAGCAGCCCGACGCTGGCAATCTCTTCTTCCGTCAGCGGGCGATATTCCCCTGGCGCCAGGTCTGGATCGAGTTCAATCGCGCCGATACGTTCACGATGCAGCCCCACAACGTGGTTGCCCACGGCGGCAAACATCCGTTTCACCTGGTGGTAGCGGCCTTCACTGATGGTCAGACGGACGTCCGTTGGGGTAATGACTTCCAGCACCGCCGGTTTGGTCAGATCTTTTTCATTATGTAGCTGAACGCCTTTCGCGAATTGCTCTGCCGTGTCATCCGAGACCGGCGACTCAAGTGTCACCCGATAGGTTTTCTCACAGTGATGGCGCGGGGAGGTGATGCGGTGCGACCACTGACCGTCATCGGTCATCAGCACCAGGCCGGTGGTATCGATATCCAGACGCCCTGCTGCATGCAGCTTGTGCGCCACAGGTTCGTCGAGGAAGTAGAGCACCGTCGGGTGATCCGGATCGTCCGTTGAACAGACGTAACCTTCCGGTTTGTTGAGCATGAAGTAGCGCGGGCCATTCTGCTGGGTCAGCGGGTTGCCGTCATACTCCACCTGGTGGTCAGGCTGGAGTTTAAAAGCGCTGTCTTTCACAATGTCGCCGTCCACGGTTACGCGGCTGGCGCGAATTTCACGCCCGGCAATAGCGCGGCTTACGCCGAGTTGCTGAGCGATAAACTTATCAAGTCGCATGAAATCTTTTTAGCCTTAATGGTGCTGGAAGTCGGACTACGCGTCCGAAAAAGAAGCAGTCAGAAACAGTTCAGTATAATGGTCTGGTTGCGCCACTCAAGGGAAAAAGTTTCGTGGCATACTATATGCGAGTTAACTGAATAGAGAAGCCATGACGTTCACACTACGCCCCTATCAGCAAGAAGCCGTTGATGCCACCCTCGCCTGGTTTCGCAAGCACCGGGAACCCGCCGCCATCGTGCTCCCGACCGGAGCCGGTAAAAGCCTGGTGATTGCCGAACTGGCGCGCCTGGCTCGCGGGCGCGTGCTGGTGCTGGCGCACGTAAAAGAGCTGGTGGCGCAAAACCACGCCAAATATTGCGCGCTCGGCCTGGAGGCCGATATTTTTGCCGCCGGGCTGAAGCGCAAAGAGAGCCACGGGAAAGTGGTGTTTGGCAGCGTACAGTCCGTTGCGCGCAACCTGGACCTGTTTCGCAGCGAGTTTTCCCTGCTGATTGTCGATGAGTGTCACCGCATCAGCGATGACGACGACAGCCAGTATCAGCAAATCCTCACTCATCTGAGAGAGGTGAACCCTCACTTACGCCTGCTTGGCCTGACCGCCACGCCATTTCGTCTGGGCAAGGGCTGGATTTATCAGTTTCATTATCACGGCATGGTGCGTGGCGATGAAAAGGCCCTGTTCCGCGACTGTATCTATGAGCTTCCGCTGCGCTACATGATCAAGCATGGCTATCTGACGCCACCGGAGCGGCTGGATATGCCGGTCGTGCAGTACGATTTCAGCCGCTTACAGGCGCAGAGCAACGGGCTGTTCAGCGAGGCGGATCTTAACCATGAGCTGAAAAAACAGAAGCGGATCACGCCGCATATCATCAGCCAGATTGAAGAATTTGCGCAAACGCGCAAAGGGGTGATGATTTTTGCTGCTACCGTCGAACACGCGCGTGAAATCACGGGGCTTCTGCCCACCAACGACGCGGCGTTAATTACCGGTGAAACCCCCGGGCCGGAGCGCGACAGCCTGATTGAGGCTTTCAAAGCCCAGCAGTTCCGCTACCTGGTGAATGTCTCCGTATTAACCACCGGGTTTGACGCACCGCACGTTGACCTGATTGCAATTCTTCGCCCGACCGAATCCGTCAGCCTGTACCAGCAGATTGTCGGCCGTGGCCTGCGCCTGGCACCGGGCAAAACCGACTGTCTGATCCTCGATTATGCCGGTAATCCGCACGATCTCTACTCCCCGGAAGTGGGCACGCCAAAAGGCAAGAGCGACAACGTGCCGGTACAGGTGTTTTGTCCGGCCTGCGGGTTTGCCAACACTTTCTGGGGCAAAACTACCGCCGACGGCACGCTGATCGAACATTTTGGCCGCCGCTGTCAGGGCTGGTTTGAAGACGATGAAGGCCATCGCGAACAGTGTGATTTCCGCTTCCGCTTCAAAAACTGCCCGCAGTGCAACGCCGAGAACGATATCGCTGCCCGCCGCTGTCGGGAGTGTGACACGGTGTTGGTCGACCCGGATGACATGCTGAAAGCGGCGCTGAAGCTGAAAGATGCGCTGGTGCTGCGCTGTTCCGGCATGGTCTTACAGCCCGGTGCGGATGAAAAAGGCGAGTGGCTAAAGATTACCTATTACGACGAGGACGGCGCAGACGTCAGCGAGCGGTTCAGGGTCCAGACGCCCGCCCAGCGCACCGCGTTCGAACAGCTCTTTATCCGCCCGCATACCCGCACGCCCGGCGTGCCGCTGCGCTGGATAACCGTTGCCGATATCGTGCGCCAGCAGGCGCTGCTGCGCCATCCTGATTTTGTTGTCGCCCGTAAAAAAGGGCAGTTCTGGCAGGTGCGTGAGAAGGTCTTTGACTATGAAGGACGCTTTCGCCGGGCAAACGAATTGCGCGGTTAACGGGACTTTTCGTTGATGCGCGAGCCATTTGAGTATAAAATGCCGCCCGCTTCACATCCGTGAGGCAGAACACTCACCTGCTGCTGGGTCGCCTGTAGCAGGGTTTTAAATACAGAGAGAAATCAATGTTCACTATCGAAGCAGAAGTACGTAACGTGCAGGGTAAGGGTGCGAGCCGCCGCCTGCGTAACGCTAACAAGTTCCCGGCTATCGTTTACGGTGGCGAAGCTGCTCCAGTTGCAATCGAACTGGATCACGACAAAGTGTGGAACATGCAGAACAAAGCTGAATTCTACAGCGAAGTTCTGACCATCGTTGTTGGCGGTAAAGAAGAAAAAGTGAAAGTTCAGGCTGTTCAGCGTCACCCGTTCAAGCCAAAACTGTCTCACATCGACTTCGTTCGCGCGTAATCGCAAACCTGTCGAGAAAAACCCCGCTTCTGCGGGGTTTTTTTATGGCCGCTACTTACCGCCTGAGGTGCGACGCTGGAGCTGATCGCGCAGATTCGGCGGCGTGCCTTTAATGGTCAGCGTGTCGGTCGCCGGATCCCAGAAGATACGTTCCCCGAGCAGCATGGCATCAAAGTTAATGGTTAACCCACCGCCGCTACCGGCAAATTTCGTCAGCTGACGCAGCGTACTGCGATCCGCCGGGAAGCTCTCTTCCAGCTCATAGCCTTTTTCTGCGGTAAATTCCTGGAAGCTGACTTCGCTGACGCCCGCCAGCTCTTTGGACAGCGACTCCAGCTCAATCTCTTCCCCGGCCTGTAACTGCTCGTTACAGTAGCTGTAAACCTGCTGACGCACGGTCTGACGCTCAGATTTATCCAGCTGCGCCTCAGCGGTAAAGTCATCCACCGCCTGGAGCAGACCTTTGTTCTGCGCTTTGGCGTTCAGCCCTTCACTGGCACCGAGGAAGTCCATAAAGAAATCGGCCACTTTGCGGCCCACGCGGCCTTTAAGGAAGGTCAGGTAGCGCGTCGATTCCGGATTGGTTTCCCATTCGGTTAAATCAATACGCGCCACAATATCCGCATGGTTGATATCCAGATAGTGCGTTGAGCTGATATCCAACTGCTCGTTCACACGCATGCTGCTTAAATTATTCAGCACGGTGACCAGCAGATACTCTACCGCCAGATAGCGGTAGTGGCAGAACAGGACGATACCGCCATCGGCGAAGGGATATTTCGCCAGTTCGTCACGAAGACGGCCGGTTGCAGCGCGGCTGAATGCCAGGAAATCCTCTTCGCCCTGACGTTGCAGGCGCAGGCTATCCGCCAGCTCGCTCTCTTCGCTGAACAAGCCATAGGCTTTATTTTTCGCGCTGTAGACGCGATGCAACTCCGCCATCATCTCGACAACGGTAGGCGTTGGTTCCAGTAACGAATCGCGTAGCACCACTTCAAGGGTTTGCTCATCACGCTTGATAAGCTGGTGCAAGGCAATCTGGTTGATTTCCAGACTCATGATAAACTCTCCTTTTAGACCGGGCGGTATTCAACCACCACCAACGCATGTGTGCAACAGAAGATAAAAAAGGGGAAAAAAAGCTGTTGCTACGGTAATATGTCGCCCTTCTCTCAACAAACTGATTTTGATTTATGCCACAACATTCCCGCTACAGTGACGAACACGTTGAACAACTGCTCAGTGAGCTGGTCAACGTACTGGAAAAACATAAAACGCCAACCGATCTCTCCCTGATGGTTTTGGGAAATATGGTTACCAACCTGATCAATACCAGCGTTGCTCCGGCTCAGCGTCAGGCGATCGCCAAATCTTTCGCCCAGGCTTTGCAGTCATCCGTTAGCGACGACCAGGCACACTAAGGGAAACGAACAACAGTTTATGGTGACGAATCGTCAGCGCTACCGTGAAAAAGTCTCCCAGATGGTCAGCTGGGGGCACTGGTTTGCCCTGTTCAACATTCTGTTGGCGATGGTGCTCGGCTGCCGTTATCTGTTTGTGGCAGACTGGCCAACCACGTTAACCGGGCGTATCTACTCGTGGATGAGCCTTGTTGGTCACTTTAGCTTTCTGGTCTTCGCCACCTATCTGCTGATCCTGTTCCCACTGACGTTTATCGTCATGTCGCAGCGGCTGATGCGCTTCCTGTCCGCCATTCTTGCGACGGCGGGCATGACGCTGTTGCTTATCGACAGCGAAGTCTTTACCCGGTTCCACCTGCACCTGAATCCTGTCGTCTGGGAGCTGGTGATTAACCCGGATCAGAACGAGACCGCCCGCGACTGGCAGCTGATGTTTATCAGCGTGCCGATTATCCTGCTGATCGAAATGTTGTTTGCGACGTGGAGCTGGCAAAAGCTCCGCAGCCTGACCCGACGCCGACATTATGCGAAGCCCGTCGCGGCGCTCTTTTTCGCCTCATTTATCGGTTCGCACCTGATGTATATCTGGGCAGATGCGAACTTCTACCGCCCTATTACCATGCAGCGTGCGAATCTGCCGCTCTCCTATCCGATGACGGCACGTCGTTTCCTTGAAAAACACGGTCTGCTGGACGCGCAGGAGTATCAGCATCGTCTGGTCGAACAGGGTAATCCGGAAGCGGTCAGCGTGCAGTATCCCCTGAGCGATCTGAAATATCGCGACATGGGGCGCGGTCAGAACGTGCTGCTGATTACCGTCGATGGCCTGAACTATTCTCGCTATGAGAAGCAGATGCCTGCCCTGGCTGAATTCGCTGAGAACAACATCGTATTCACTCAGCATATGAGTTCCGGTAATTCGACCGACGCGGGTATTTTCGGTCTGTTCTACGGTATTTCACCGAGCTATATGGACGGCGTGCTGTCGGCCCGTATTCCGGCTGCATTGATTACCGGGCTTAATCAGCAGGGCTACCAGCTGGGGCTGTTCGCCTCTGATGGTTTCAACAGCTCGCTGTACCGCCAGGCGCTGCTGTCTGATTTCTCACTGCCAGCCGCGCAGAGCCAGTCTGACGATCGGACTGCTGACCAGTGGATAGACTGGCTGAAGCGCTATGCACAGGAAGATAACCGCTGGTTCTCCTGGGTTGCGTTTAACGGCACAAATCTTGATGACAGCAATCAGAAAGGCTTCGCGCGCCGCTATAGCCGTGCGGCGGGTGATGTTGACGCGCAGATCGCTCGCGTGCTGACCGCCCTGCGCGACGCGGGCAAGCTGGATAATACGGTCGTCATTATCACGGCGGGGCATGGCGTGCCGCTCGGCGACGAAGCGAAGGGCATGGACTGGTCGCGCCCGAACCTGCATGTCCCGCTGGTGATCCACTGGCCGGGCACTCCCGCGCAACGCATCAATATGCTGACCGACCATAAAGACGTCATGACCACGTTAATGCAGCGGCTGCTGCACGTTAGCACGCCGGCAATTGAATACTCGCAGGGACAAGACCTCTTTAGCGCCACGCGGCGTCATAACTGGGTCACGGCTGCTGGCGAAAACACGCTGGTGGTGACCACGCCGACGCTGTCCCTTGTGCTGAACAGCAACGGCAATTACCAGACGTACAGCCTCGAAGGTGAGAAGCTGAAAGACCAGAAACCGCAGCTCAGCTTGCTGTTGCAGGTGCTGACAGACGAGAAGCGCTTTATCGCTAACTGATTATTTATGAATCAGTTAGCGTTGCTTCCCCCTTGCAATCAAAAAGGAATCGAGTAGTATTCCTTTTATGCGTCGGCACGTAGCGCAGCCTGGTAGCGCACCGTCATGGGGTGTCGGGGGTCGGAGGTTCAAATCCTCTCGTGCCGACCAAAACTACACAAAAAAACCAGCCGCTTATGGCTGGTTTTTTATTGCCTGTCTTCGCATGCACAATGCTTAGTGCTTCTCACGCCCACCGAGAAAGAAAATCCCCAGCGGAATCGCCAGCAGGACGGTGAACACCAGACTGTAAACAAAGATCATCGCTGATTGCAGGACAAACATGCTGGTTGTCCACGCAGAGAGCGGGATGTTGTACTGCTCGATCACGCCGACAATGGTTGCTCGCCCCACGCATGCAGCAGCAATCATAAACACAACCAGTAACGCCAGCAGGAACTTGCGGCCTTCAGGTGTCTTCAGTTTTTCCCGTACCATCTCTTCTCCCTTTACAGATGAATAACAATAATTAACGCGTAAAATAACACGATCTCTGCACCGACTCCACCACAGCATTAAACACCAATAAAAGAGCATAAAAGCAGTGCTTTACTCCGTTTAAAATGAAAATGTGAGTAAATTACGCCAACCATTCACATACATTATGTTAGTCTTTTCGGGATCGTTTTAACAAAAAGGAATGACAGTGAAAAACGCACCTAAATTTGCCATCGCCCTTATCGCCGCTGCGTGCGCGAGCACCAGCGCTTTCGCCAGCGAAACCCCAAAAGAGCAGCCGCTGGAAAAAGTTGCCCCGTATCCGCAAGCGGACAAAGGGATGAAGCGCCAGGTTATTCAGCTCCCGGCTCAGCAGAATGAAGGGAATTTCAAAGTCGAGCTGTTAATCGGCCAGACGCTGGAAGTGGACTGCAACCAGCATCGTCTGGGCGGCCAACTGGAAAGCAAAACACTGGAAGGCTGGGGTTATGACTACTATGTCTTCGACAAAGTAACCTCGCCAGTCTCCACCATGATGGCGTGCCCGGACGGCAAGAAAGAGAAGAAATTTATCACCGCCTATCTGGGTGATAACAGTCTGCTGCGCTATAACAGCAAGCTGCCGATTGTCGTTTATACGCCGGAAAACGTGGATGTGAAATATCGCGTATGGAAGGCGGATGAGACGGTAGGACAAGCAGTAGTTCGTTAAAAATAAGTCGGGTGGCGCTCACGCTTACCCGACCTGGAAAGGGTGCGTTCTGGTGCCCTCACCCCAACCCTCTCCCGGTGGGAGAGGGAGAAAACACGAAAAACGGTAACGGATGTTACCGTTTTGCGTTTACCTTACAGCGCGATATCCGCAACCGGCTTGTTTTCCGCCTGAGGCTTCAGCTCTGCCTGTGGCGCAGCATCCGCAGCCTGCGGTTTGACGTATTGCAGTTGCAGAACGCGACTGGTGTATTCCAGCTCTTGTTCCGTGGCGTCAACGTTACCGTTCAGCTTCGTACCGTAGGATGGAATAATGGTTTTCAGCTTCGCCTGCCATTCCGGGCTGGATACTTTGTCCTTAAACACTTTTTCCATCAGGTGTAGCATGATTGGCGCAGCGGTAGACGCCCCCGGGGATGCTCCCAGCAGCGCGGCAATAGTGCCATCCTTATCGCTTACTACTTCGGTACCCAGACGCAGCACGCCGCCCTCTTTCGGATCGCGTTTGATGATCTGCACGCGCTGACCCGCCTGCCACAGACGCCAGTCTTCTTTCTTCGCCTGCGGATAGTACTCTTTCAGCGCCTCGAAGCGTTCTTCATCAGAGAGCATCACCTGGCTAATCAGGTATTTCACCAGATCGAAGTTATCCAGCCCCACGTCCATCATTGGCTTGACGTTTGACGTCGTGGTCGCGCTCAGCAGATCCCAAAGGGAACCGTTTTTCAGGAACTTGGTAGAGAATGTAGCGAACGGCCCGAACAGCACTACGCGCTTACCGTCCAGCATACGGGTGTCGATATGGGGAACGGACATCGGTGGTGCACCAACAGAAGCCTGACCGTACACTTTAGCCAGATGACGGTTAACCACTTCAGGGTTTTCCGACACCAGGAACTGGCCGCCAACCGGGAAGCCGGCGTAGTCGTCCGCTTCCGGAATACCGGACTCCTGCAACAGTTTCAGCGCCGCGCCGCCAGCACCGATAAACACGAACTTCGCCTTAATCACATGCTCGGCTTCGTTGTTTTTCAGATCGGCAACGGTCACGCTCCAGCTGTTATCCGCGTTGCGCTTGAAACCACGCACTTCGGAGCTGAGTTGCAGGTTAAAGTTCTCTTTTTTCTTCAGAGAGGCCACCAGCTGACGGGTGATTTCACCGTAGTTAACGTCAGTACCAATTTCAGTGCGGGTCGCCGCCACTTTCTGGTTCGGATCGCGGCCTTCCATAACCAGCGGCGCCCACTCTTTGATTTGAGCGTGATCTTCAGAGTATTTCATCCCGCGGAACAGCGTGCTCTGTTGCAGGGCTGCGTAGCGCGCGCGCAGGAAGTTGACGTTTTGATCGCCCCACACAAAGCTCATGTGCGGAACGGTGTTGATGAAGGAGTGCGGATTGTGCAACACACCGCTGTTCACCTGGTGAGACCAGAACTGACGTGAGATCTGGAACGCTTCGTTGATCTCTACCGCCTTCTCGATACTAATGGAACCGTCCTTTTTCTGCGGCGTATAGTTCAGTTCCATAAGTGCCGAGTGCCCCGTCCCGGCGTTATTCCAGCCGTTAGAGCTTTCCTGCGCCACGCCATCAAGGCGCTCGACCATGGTCATGGACCAGTTCGGCTCTAATTCCTGAAGATATGTGCCCAGCGTGGCGCTCATGATGCCGCCACCAATTAAAAGGACATCCGTTTCCTGCTCTTTTGGTGCGTCAGCCTTCGCCGCCAGCGAGACGGCGTTCAGCCCCACGGCCAGAGAAAAGAGCACGGCAGTCATTTTTTTCATCATTTATGCCTTAGTTGAATAGTGCTTGATGCGTAGAAATTACAGGTGAAACACGCTGCGGTGGCACGGTAGCAACTTTTAAATATTGTTTAAAGGTTACGAAATTATTGTAATTGTGAAATTTAATGATGGATTGTTTGTAGGGTTTTGGCATACAGGCTGGCACCCGACGATTTTCCTGGCTATGATGCTGCACTTTGTGATCGCGCGCACGGAAGCCTGCCCCTACCAGCGAATTGTTATGTCATTACCTCACTCGTCTGTACCCCAAGAAGGCCATGTCGCCACCGTTTTACGTTCGCCTCAACGTCTGATGCGCGAAACCCTGGCCGGCGTGATTACCGCGCTGGCGCTGATCCCGGAAGTGATTTCGTTTTCCGTGGTCGCGGGCGTGGATCCGAAAGTGAGCCTTATCGCCTCCGTGGTGCTCTGTTTCGCCCTTTCCCTGCTCGGCGGGCGTCCGGCCATGGTGACGGCGGCGGCCGGTTCCGTCGCGCTGGTGATTGGCCCGATGGTCCATCAACACGGCGTACAGTACATTCTGCCCGCGGTGGTGATGGCTGGCGTGATTCAGATCCTGTTCGGCGCGCTGGGAATGGCGCGGCTGATGCGCTTTATTCCCCAGTCGGTGATGACCGGGTTTGTTAACGCCCTTGGCATTTTGATTTTCTTTGCCCAGGTGCCCCATTTCTGGAGCCGAAGCCCGCTGATAGTGGGCCTGTTCGTGCTGACGCTGCTGATTGTGCTGTGGGTGCCACGCTATATCAAAAGCGTGCCCTCCCCGCTGATTGCCATTGTGCTGTTGACTTTGTTCACCGTCACCAGCGGGCAAATCCTGCCAACGGTAGGGGATGAAGGCTCCATGAGCGGCGGTTTGCCGGGCTTTACGCAACTGCTGGTGCCGCTCAATCTGGAAACCCTGAGCATTATCTGGCCGTGCGCGCTAAGTATCGCTTTTGTTGGCCTGCTGGAATCCTTGCTGACGGCAAAACTGGTGGATGAACTGACCGTTACCCCTTCAAGCAAGCGCCGCGAGAGCATCGGTCTGGGCGTGGGGAATATTATGGCCGGGTTCTACGGCGGCATTGCGGGCTGCGCGATGATTGGGCAGACCATCGTTAACGTGGAGATGGGGAAAGGCAGAAGCCGTATCTCCACCCTTGCGGCGGGTATCGTACTGCTTGTGCTGGTTACGGCGCTCAGCGAGGTGATGGCCAAAATCCCGATGGCGGTACTGGCGGGTATTATGGCCATTGTGGCCGTCAAGACCTTTAGCTGGCATAGCGTTCAGCCCGGAACGCTGAAAAACGCGCCGGTGGCTGAAACCGTCGTGATGCTGGTGACGGTTGTGGCAACGGTTTCCACCGGCAACCTGGCGATTGGCGTGCTGGGCGGGATTGTGATGATGTTCATCCTCCCTGCCCGGCTGAAGCAAAAAGCGCTGGCTACAGAAGAAAAATCGTCGCCAGTCCAAGAAAAATAAAGAAACCGCCGGTATCGGTAATGGCGGTGATCATCACGCTCGACCCCACCGCGGGGTCGCGCCCCAGCCGGGTCATCGTTAATGGGATAATCACGCCCATCATCGCCGCCACCAGCAGGTTCAGCACCATCGCCAGCATCATGACCCCGCCCAGCGCCATATCATCGTACAGCCACCAGGTAATGCCGCCCATGATGCCGCCCCAGACAAGGCCGTTAATCAGCGCGACGCCCATCTCCCTGAAAATCAGCCACGAAAAATTACCCGGCTGAATGTTTTCCAGCGCCAGGGCGCGAACGATCATGGTGATAGTCTGGTTGCCGGTGTTCCCGCCGATCCCCGCCACAATCGGCATCAACGACGCCAGGGCCACCAGTTGGGAAATAGTATGTTCGAAGCCGTCAATAACGCGGGACGCCACGAACGCGGTGCATAAATTGATGGCGAGCCACGCCCAGCGGGTTTTGACGGCCTTGCCGACGGAGGCATGAACATCGTCTTCGGCACTGATACCGCCAAGGGCACGCAGGTCGTTATCGGTCTCTTCATAGACCACGTCAACGATCTCATCAATGGTCAGACGCCCCATCAGCTTGCCCACCGAATCCACCACCGCCGCGCTCACCAGGTCATCACGTTCGAAGGTACGCGCGGCTTTTTCGGCATCGTCTTCCGGCGAGAAGACCATCGGCTCGGTTTCCATGACCTCACTTACCCGCTGCTGGGTGCTGTTCAGCAGGATCGTTTTAAGCTCCAGCTCCCCGAGCAGGGTCTTATCCCGCGAGGTGACGAACAGTTTATCGGTGTTGTCCGGCATACTGCCCAAGCGACGAAGATAGCGCTGCACCGTACCCAGGGTGACGTCCGGACGCACGGTGATGACGCCAAACTCCATGATCGCGCCGACGCTATTTTTCTCGTAGTGCATCACCTGACGCACGCGCGCCCGCTCCTCGGCAGGCAGGGAAGCCAGCAGGCGTCCGGTCAGGTTGCGCGGAAGATGCTGAACGAGGTAAATCTGCTCATCGATATCCAGCGTTTGCAGGGCGTCAAGAATGTCCCGATCGCTCATCTCATCGATAAGGTCATCCCAGACGTTTTCCGAGGCTTCAAGCAGCACCTGACCGCGCTCATGATCCTGCACCAGCCGCCACAGGGCGTGGCGCTCCTCGGAAGGCAATGCCTCCAGGGTGTCCGCCAGATCCGGAGGCGGTAAATGTGCAACCAGCGCACCTACCTCAGCAATATCGTCGGCCAGCGTGCCGACATCATATTGCTCAGCCAGGGTTAGCTTACCCAATAACGTTGACGTGACCGCTTTATCGGTCGTCAGGAGCCAGATGAGCCGCGCACGCTCCTGGTCACGCTGCCTGGCGCTGTTTTTCTTTAATACCGACATCAATCATAAATCCATTAAATGAGTTGGCGTTAAGCATAGCGCGGGGATATGTAAATAAGAATAAACGGCGGGTCGGGATGGAGAAAAAAACGGCATATATGAAAAATGAGTGTGCCGGGGGCCACCCGGCACAATTGCAATCAGGCCGTGCGCGCCACCGCGTCCCGTGACGCCGCATCGCGCTCATCGCCGGTCAGCTCGCTCAGTTTGCCGTCGCGCATCTCCAGCAGACGGTCGGCGTGAATGAAGTAGTGATCGTCATGGCTGATGGCAAAAATGGTTTTCCCCATCGCCTGCATCAGCGGCAGCAGGACCTGATAAAACTCGCGACGGAAGTGCGGGTCCTGATCGGCGGCCCATTCATCCAGCAGGATGATGTCGCGCTCTTCGGCCAGCGCCAGCAGCAGCGCCACGCGCTTCTTCTGCCCTTTCGACAGCTTGAGATTCAGGATTTTGCCATCCTGAAGCTCCAGCTTGTGCGACATTTGCAGGTGCGCAAGCCACTTCTCCACCAGCGCCGGATCCGCCTGCTGCCCTTCCGGGCCCAGCAGCCGGTCGAACAGCCAGACGTCGGTAAATACCGCCGAAAAGAGCTTGCGGTAGTCCTCCGGTTTCTCCGCGCTCAGCGCTTTGCCATCAAGCAAAATTTCGCCTGACTGCGGCTGGTAGAGGCCCGTCAGCAGCATCGCCAGCGTGGATTTGCCGCTGCCGTTGCCGCCGATCAGGAACAGCAGTTCGCCGCGGTGAATGGTCAGATTTATCGGCCCCACGGAGAAGGCGTTATCCTGATAGCGGAAGGTCACGTTACGCAGCTCAAGCGTTTGCCAGTTCGGGAAGGCCTGCGGGCGCGGGAACTCAGCCTTAAACGGCGCAAGGTCGAACTTCTTCAGCTTGTTGAAGGCCACCTGTGCGCTCAGCAGCGTCGGCAGTGCGCCAACGGCCGACAGCAGCGGCGTGCGTAAAAACAGCAGCGTCAGGGAGTACGTTGCCGCCACGTTGGTATCCGCCCACCCCAGGCTGTTCGCCATCCAGAACACCAGGCCAATGGCACCCAGCATCATGATGTTGGACCAGTTCACGGCGCTCAGGTGGAACGTATCGGCGCGAATAATGTGATGACGATATTCGTGCGCATCCGGGATATAGAGATGGTTGAAGATATGTTCGGCGCGCTCGCGGTTCAGCGTCAGCTCTTTGCGCCCTTCCAGCACTGTCTGATAATCGTTATAGAGCTTGTCTTCCGTTTCGCGCAGCACCGCCATGTGCTTATAGACGCGTGATACCAGCAGGAACCCGCCCCAGATGGTAATAACAATCCACAGCGCCGTTACCGCCAGCATTTTGCTGGAGAGCCAGGCGAGATAGGCTGCCGAGCCAAAGGTCAGGATGATCCCCTGCACCAGCTCCGGCAGGCGTACAAAGGCGATGGTAATGGCGCGCACATCGCTGGTCAGCCCCGCCAGCAGAGAAGCACTTCCCAGCTGTTCGATGCGTTCCACTTGAGTATCAAGGATCCGTTTGATGAACTCGCTGCGCAGACGGAAAACGAAGTGGTGGCCGAGCGCGGTCAGCGCCAGCTGTGACCCGAGCGTGACTGCCATCAGCAACAGCAGTAAACCCAGAAATTCCGGCAGGACGGAGAGTGACGTGTCGACCATTTCGATCAAACGCACGTTAATGAAGGCAATCAGGCCGATCCCCAGCGCCGCGCTGGCAAGGCTTAGCGCCATCACCGCGATAAAAGGCCAGCGATACTGCCGCCAGACAAGAAGAAGTAGTTGCATGCAGAGCAATCCGGACAAGAAAAATCAGCCAGCAGTGTAAACTGCCTTTCACACACATCAAGAATAATTCTTATTTTTATTCTCTGTACGCTGCCTGGCGGAACGTGAGGTTGTAGCGAAACGCCCCCGCCAACGGGTGATCGCCTGGTTTAAGTGGCTGAATACCGTGATAAAAAAGCCGTGATTCACCGCCCCAGACCACCACATCGCCATGCTCCAGCATCAGCCGTTTGAGCGGGTCGTTGCGCCGCAGGCCGCCAAACTGAAAGACAGCGGGCAGCCCAAGGGATACCGAGACAATCGGCGCGCGCAGGTCAGGCTCGTCCTTATCCTGATGCAGGGAGAGCTTTGCCCCGACGGCATAGCGGTTGATCAGACAGGCATCGGGACGAAAATCAGGATAGCCGGCCGCGACGGCGGCATCGTGACACAGCGCCTGAAACGCCTCCGGCATCGGCGGCCACGGCCGATCCGTCAGCGGGTCGTTCGCGGCATATACATAGCCCCGCTCATTCGTCGCCCATCCCAGTTCGCCGCAGTTGGTCATCGCCACGGACATGGTATACCCGCCCGGCGTGACCATATGGCGAAACGGCGAACGGGCGGTGACGTTATCAATACCGTCGAACAGCGCCGCCGCGCGGGAAAGCGCAAAACGTCTCAGGATCGTCGCCCCCGGCGCGAGCGGCTCCTGCCAGGGTTCAGCATCAGCAAAAAGATCGAGCATTATCCCTCCGGGTTGTTCGCCTCACGTTTCAACAATAGCACCTTACGCGCTGCGCCCCAGCGATAACCCGACAGCGCACCGTCGTTACGCACCACGCGGTGACAGGGGATAACTATCGCCAGTTTGTTGGCTCCGCAGGCCCCCGCCACGGCACGTACGGCATTGGGTTTACCAATGGCCTTCGCCACCTGCTGATAGCTTGCCGTTTCACCGCAGGGGATAGCCCGCAGCGCCTGCCAGACCTGCTGCTGGAAGGCGGTACCCCGGATATCCAGCGGCAGCGTCAACGGCGTCGCGCGGCTGTCGACAGAGGCAATCACCTGACGAACACGCCCGGCAAATGCGCCTTCCATCGGTTCGCGGACGGCAAGCGGAAACAGTGACAGCAGCTCAGCCGTCAGCCCGGCGTCGTCATCACCCAGCAGTATTGCGCAGATCCCGCGCTCGCTTTCCGCCACCAGACAGTGGCCCAGCGAGCAGTCGCTGATGGCATAGCGGACCGCAGCCTCTCCGTTACGGTACTGTTTCGCCGTCATGCCCAGCGCGCCGTTGGCTTTACGGTAGTAGCTGCTGCCGTCCGGGAAGCCAGCGGCCAGTACGGCGTCGGTGATTTTACCGCCCTGTGCAAGCAGGCTACGCAGGCGTTGTTCACGCGCGGCCTGCTGCCATGCTTTCGGCGTCATGCCGGTGACGGATTTAAACAAGCGGTGGAAATGGAACGGACTCATGCCAACCTGCTGCGCCAGTGCCTCCAGGTTCAGCGCGGCATCCTGCTCAAGCAGTCGGCAGGCCAGCGCAACGTTGGCCTTTTTCTGCGCCATAGGGTCGACCTGGTCCGGCCTACAGCGCTTACAGGGGCGGAAACCCGCCTGCGCGGCCTGGTGAGCATCAGGATAAAAGCAGACATTTTTACGCAGCGCGTGGCGGGCACGGCAGGACGGACGACAATAAATGCCGGTCGTCTGCACGGCAAAGACAAACTGGTTATCCGCACGCGGATCGCGGGCCAGAACAGCCTGCCAGCGATCCTCATCGGTAAGATAGGTTGTGTTTTTCATCATCGGCTCCTCTTACAAGCATACGCTCAGCTTGCCTGAACGCCATCGAACAAAAACCCGCAACCTTGCTTTTTAATTTTTTTCGCTCACCAGGAAGCTGTTGAACTGCGGTGAACTCCAGGTTTTAAACCCGTCAGCCTCTTTGGTGATCATATAAACGGCCAGCCCTTCCTGACGCACCACCTCTTTGGCCTTCTCCGTGCCGAGCACCATCAATCCGGTATCCCAGGCGTCGGCTTCCAGCGCAGTTGGCGCTATCACCGTCACGGACACCAGGTTGTGGGTAATCGGGCGTCCGGTTTGCGGATCAATCACATGCGAGATACGTTTGCCATCCAGCTCGTAATAGTTGCGGTAGCTTCCGGAGGTGCTGATACCATGCCCGTTGATGTCGACAATCGCCTGCACCGCGTTCTGCTGATCGGTTGGTTTTTGGATGGCCACTCGCCACGGCCTGCCGCTGGCGTTCATGCCCCGGCTGACGAGCGCGCCCCCGACGGAAACCAGATAACGGGGAATACCTTCCTGCGCCATCAGGGCCGCGAGATGATCCGCAGCATACCCCTCGCCTACCGTGGAGAGATCCACAAACAGGTCGGGAATGTCTTTTTGCAGGTATTGCTGACCGTACTGGGAGATCACCGCCAGATGCTGTAACCCTGTACGCGCGCGGGCGTCGTCGATGGCGGCTTGATCGGGTGTGGTCACCGGCTGCTTGTTGGGGCCAAATCCCCACAGGTTCACCAGCGGCCCAACGGTCACATCCATTGCGCCGTTGGTTTTGTAGCCCACGCGCATGGCTTCCGTGACGATATCGGCCATTGCTTCGCTCACCGGCCACAGCGAGGTGCTGCTGGAGCGATTGAAACGCATCAGCGCTGAGTCATTTTTATAGGTAGAGAGTAACTGATCGTCGGCATCCAGCTGCGCCTGAATTTTACCGCGTAGTTCTTCAGCGCGGGATTTATCGATATTCATCACGCTGACGCGCCAGAAGGTCCCCATGGTTTTCCCTTCCAGCACCGTCGCGGCGGGTGCGTCGATTTTTGCGGGCTGTGTAGAAGAGTCACACGCGGTCAGGAGTAAAAAAGTCGCCAGAACGCTGGCGCGTAAAAAAGTCATATCCATTGGTTATTATCCTCATGCCAGGGCGGCAAGAGTACACTAAAACAGCGTATTTGTAAGACCCTAAAAAAGCATGAAAAAAGGGGCCTGATGGCCCCTTTGTCGCTGTATGAGCAATTAGAACTGGTAAACCAGACCCAGCGCGACGATATCGTCAGTACCGATACCTGTCTGACGGGTGAAGTCATTTTCATCCAGCAGGTTGATTTTGTAATCAACATAGGTGGACATGTTTTTGTTGAAGTAGTAAGTCGCACCCACGTCAACATACTTCAGGATATCCTGATCGCCATAGTTTTCGATGTCTTTACCTTTAGACTGCAGGTAAGCCACGGATGGACGCAGGCCGAAGTCGAACTGATACTGAGCAACCACTTCGAAGTTCTGCGCTTTGTTAGCCCAGCCCTGATCGCCAACGCGGGTCGCGTTGTAAGTCTGAGTATACTGTGCAGCCAGGTAGATGTTGTTCGCGTCGTATTTCAGACCACCGGTGTAGGTCTCTGCGCGATCGCCTTCACCGTAGTAGCCCGCAGCGTTCTGGTCAGCAGTACGTTTAGAACTGGTGACTGCCGTACCGAGTGCGAAGCCTTCGCCCAGATCGTAAGTCAGAGAGCCGCCGTAGCCGTCACCGTTCTGACGCAGCGCGTCACGACCGTTGTTGGTCTGGCCTTCGCCGCTTGGGCTGCCGTTTTTACCCTGGTACTGCAACGCGAAGTTCAGACCATCAACCAGACCGAAGAAGTCCTGGTTACGGTAGGTCGCGAAGCCGTTACCACGCTGCTGCATGAAGTTGTCAGAACCGTAGGTATCGCCGCCGAACTCCGGCAGAACGTCGGTCCAGGAAGTCACATCATAAACAACGCCGTAGTTACGACCGTAGTCGAATGAACCCGCATCAGCGAATTTCAGACCTGCGAACGCCACACGCGTCCATGAGTTGTTTTCGTTCTCACCAGAGTTACCCTGGATCTGGTATTCCCACTGGCCGTAACCGGTCAGCTGGTCGTTAACCTGAGTTTCGCCTTTGAAGCCCAGACGCATGTAGGTCTGGTCGCCGTCTGCACTGTCGTCATCAGAGAAATAGTGCAGGCCATCCACTTTACCGTACAGATCTAATTTGTTGCCGTCTTTGTTATAAATTTCAGCCGCATTTGCTGCGCCTGCCACCAGCAGAGCTGGTACCAGGAGGGACAGTACTTTAACTTTCATTTTATTAACCCTCTGTTATATGCCTTATTATTTACCACTGCTTACTGGTCAACCCTCTTAACCAGTCGGCAAGTTCATTCTCCTCAAAAATGCAGAATAATCCAACAGGAATATGATACGAAAACTTTGAAGATGTTTCACTTTACCATCAAGATGTTTCAATATGTAAATTTCAAGGAACTTTCACAAAGCATCAAAAGTTTAAAAATATAGCACGGATAATCAAAACAAAAATATATCCTATAAAATTCAAAAGACTAACTTAAAAAAGAGTACAGCACTGAATGACAAAAAAATTCCCGTCAACACCACTAAAATAACCCTCGCTATCATCATTAACTTTATTTATTACCGTCATTCAGTTCTGAATGTCTGTTTATCCCTAATTGAACCGGATGCTCCGCATTCGGTTTTTTTTTACCTTTCTTTACGTCAACAGACATTTTATGTGCTACCCGTCTGTAATGATAACGACTATTAACTAAATCCATCGCCCGGCGTTTACAGATTTTCCTTTTCACTTTCAAAATTAATTTCTTGTTAATTCGTGCTATTTTACTGCCGTTGTAACAGCATATTTGTACATTTCACTGGGTTTTGTACATCTTTCACACGGATGACGTTGAAGCGGGTTGCGACAGATAAAAAGTCAAGGTCATACCGATAACGACGCTGGAAATTCAGTTATTACCCTTTATACTGCCCTATCCCATTACCGCGCGGCCATTACGGGTTAAACACATCGATGAGTCAGACTGAAACTACCGCCCCGAGCAAATTCTCCCTTCTACCGGGCAGCATCACCCGTTTCTTTCTTCTGTTGATCGTTGTGCTGTTAGTCACAATGGGAGTGATGGTTCAGAGCGCCGTGAATACCTGGCTTAAAGATAAAAGCTATCAAATTGTCGATATCACCCATGCGGTGCATAAGCGCATTGATACGTGGCGCTACGCGACCTGGCAAATCTACGACAATATCGCCGCCGCACCTGCCACCTCATCAGGCGAAGGGTTGCAGGAAACGCGCCTTAAGCAGGATGTGTATTACCTTGAAAAACCGCAGCGCAAGACGGAAGCCCTGATTTTCGGCTCGCACGACAGCGCAACGCTTGAGATGACGCAGCGGATCTCCTCCTATCTGGACACCCTGTGGGGCGCCGAGACCGTACCGTGGTCCATGTATTACCTGAACGGTCAGGACAACAGCATGATCCTAATCTCGACCCTGCCGCTTAAGGATCTCTCGTCGGGCTTTAAAGAGACCACCGTTGGCAGCATTGTCGATTCCCGTCGGGCAGAAATGCTGCAACAGGCCAACGCGCTGGACGAGCGCGAAAGTTTCTCGTCATTACGCCGTCTTGCCTGGCAGAATGGCCACTACTTTACGCTGCGAACCACCTTTAACCAGCCGGGCCATCTGGCGACCGTGGTTGCCTTCGATCTGCCAATTAACGATCTTATCCCGCCGGATATGCCGCTGGACAGTTTCCGACTGGAGCCAGACAACAGCACCCAAAATATGCGCACGCCGTCGGATAAAGAAGGCCCGGACAGCGTAGCGATCTCCTTTAATGGCTCGAAGATTGAGATTGCCTCATCGCTCAACTCAACAGGTATGCGGCTGGTGTGGCAGGTGCCTTTTGGCACCCTGATGCTTGATACCCTGCAAAACATTATGCTGCCGCTGCTGTTGAATATCGGCCTGCTGGCGCTGGCGCTGTTTGGCTACAGCACCTTCCGTTTCCAGTCGGGCCGCCAGAGCGACTCGACGTCGGTATCAGCCGGGACCAGCAACGAGTTGCGTGTTCTTCGTGCCCTGAATGAAGAGATTATTTCCGTGCTGCCGCTTGGGGTGCTTGTTCACGATCAGGAAGCAAACCGGACGGTGATGAGCAACAAAATTGCCGATCACCTTCTGCCGCATCTTAACCTGCAAAATATTACGGCCATGGCGGACCAGCATCAGGGCGTCATTCAGGCCACCATTAATAATGAACTGTATGAGATCCGTCAGTTCCGCAGTCAGGTCGCCTCGCGCACGCAAATCTTCATCATCCGCGATCAGGATCGCGAAGTGCTGGTGAATAAAAAGCTCAAGCAGGCGCAAAGGCTGTATGAGAAAAACCAGCATGGCCGCGCGGCGTTTATGCAAAACATTGGCGATGCCTTTAAACAGCCGCTGAAGTCACTCGCCACGCAGATTGCTGATTTAAGCACGCCGGAAAGCCGACAGCTTAGCAGCCAGGCCGACTCGCTGGTTCGTCTGGTGGACGAAATCCAGCTTGCGAACATGCTGGAGAATGACATCTGGAAGGGCACCCCTACGCTCTTCTCCATCCAGGATCTGATTGATGAGGTGGTTCCGGAAGTCCTGCCGGTGATCAAGCGCAAAGGGCTCCAGCTGCTGATCAACAACCATTTACCGGCCAACGACGAGCGTCACGGCGATCGCGATGCGCTGCGTCGCATCCTGATGATGTTGATTCAGTATGCCGTCACCACGACACAGATCGGCAAGATCACCCTTGAAGTCAGCACCGATGAGTCCACCGACGATCGTCTGACGTTCCGTATTCTGGATACGGGCGAAGGCGTCACCGTGAGCGAAATCGATAACCTGCACTTCCCGTTCCTGAACGATACCCAGCGCGACCACTACGGTAAGGCGAATGCCCTCACCTTCTGGCTCTGCGATCAGCTGGCGCGTAAGCTGGGCGGTCATCTGAACATTAAGGCGCGCGAATCCCTCGGCACCCGCTACTCCTTGCATGTTAAAATGGCGGCGAATCCTCAGGAAGAGGATGAAGAGCGTCTGCTGGATGATGTGGTGGTGATGGTGGACGTGACCTCCAGTGAGATCCGTAATATCGTCGTTCGTCAGCTGGAAAACTGGGGCGCGTCCTGCATTACCCCGGACGAAAGGCTCGCGAGTCAAGAATTTGATCTATTTTTAACTGATAATCCGTCTAATCTTACTGCCTCCGGCTTGCTTTTAAGCGATGATGAGCCAGGCGTGCGGAAAATCGGCCCTGGGCAGCTGCGCGTCAACTTTAATATGAGCAATGCAATGCAGGAAGCTGTATTACAACTGATTGAAGAGAATCTGGCGCAGGAAGAGATCCTGGAGTCACCGTTAGGCGGCGATGAAAATGCCGAACTCCATGCCAGCGGATATTATTCGCTCTTCGTTGATACAGTACCAGATGATGTTAAGCGGTTGTATACTGAGTCCGCTGCGCAGGATTTTGCAGCGCTGGCACAGACAGCACACCGGCTTAAAGGGGTGTTTGCCATGCTTAATCTGGTTCCCGGCAAGCAGTTATGTGAAACGCTGGAACATCTAATTCGTGAGAAAGATGCCTCTGGCATTGAAAAATACATCAGCGACATTGACGCTTACGTCAAGAGCTTGCTGTAGCAAGGTAGCCTTATACATGAACAATATGAACGTAATTATTGCCGATGACCATCCGATTGTACTGTTCGGTATTCGCAAATCACTTGAACAGATCGAGTGGGTGAATGTAGTCGGTGAATTTGAAGATTCCACAGCCCTTATTAACAACCTGCCTAAACTTGATGCGCACGTGCTCATTACCGATCTCTCCATGCCTGGGGATAAATACGGTGATGGGATTACGCTCATCAAATACATTAAACGCCACTTCCCGGACATTTCGATCATTGTTCTGACCATGAACAATAACCCGGCGATCCTGAGCGCCGTTCTGGATCTTGATATTGAGGGGATTGTGCTGAAACAAGGCGCACCTACCGATCTGCCTAAAGCGCTGGCGGCGCTACAGAAAGGGAAGAAATTCACGCCTGAGAGCGTCTCACGCCTGCTTGAAAAAATCAGCGCAGGTGGCTATGGCGACAAGCGTCTCTCGCCTAAAGAGAGTGAAGTTCTGCGTCTGTTCGCTGAAGGTTTCCTGGTTACTGAAATCGCCAAGAAACTGAACCGCAGTATCAAAACCATCAGTAGCCAGAAAAAATCCGCGATGATGAAGCTGGGTGTGGATAACGATATCGCCCTGCTGAACTATCTCTCTTCCGTGACGCTGAGCGCAACGGACAAAGATTGATCGTCGCTGTCTACGCCGGGTGACCCTCGCGGTTACCCGGTCTAAAGACCCCGTAGGCCCGCGCAAGCGCAGTGCCGTCGGACACATAAAAAAGGCCCTTTCGGGCCTTTTTTATTGTCTCGCTTTTCGCACCCGCTCCGCATACACGGATAGCGTCTGCTTCAGTACATCCAGCGTGACCGGCTTCGACAGGCAGCTGTCCATTCCCGACTCCAGACAGCGCTGCTTCTCCTCCGCCAGTGCGTTGGCTGTCACCCCCACCACCGGCAGCGTCAGCCCCAGCTGTCGGATACGCTGCGTCAGACGATAGCCGTCCATGTTAGGCATGTTCACATCGCTGAGCACAATATCAATATGATTCTTACTTAAGACATTCAGGGCATCCACGCCATCATTGGCCGTTTTACACTGATAGCCCAGAGAGCCAAGCTGGTCTGCGAGCAGACGACGGTTAATCGGATGATCGTCGACGACCAGAATCATCATATCGTCATTCACCGATGCCAGCTCATCAGGGGAAGCCAGCACGGTAGCGCCATCGCTGTCCTCAAGCTGTACACTGTAAATACGCGCCAGCAAGCCCAACATTTCGTGCGGTGTCGCCACACTGTGCACCCATACCCCGGGCGAACGCTCAATCGGAATACCGATATGACGGCGGCAGAACATCACCACGCCCCGCCCCGCCCACGCCTTGTCTGGCTCAACGTCAGTAATCAGCATATCATCTGCGTCCGGCGTCTGGCCTTCATAGCGTGAGACCCGCACGCCGCTGCTGGTCAGCATCGAGGTCAGGAAATCATGTAAGGAGGCGTTGTGCACCGCCAGCCAGCAGTGCTTTTCGCTCAGCCCGTCGACCGTGGTTTTCACCGGATAGTGTGCCGAGTAGAGCGGGATACGGATGGTGAACTGGCTGCCCATACCCGGCTCGGTATCGACGGAGATATCCCCGTCCATCATGCTGATAAGCTTCTCGCAAATCGCCAGACCCAGCCCGGTCCCCTGGAAATTACGCTGGACGCCCGTCCCCACCTGGAAGAACGGATCGAACAGGCGAACGACCTCTTTCGCCGGAATGCCAACACCCGTGTCGCGTACGCGAATAGTCAGGTACTCCCCTGCCCGGCAGACATGCAGCACAATACAGCCGATATCGGTGAATTTGATGGCGTTGCTTAGCAGGTTCGAGATGACCTGTTGCAGACGCATCGGATCGCCATGCAGCGTCAGCGGCACATCCGGCTCGATAAAGCAGTACAGCCCCAGCTGTTTGCGCACCACCAGCGGCAGATAGTTGGCGCTGATATGGTTCATCACCTCGCGCGGGGAAAACTCACGCGGTTCTATTTTCAACTGCTCGGATTCAATTTTAGAGAAGTCGAGAATATCGCTGATAATTTTCAGCAGCAGGCTGGACGAGTTGTTCATCGCCGTCACCAGGCGGTCGACCCCTTTCGGCAGCTCTTTGGTCTGGAGAAGATCGAGGTTACCGATAATGCCGTACAGCGGCGTACGCAGCTCATGGCTGACGGTCGCGAGGAACATCGATTTCGACTGGCTGGCCTGCTCCGCCGCCTGCGCCATATCCTGCAATGACTCTTCCATCTTAACGCGCGCGGAGACGTCCACCAGCACGCAAATCGCCACGTTTTCATTGCGGTAGCGCGAATGGACGAAGCTGATTTGCAGGTTGGTGTGGGTGCTGGTCAGCACATCTACAAAGTTAACCTGTTGCCCACAGATGATCTGCGTTAACCGCTGGCGGTCTTCATGCGTGAGCATGTTCAGGTAGTTATGGGCAAGCTCGTTACTGAGGATATTTGTCCCGTCCTGGGTACGCAGGATACAGATCCCCACCGGCGCCGAGGCGACAATCTTACGGTTAAACTGCTCGTGCTCCTCCAGACGCTGAGCATCCGCTTCCGCCGGAATAAAGATCCGCCGCTCATACATTCTCGCCAGCATAAACAGCGCGACGCCTACCGCGATGTTCAACAAAATGGCGTTAAGGATCAGGATGCGAATGCGCTCCAGCACCTTGTCCACCGGCAGCGAATAGACAATGCTCAGCGATGATGGCGGCAAACTTTTCTTCAGCACCAGCTCACGGAACCCGGAGGTATAGCCAAACCATGACCGCTCCTGCATCCAGCTGGGCTCCACCTTCAGGCGGTTTTCAGGCCCGGTAAGGGAGATGAGTGGGTGGCCGTTCTCATCCAGAATGGTCACGCCCATCGGCAGACTGCCCGGCGTGAAGAAGTTTTCCATGCGGATGGTTTGTTCAATCCCCAGCAGCGCTTGCAGACGGTTTCCGAGGTAAACCGGAGTCAGGGCATAGAAATAGCCGACGCCCATGCGCGGCCCCTGGCTTATCCAGAAGATGTTGTTCCCGCGCTCTTCCTGAGGCGCATTGCGGTATTTCACTATCCGCTCATGCAGGCTTTTCAGCGCGTCTTCGCGTTCGACGGGCATATCCCGCAGACCGAAGTCCGCCATGCAAAGATTTTCGTTGCCAATCAGGTAGACGCGGTTTAGATCGTAAGCGGCCGAAAAATTATCGCGCCAGTAGCGCATAAACCATGACAGGGACTCCAGTGAGCCACGCCAGGCTTTGCCCATCGCGGAACAATCGGAGTCCGGGAAGAGCGGTTCGAAATCAGGTACTTCGGTTTTTTCATCCCGACCGCGGAGGGCAAGAATGCCGTTCTCCGCCGTCAGTCGATTCTCAGCGATATACTTAAGCTCTTTCATCACATCAGACGTGCGCTGGATATAGCGCTGGGCCTGATCCGAGCTTAAGTTAAACTCCTGGCGGATCTCCGCTTCTTTCTGGTGTAACGCGTTAACGATGTAAAACACCGAGAGCAGTGCCACCAGCAACCATAGCAGTAGCGCAAGCGCCCGAAACAGATAGCGAGAGACTTTTAACGTGGTACGAAAGGAGACGAGGTATTTCAAAGGGGCGAGGCTCCGCCATCGGGGAAAAAAGAATGTGGTTAAGGTAGCGGTAAACGCGGCTTGTCGCAACGTTCACTTGTCTGCTTGCGCAAAACAAAAGGGCCGGAAACCGGCCCTTTATGCGTCAGGAGACGTTACTCGTCAGCGTCATCCGCTGCTTCATCATCGGTGTCCGCTTCCGGGACGATTTCATCATCCCCTTCCGCGACGCTGCCGTCGATAGAGTCGAGCTCTTCGTCATCCACCGGCTCAGCAACGCGTTGCAGACCGACGACGTTTTCATCTTCCGCAGTACGGATGAGGATAACGCCCTGGGTGTTACGACCCACCACGCTGATCTCTGACACGCGGGTACGCACCAGCGTACCGGCATCGGTGATCATCATGATCTGGTCCGCGTCGTCCACCTGTACCGCGCCAACAACGGAACCGTTGCGCTCGGTCACTTTGATGGAGATAACGCCCTGCGTGCCACGAGACTTGGTCGGGTATTCGCTTTCCGCCGTACGTTTACCGTAGCCGTTCTGGGTGACGGTCAGGATTGCGCCTTCGCCACGCGGAACGATCAGGGAAACCACGCTGTCTTCACCCGCCAGCTTGATACCACGCACGCCGGTCGCCGTACGACCCATTGCGCGCACGGCGTTCTCTTTAAAGCGCACCACTTTACCGGCCGCAGAGAACAGCATCACTTCATCAGAACCGGAGGTCAGATCCACGCCGATCAGCTCGTCGCCTTCGTTCAGGTTCACCGCGATGATCCCGGCGGAACGTGGACGGCTGAATTCGGTCAGCGCGGTTTTCTTCACGGTACCGCTCGCGGTTGCCATAAAGACGTTCACGCCCTCTTCGTACTCGCGTACCGGCAGAATGGCGGTGATACGTTCGTTCGCTTCCAGCGGCAGCAGGTTAACGATAGGTCGACCCCGCGCGCCACGGCTCGCTTCCGGCAGCTGATAGACTTTCATCCAGTACAGACGGCCCCGGCTGGAGAAGCAGAGGATCGTGTCGTGGGTGTTGGCCACCAGCAGACGGTCAATGAAGTCTTCTTCTTTAATACGCGCCGCAGATTTACCTTTACCGCCACGACGCTGTGCTTCGTAGTCGGTCAACGGCTGATACTTCACGTAACCCTGGTGAGACAGCGTCACGACCACGTCTTCGCGGTTGATCAGATCTTCAATGTTGATATCAGAGCTGTTGGCCGTGATTTCGGTGCGACGCTCGTCGCCGAACTGATCGCGAACCAGCTCCAGCTCTTCACGGATCACTTCCATCAGGCGCTCTGCGCTACCCAGGATATGCAGCAGCTCGGCAATCTGCTCCAGCAGCTCTTTGTACTCGTCGAGCAGTTTTTCATGCTCAAGGCCGGTCAGTTTCTGCAAACGCAGATCCAGAATCGCCTGGGCCTGCTGTTCAGTCAGGTAGTACTGACCGTCACGCACGCCGAATTCCGGCTCCAGCCACTCAGGACGCGCGGCATCATCGCCGGCACGTTCCAGCATCGCCGCCACGTTACCCAGATCCCATGGACGCGCAACCAGCGACGCCTTCGCTTCTGCCGGCGTCGGCGCACGGCGGATCAGTTCGATGATCGGGTCGATGTTCGCCAGCGCAACGGCCAGTGCTTCAAGGATATGGGCACGATCGCGCGCTTTGCGCAGTTCAAAGATGGTACGGCGAGTCACCACTTCACGGCGGTGACGCACAAACGCGCTCAGGATCTCTTTCAGGTTCATGATCTTCGGCTGGCCATGGTGCAGCGCAACCATGTTGATACCGAAGGAGACCTGAAGCTGAGTCTGGGAGTAAAGGTTGTTCAGCACAACTTCACCCACCGCGTCGCGCTTGATTTCAATCACGATGCGCATACCGTCTTTGTCAGACTCGTCGCGCAGCGCGCTGATGCCTTCAACGCGTTTTTCTTTTACCAGCTCGGCGATTTTTTCAATCAGACGCGCTTTGTTCACCTGATACGGGATCTCGTGAACAATAATGGTTTCACGGCCGGTTTTGGCGTCCGCTTCCACTTCGGCGCGGGCACGGATGTAAATCTTGCCGCGACCGGTACGGTACGCTTCTTCAATACCGCGACGGCCGTTGATGATTGCCGCCGTCGGGAAGTCCGGGCCCGGGATGTGTTCCATCAGCCCTTCAATGCTGATGTCTTCATCGTCGATGTAGGCCAGGCAGCCGTTAATCACTTCCGTGATGTTGTGCGGCGGAATGTTGGTTGCCATACCCACTGCGATACCGGACGAACCGTTCACCAGCAGGTTTGGGATCTTCGTTGGCATAACGTCAGGAATTTTTTCCGTGCCGTCGTAGTTATCAACGAAATCAACCGTCTCTTTTTCCAGGTCAGCCATCAGCTCATGGGCAATCTTCGCCAGACGGATTTCCGTATAACGCATTGCCGCGGCGGAGTCGCCGTCGATAGAACCAAAGTTACCCTGACCATCTACCAGCATGTAACGCAGCGAGAAAGGCTGCGCCATACGGACAATGGTGTCGTACACCGCGGAATCACCATGGGGATGGTATTTACCGATTACGTCACCAACGACACGGGCAGATTTTTTGTAGGCTTTATTCCAGTCATTGCCCAATACGTTCATGGCGTATAGTACGCGACGGTGTACCGGCTTAAGGCCATCGCGGACGTCCGGCAGCGCACGGCCAACAATGACCGACATCGCATAGTCCAGATAGGAGCTTTTCAGCTCTTCCTCGATGTTAACCGGTGTAATTTCTCTCGCAAGGTCGCTCATCTAACCGCTATCCCTCTACTGTATCCCGGATTCAAAGGTCGCAAATTATAACACAGCCGCGGTGATACAGGTAAACCTATACGCTTTATTCACAGGGATTGCCTGATATACTCATTTGTCTTGCTAAATAAGGAGTAAAAGCGCCCATGAATGCCGAAAAATCCCCGGTGGCTCACAACGTTGACCACGAAGAGATTGCCAAATTTGAAGCGGTGGCGTCCCGCTGGTGGGATCTCGAAGGTGAGTTCAAACCTCTGCATCGTATTAACCCGCTACGTCTGGGCTATATCGCGGAGCGTTCCGGCGGTCTGTTCGGTAAGAAAGTGCTCGACGTCGGCTGCGGCGGCGGCATCCTGGCGGAAAGCATGGCGCGCGAAGGGGCCACCGTCACCGGTCTGGACATGGGCTTCGAACCTCTACAGGTTGCGCGTCTTCATGCGCTGGAGTCCGGCGTACAGGTAGAATATGTCCAGGAAACCGTGGAAGAGCACGCGGCAAAACATGCGCACCAGTATGACGTGGTGACCTGCATGGAGATGCTGGAGCACGTTCCCGATCCGCAGTCGGTCGTCAGCGCCTGTGCAAAACTGGTGAAACCGGGTGGACAGGTCTTCTTCTCGACCATCAACCGCAACGGCAAAGCCTGGCTGATGGCCGTGGTAGGCGCGGAATATGTGCTGCGCATGGTGCCGAAAGGGACGCACGACGTGAAGAAGTTCATCAAGCCTGCCGAACTGCTGGGCTGGGTTGACCAGACATGGCTTAAGGAACAGCACATGACGGGTCTGCACTACAATCCTCTGACGGATAAATTCAAACTTGCCCCGGGCGTGGATGTTAACTATATGTTGCACACAACCGCCAAAAACGACTAACGTCATTCGTTATTCTTATAAAGATTGCGCGACATCATGTTGCGCAATTCTAACCTCCCGTTGAAGAAATCAGCACTCGATCAAATTTTGAATTTTTTTTCTGGAATATTGACATCTCTTCCAGGCCTTACGGTACGAGGACTTAGCCTTTTTTACCCTTTCACAACCTCAATTTAACGTCAAAATCAACCCTTGTGCTGAAAAGATTCGATACTAGAATACTCACCATATAGCGTTCTTCTTATCGCAAAACCCCTATATGTAGTATTTATCCACAGAGTTAGTCACAAGGCGGTTCTGTGGATAAGCGGGGGATATTTTTTTATTTCACGGACAGGTAAAAACCCACATGAATCAGAGTCTGCTGGTGACAAAGCGCGACGGTACTACCGAGCGTATCAATCTGGACAAAATCCATCGAGTTCTCGACTGGGCAGCAGAAGGACTGAACAACGTATCTATATCCCAGGTCGAACTGCGTTCTCACATTCAGTTCTACGACGGCATCAAAACGTCTGATATCCACGAAACCATTATCAAAGCAGCGGCAGATCTGATCTCCCGCGACGCACCGGATTATCAGTACCTCGCTGCGCGTCTGGCGATTTTCCACCTGCGTAAGAAAGCCTACGGCCAGTTCGAGCCGCCGAAGCTTTACGATCACGTAGTGAAAATGGTTGAGCTGGGCAAATACGACACGCATCTGCTGGAAGACTATACGGAAGAAGAGTTCGAGCAGATGAACGGGTTTATCGATCACTGGCGCGACATGAACTTCTCCTACGCGGCGGTGAAGCAGCTCGAAGGCAAATACCTGGTTCAGAACCGTGTGACGGGCGAAATCTACGAGAGCGCTCAGTTCCTCTATATTCTGGTGGCCGCCTGCCTGTTCTCTAATTATCCACGTGAAACCCGTCTGGACTACGTGAAGCGTTTCTACGATGCGGTCTCTACGTTCAAGATTTCTCTGCCTACGCCAATCATGTCTGGCGTGCGTACCCCTACCCGTCAGTTCAGCTCCTGCGTACTGATCGAGTGTGGTGACAGCCTGGATTCCATCAACGCGACCTCCAGCGCCATCGTAAAATACGTCTCCCAGCGTGCTGGTATCGGCATCAACGCTGGTCGTATCCGTGCGCTTGGCAGCCCGATCCGCGGCGGTGAAGCGTTCCACACCGGCTGTATCCCGTTCTACAAGCACTTCCAGACGGCAGTAAAATCCTGCTCTCAGGGCGGCGTGCGCGGTGGCGCTGCGACCCTGTTCTACCCAATGTGGCACCTGGAAGTGGAAAGCCTGCTGGTTCTGAAGAACAACCGCGGCGTGGAAGGCAACCGCGTGCGTCACATGGACTACGGCGTGCAGATCAACAAGCTGATGTACACCCGCCTGCTGAAAGGTGAAGATATCACCCTGTTCAGCCCATCCGACGTCCCGGGTCTGTACGACGCGTTCTTCGCCGATCAGGACGAATTCGAGCGTCTGTACACCAAATACGAAAAAGACGACAGCATCCGCAAGCAGCGCGTGAAGGCGGTCGATCTGTTCTCCCTGATGATGCAGGAACGTGCCTCTACCGGCCGTATCTACATCCAGAACGTTGACCACTGCAATACCCACAGCCCGTTCGATCCGGTGGTTGCGCCAGTGCGCCAGTCCAACCTGTGCCTGGAGATCGCCCTGCCGACCAAACCGCTGGACGATGTGAACGATGAAAATGGTGAAATCGCCCTGTGTACGCTCTCTGCGTTCAACCTGGGTGCGATTAAGAGCCTGGACGAGCTGGAAGAGTTGGCCGTGCTGGCGGTTCGTGCGCTCGACGCCCTGCTGGACTACCAAGATTACCCAATCCCGGCGGCAAAACGCGGCGCAATGGGCCGTCGCACTTTAGGTATCGGCGTGATCAACTTCGCCTACTGGCTGGCGAAAAACGGCAAGCGTTACTCCGACGGCAGCGCCAACAATCTGACGCACCAGACGTTCGAAGCCATTCAGTACTACCTGATGAAAGCCTCCAACGAGCTGGCGAAAGAGCAAGGCGCGTGCCCGTGGTTCAATGAAACCACCTACGCGAAAGGCATTCTGCCGATCGACACCTACAAAAAAGACCTGGATGCGATCGTCAGCGAGCCGCTGCACCTCGACTGGGAAGGCCTGCGCGAGTCCATTAAAACTCACGGCCTGCGTAACTCCACGCTCTCTGCCTTAATGCCGTCCGAGACCTCTTCGCAGATCTCCAACGCCACCAACGGTATTGAGCCACCGCGCGGCCACGTCAGCATCAAAGCGTCGAAAGACGGTGTGCTGCGTCAGGTGGTACCGGATTACGAAACGCTGGGCAACAACTACGAGCTGCTGTGGGAAATGCCAAACAACGATGGCTACCTGCAACTGGTGGGTATCATGCAGAAGTTTATCGACCAGTCGATCTCTGCCAATACCAACTACGACCCGACGCGCTTCCCGTCAGGCAAGGTTCCGATGCAGCAACTGCTGAAAGACCTGCTCACCGCCTACAAATTTGGCGTGAAGACCCTGTACTATCACAACACCCGTGATGGTGCGGAAGACGCCCAGGACGACCTGGCGCCGTCAATTCAGGATGATGGCTGCGAAAGCGGCGCATGTAAGATCTAATAAATTCCCTCACCCTAACCCTCTCCCACAGGGAGAGGGAACTCTTTCCCCCTCTCCCTGTGGGAGAGGGCCGGGGTGAGGGGAAATAACACCACAGGACTCACCGCAATGGCATATACCACCTTTTCACAGACGAAAAACGACCAGCTCAAAGAGCCGATGTTCTTCGGCCAGCCGGTCAACGTGGCACGCTACGATCAGCAAAAATATGACATCTTCGAAAAGCTGATTGAAAAGCAACTCTCTTTCTTCTGGCGTCCGGAAGAAGTTGACGTTTCCCGCGACCGTATCGATTTCCAGGCGCTGCCGGAACACGAAAAGCACATCTTCCTCAGCAACCTGAAATACCAGACGCTGCTGGACTCCATTCAGGGTCGTAGTCCGAACGTGGCGCTGCTACCGCTGATCTCGATTCCTGAGCTGGAAACCTGGGTTGAGACCTGGGCGTTCTCCGAGACGATCCACTCCCGCTCTTACACCCACATCATCCGCAACATCGTGAACGATCCGGCGGTGGTGTTTGATGATATCGTCACCAACGAACAGATCCAGAAGCGCGCCGAAGGCATTGCACACTACTATGACGAACTGATCGAGATGACCAGCTACTGGCATCTGCTGGGCGAAGGTACGCACAACGTGAACGGTAAAACCGTCACCGTAAACCTGCGGACCCTGAAAAAACAGCTCTATCTGTGCCTGATGAGCGTCAACGCCCTGGAAGCAATCCGCTTCTACGTGAGCTTCGCCTGCTCCTTCGCGTTTGCCGAGCGCAAACTGATGGAAGGCAACGCCAAAATTATCCGTCTGATTGCCCGTGACGAAGCCCTGCACCTGACCGGGACTCAGCATATGCTGAACCTGCTGCGCAGCGGTGCAGACGATCCGGAGATGGCGGAAATTGCGGAAGAGTGCAAACAGGAATGCTACGACCTGTTCGTGCTGGCGGCCCAGCAGGAGAAAGAGTGGGCAGACTACCTGTTCCGCGACGGCTCCATGATTGGCCTGAACAAAGACATTCTGTGCCAGTACGTTGAGTACATCACCAATATCCGCATGCAGGCCGTCGGTCTCGACCTGCCGTTCCAGACGCGCTCTAACCCAATCCCGTGGATCAACACCTGGCTGGTGTCCGATAACGTGCAGGTCGCGCCGCAGGAAGTGGAAGTGAGTTCTTACCTGGTCGGTCAGATTGATTCTGAAGTCAACACCGACGACCTGAGCGATTTCCAGCTCTGATGAGCCGCGTAACGCTGAGCCTTTCGGGTACAGAGGTGTTGTGCCAGGAAGAGCACCCTTCTCTGCTGGTGGCGCTTGAAGCACATCAGGTAGAAGTCGAGTACCAGTGTCGTGAAGGCTACTGCGGCTCCTGCCGCTGCCGTCTGGTCGCAGGCCAGGTAGACTGGCTGACCGAACCGCTGGCCTTTATCAGTGAAGGGGAAATTTTGCCCTGCTGCTGCCGGGCAAAAGGCGATATAGAGATCGAGATGTGATGTTGTCCTTATCCCCTCTCCCGGTGGGCTGAGGGTTCCCCACAAATTAATCCGAGCACTGAGCAATCCCCTCGCCCCTCCGGGGAGAGGGTTAGGGTGAGGGGAACATACGGCGGTGGTGGTCATTCCGTTCACTTTATGTTCCTTGCTACTCTGTAACGACATGACCGGTGAACGTGCCAGG
>NZ_JADBPZ010000009.1:0-176060 GCF_014893445.1 Enterobacter cloacae complex sp. P29RS | reverse complement strand
CCTGGCACGTTCACCGGTCATGTCGTTACAGAGTAGCAAGGAACATAAAGTGAACGGAATGACCACCACCGCCGTATGTTCCCCTCACCCTACCCTCTCCCCGGAGGGGCGAGGGGATTGCTCAGTGCTCGCATTAATTTGTGGGGAACCCTCAGCCCTGTGGGAGAGGGTTAGGGTGAGGGCATCAGCCCGCCCATTCCTTAAGCAGGCATCGCCTCGCGCGGAATAATCGCTCCGCGATACTGAATCACCGTGCTGGCCGTCAAGTGTCCGCGCTGCGCTGCCGCTTCTGGCGTACCTCCCGTCAAACGTACCGCCAGATACCCCGCGCTGAAAGAATCGCCCGCCGCAGTGGTATCGATCACTTTCTCTTTCGCCAGCTTCACCGCCGGCACCTCTGTCACGGCTTCACCCGCCACCGCCACCAGGCAAGACTCCGCCCCGCGCTTAATCACCACTTCGCTGACCCCAGCGGCCTGCGTCCGAGCAATGACCTCATCAACCGGCTTTTCACCCCACAGGGCATCTTCATCGTCCAGCGTCAGGAAGGCGATATCGGTGCATTCCAGCATCTGCTGATACACCTGCTGCGTCTCTTCGCGGCTGGCCCAGAGGCGCGGACGGTAGTTGTTATCGAAAATCACCTTACCGCCGTTGGCACGGCATTCGCGCAGCAGTGACAGCAGCTTTTCACGGCTCTGCTGGCTCAGGATCGCCAGGCTGATCCCGCTCAGGTAGAGGTAATCGAAGGTGGCCAGCTCTTCGCAAATCGCAGCGGCGGCATCGCTTTCCAGCCAGAATTTGGCAGCCGCTTCATTACGCCAGTAATAGAAGGTGCGCTCGCCGGTACTGTCGGTTTCGATGTAGTACAAACCCGGCAGACGGTTTTCCATTCGCTGGATCAGCGAAGTTTCAACGTTTTCACCCTGCCAGGCCTCCAGCATCTGCTGGCTGAAGCTGTCCGTTCCCAGCGCGGTAACGTAGCTCACGCTCAGCGCGTCGGGGGCGACCTGACGGGCAATGTAAACGGAGGTGTTCAATGTATCGCCGCCAAAACCGCGGCTGACTTCCGCGCCTTTCTGGGACAGCTCAATCATGCATTCGCCAATCACGGCAATTTTCTTAGACATAGTCGTGAACCTGAACAGAGTAATTAAGAGTAGTGTGCGCTGTGTGTTTTTTACGGTCAACTATATTAAAACGACGTTCCATTATTTTTTTTGAGCCAGCGCGTGTTCCGGCATATTTCTGTCATCTTAATTTCATTTTCCCGCTGAATTGAACATAAAGTTCTCACCTGGCGGGCCGATAACTCAGTGACGAGTCCAGAAAGGCTATCCCATACAACAGGACATCCGAAATGAAGTCAGAGCAGGTTATCCAGCGGCTGAGCACTACGCCTGAGGCAAGTATTGAGAACTTGCAGGAGCATCGCTACTGGCTGCAATGTGAGCGAGCGTACACCTATCAGCCTATCTACCGTACTGACGGTCGGTTAATGGCAATTGAGGTGTTAACGGTCGTCACTCATCCATCGAACCCTTCGCAGCGTATCGCGCCGGACCGCTATTTTGCGGAGGTTGCCGTGCGTCAGCGCATCGACGTGCTGGAAGAGCAGTTGAGAATGCTGGCGACGAAGCAGGCGTTCTTCGAGCAGCACGGTATTCTGGCTTCGGTGAACGTGGATGGCCCAACCCTGATGGCGTTACGTCAGAATGCGACGCTGCAGGCGCTGATTGCCACCTTGCCGTGGATGCGCTTCGAGCTGGTGGAACATGTTCAGCTGCCGCAGGACTCCTCATTTGCCTCGATGTGTGAGTTTGGCCCGCTGTGGCTGGATGATTTCGGTACCGGTATGGCCAACTTCTCCGCCCTGAGCGAAGTGCGTTATGACTACATCAAAGTGGCCCGCGATCTGTTTATCATGCTGCGCCAGACACCGGAAGGACGGAACCTGTTTACGATGCTCCTGCAACTGATGAACCGCTATTGCCAGGGCGTCATTGTGGAAGGCGTAGAGACGCTGGAAGAGTGGCGCGACGTGCAAAATTCTCCGGCAGCGGCGGCACAGGGTTATTTCCTCTCTCGTCCTGTCCCCATGGATACCCTGGAAAAGGTGATAACCACCCTCTGATCTGCCCGCTTCCCTTTGTCTGAACTATAGTTTTAAAGGCAAGTTCATCAGGAAAGGGGACAACAATGACAAAAACAACCAGGGTGATTTCCTGGACAGCAGGGATTTTCTTGTTGCTGATCGTGGTCTTAATCATCATTATCGCCACGTTTGACTGGAACCGCCTCAAACCGACCATCAACCAGAAAGTCTCGACCGAGCTAAACCGCCCCTTCGCAATACGTGGCGATTTGGGGGTCGTGTGGGAGCGTCAGAAAGAGGAAACCGGCTGGCGAAGCTGGGTGCCCTGGCCGCACGTTCACGCTGACGACATCATTCTTGGCAACCCGCCGGACATCCCCGAAGTGACCATGATCCACCTGCCGCGCGTGGAAGCCACGCTGGCGCCGTTAGCCCTGTTAACCAAAACGGTGTATCTGCCGTGGATCAAACTTCAGCAGCCCGACGCGCGGCTGATTCGCCTGTCGGAGAAAACCAACAACTGGACGTTCGATCTCGCCAGCAGCGGCGATAAAGATCCGAATGCGCAGCCCTCTTCGTGGTCTTTCCGCCTCGACAATATTCTGTTCGATCGGGGGCGGATCGCCATTGACGATAAAGTAAGTAAGGCTGACGTGGAGATCCTCGTCGATCCGCTGGGCAAGCCGCTGCCGTTTAGCGAAGTGACGGGCAGCAAAGCCAAAGGCGATGACAGCAAAGCTGGCGATTACGTCTTCGGCCTGACAGCGAAAGGGCGCTACAACGGCCAGCCACTGACCGGTAAAGGCAAAATCGGCGGTATGCTGGCGCTCAGGAGCGAGGGTACGCCATTCCCGGTGCAGGCGGACTTCCGCTCGGGCAATACCCGCGTGGCGTTCGTGGGCACGGTTAACGACCCGATGAACATGGGCGGCGTCGACCTCCAGCTTAAGTTTGCCGGGGATTCGCTGGGTGAACTGTACGATCTCACCGGCGTGCTGCTGCCGGATACCCCGCCGTTTGAAACGGACGGGCGGCTGGTCGCAAAAATCGACGCTGAAAAATCGTCCGTCTTTGACTACCGGGGGTTCAACGGCCGCATCGGCGATAGCGATATACACGGCACGCTGACCTACACCACCGGAAAACCGCGCCCGAAACTGGAGGGGGACGTTGAATCCCGCCAGCTGCGTCTGGCCGATCTTGGTCCGCTGATTGGCGTAGATTCGGGTAAAGGCACGAAGTCAAAAGAGGTCAAAAAGGACGCTCAGCCTGCGGGTAAAGTGCTGCCCTATGACCGCTTCGAAACCGACAAGTGGGACGTAATGGATGCGGACGTGCGCTTCAAAGGACGTAAAATTGAGCATGGCAGCACGCTGCCGTTGAGCAACCTCTCGACCCATATCATCCTGAAAAACGCCGATCTGCGCCTGCAACCGCTGAAGTTTGGCATGGCCGGGGGAACCATTTCCTCGAATATCCACCTGGAGGGGGATAAAAAGCCGATGCAGGGAAGGGCGGAGATCCAGGCGCGTCGTCTGAAGCTGAAAGAGCTGATGCCGGACGTGGAGTTGATGCAGAAAACCCTCGGTGAGATGAACGGCGATGCGGATATTCGCGGCACGGGTAACTCTGTGGCCGCGCTGTTAGGCAGCGGAAACGGCAACCTGAAGCTGCTAATGAACGACGGGCTGGTGAGCCGTAACCTGATGGAGATCCTGGGGCTGAACGTCGGTAACTTCATCGTCGGACAAATCTTCGGAGACGATGAAGTGCGCGTGAACTGCGCGGCGGCAAACGTGGACCTGGTCAACGGTGTGGCGCGTCCGCAGATTTTCGCATTCGACACGGAAAACGCGGTTATCAACATCACCGGTACCGCCAGCATGGCGTCCGAGCAGCTGGATTTAACCATCGATCCGGAAAGTAAAGGCATTCGCATCATCACCCTGCGCTCGCCGCTCTACGTTCGCGGGACCTTCAAAGATCCGCAGGCGGGCGTGAAGGCCGGGCCGCTGATTGCGCGCGGTGCGGTTGCCGCCGCCCTCGCCACGCTGGTCACCCCTGCGGCGGCGCTGCTGGCGTTGATTTCGCCGTCAGAAGGCGAAGCGAATCAGTGTCGGACGATTTTGTCGCAGATGAAGAAGTAAGGTGTGGCCTGTTCTTGCCGGGTGACGCTGCGCTTACCCGGCCTACATGTGAATCGTAGGCCGGGTAAGGCGTAGCCGCCACCCGGCATTCGCTTACAGAGTCTGATGCTTAGTTTCGTGCGTCAGCAGCAGCGCAATCAGCGTCAACGCTGCCATGGCCGCCAGATAGACACCCACATAGAACAGACCATAGTTCGCCTGAAGCCACGTGGCGATATACGGGGCCACCGAGGCGCCCAGAATAGACGAAACGTTATAGGAGAACGACGCGCCGGTATAACGCACTTCAGTCGGGAACAGCTCCGGCAGCAGCGCGCCCATTGGGCCAAAGGTCAGCCCCATCAGGCTCAGACCAATCAGCAGATACGCCATCACCAGCGCAGGGCTACCTGAACCCAGCAGCGGCGGGAAGACAAACAGTGCGAACAGGATGATCAGCGAGGTGATGACGATCATGCTTGAACGACGGCCAAATTTATCCGCCAGCAGGCCCGCGATGGGCACCATCACGCCAAATCCAATAACCGCCATCATCAGCATCCACAGCACTTCGTTACGCGGCAGGCCCAGTCCGACCGGTACGGCGGCGGTACTGTAGGTCATGGAGTACACGGTCATGATATAGAACAGCGTGTAGGTCGCCAGCATGATGAACGTACCCAGCACGGTCACGCGGAGGTGTTTGGTCAGCAGCGTCCCCAGCGGAACTTTAACCTGCTTTTTCGCCGCGGCGACTTTAGCGAAGACCGGCGTCTCGTGCAGCGACACGCGCACGTACAGGCCAATCAGCACCAGCACGGCAGAGAAGACGAACGGAATACGCCAGCCCCAGCTCATGAACTGTTCATCGGTCAGCAGCCAGGAGAGGAGCAGGAAGGTGCCGTTCGCGAAGAAGAAGCCAATCGGCGCGCCCAGCTGTGGGAAAGAGCCATACAGGGCACGCTTACGCGCCGGGGCGTTCTCGGTCGCCAGCAGCGCCGCGCCGCCCCATTCGCCGCCCAGCCCCAGGCCCTGACCAAAGCGCGCCAGCGCCAGCAGCACAGGCGCCAGAATGCCGATAGTTTCATAGGTCGGCAGCAGGCCGATGGCGACGGTGGAGATCCCCATCGTCAGCAGCGAGGCAACCAGCGTCACTTTACGCCCGACGCGATCGCCAAAGTGGCCAAAGACCGCTGAACCTATAGGACGCGCAACGAAGGCGATAGCAAAGGTAGCTAAAGACTGTAGCGTGGCTGCCGTCGGGTCGCCCTGTGGGAAGAAAATATGCGGAAAGACAATGACCGCAGCGGTGGCGTAAATATAAAAGTCGAAGAACTCAATGGCGGTGCCAATCAGCGATGCGACGACGACTTTATTGCGGGAGTTGACCGGAACGTGTTCCGCCCCTTCGTTAAGTGTGGTGGCTGTTGCTTGCATAATATTTTCTTATTTTTGGACGAACGAAGGGCCATATTAGGCACAGCAAAAGCGACATTTCAATCTGTAACAAAGGCGTGACATGGTCATAAAAGCAACAAAAAGCGGATAATTTTCAGACCAGCGAAAACACTTCCATGAAATGCTTCACACATTTTAAATATCAGTCATTAAAACTGGTTTTGAGTTAAATAAAAGTTACGGTCTGGATTTATATGCTGAAATGATGAATCGGGCTGAAATATCAGCCCGACAGGACATCAGTGGTGGGTTTTTCCCGGCATGCGTGGGTCGTCTTTATACTCTGCGGTGGCGATCCACGCGGCACAGAACAGCGTCAGGCGTGCGAAGAAATAGAAGAAGGCCATCAGCCCCAGCACCGAACCAAAGGCCGCGCCGGAGGGGGACTTCACCAGCGATGGCAGCGTATAGGTCATCACAATTTTGATCACCTCAAAGCCAATGGCGGCAATCAACGTCCCACGGATCAGCGCCTTCTTGCGCGGCCGATGGCGGGGCAAACGCCAGAAGATCCAGAAGAACAGCAGGTAGTTAGCAAAGATGGAGATAGCAAGCCCTATACCGCGCCAGGCCGGTTTCAGCCATTCAATGTAGTCCAGATACAGCGCGGAGATAATCATCTGCTGCGCAGAACCGGCGACCGAGGTGATAGAGAGCGTGATGACCAGCGCCACCAGCAGACCAATCAGCGAGATAAAGTCGCGCAAATACTTCACCCATATCTTCTCCTGATCCTGCGGCGTACGCTCCCAGACGTCACGCGACTGGGCGCGAATGGCCTCACGCAGGTTGCCCATCCAGTTAACCCCGGAATAGAGCGCAATCAGCAACCCGACGATACCCACGGTGGTACGCTGCTGCACGGCGGTATTGATGGTGCTTTTGAGCGTCGTGGCGAGCGTCTGGTCGCTGACGTTGGTCAGGATCTTATTGAAGATGTCCTGCAACAGCGTCGGGTGAGACGCCAGAACAAAACCGGCGGCAGCAAACGACACCATCAGGATAGGGATCATCGACAGGAAAGAGAAGTAGGTGATCGCCGCGCCAAACTGATTTCCCATGCGGTCGTTAAAGCGCTCAGCGGCGCGGATCAGGTGAGCAATCGCGGGTATCTGCTGAATTTTTTCGGCTATGCCGGTCACGGTGCCCAGCGCTTTGCTGGTCGTTCCAGGCTCCTTCGGCGCTTCAGGCTCGTTATCCATCTTTTTGATGGGTTCATAATCTAAATGTTGAGTCGGTCGTTGCGGGTTATTTTCCGGCGTCACGCGCATTTTCCTTTTCGTTGAGCTGGATGTTATTGAATTATAGCTTGCGACTAGTCCACGTAACTTTTTGTGAGTTCGGTAAGCCACTCCATAAACACATGCACCCGACGGGAGAGGTTACGGCGGTGGGGATAAATGAGGGAGACGGGCATTGGTTCAGCCCGATATTGCGGCAGGATCTCAACGAGTTTTTTCGTGCGCAGGGCATCACGCACCCCGACGCGCGGGACCTGAATAATGCCAAGCCCGGCGATACAGGCGGCCTGGTAGGTTTCCGTGCTGTTAACCGTCAAAACGCCTCCCGTTTTTATCCACTGGGTCGCGCTGCCGTTGAAATACTCAAAACCCAGAGGACGGGTGCCCAGCGTGGCGGAGTAATGAATGAGGGCGTGTGAGCCCAAATCATCCAGCGTCTCAGGGTAGCCGAATCGCGTGAGATAATCCGGGCTGGCGCAGTTAATCACTGAAAGCTTCCCAAGCGGGCGGGCGATAAGCCCGGAGTCCTTCAAGTTTCCCACGCGAACCACGCAGTCAAATCCTTCGCGGATGACATCGACCAGACGATCGCTGCTGCTTAGCTCAAGCTCAATGCCGGGAAACTGTTGTAAAAATGCAGGCAGTTTCGGAATGACGACATTTCGTGCAATGGCAACGGGCATATCCACACGTAGCCGACCGCTGATGGTGGAAGGGTCGTGCAGAAACATGCCGTCCAGTTCGTCCAGATTCATCAGCAGATCTTTTGCGCGTTCGTAATAAACCATGCCGTCCTGCGTCAGGCTGACGCGGCGGGTAGTGCGGTGCAGCAGTTGAGTGCCAAGCGCGTTCTCCAGCGCCTGGATCTGCCGCGAGACACTCCCCTTCGGCAGGCTTAACGTCTCCGCCGCGCGGGTAAAACTCTCCAGTTCCGCGACGCGAAGGAAAAGCTGCATTGCGTATATTTTATCCATAGATATGGGTCATTGTTGTTTGAAATGAAACAGTGAAGCGTTGGCGGCACTATTTATTGATTTTCTACCATCTAATAAGCTCATTCTCAATCTTCATCGCAGTCGAAACGAGGTGAATTATGCGTGAACGTATTGCATTAGTGACGGGCGGTAGCCGCGGCCTGGGTAAAAATGCGGTTTTGAAGCTTGCTGCGGAAGGGACAGATATCATCCTGACCTGGAACAGCAGTCAGCAGGAGGCGCAGGAAGTTATACGCGAAATTGAGGGAAAAGGTAGAAAAGCGGCAGCATTGCAGCTTAACGTCGGCGATACGGCAAGTTTTGCGCGCTTCGCTCAACAGGTGAAGGAAACCCTTACACACGTCTGGCAACGTGACACCTTTGACTATTTAGTGAACAACGCAGGTACAGGGTTATACGCACCCTATACCGAGACGACAGAAGCGCAGTTTGATGATGCGGTGAATATTCACTTCAAAGGTCCGTTTTTCCTCACACAACAGCTGCTGCCGCTCATAAAAGACGGAGGACGGATCCTGAATGTCTCAAGCGGACTGGCCCGTTTTACTCAGCCAGGTTCAGGGACTTACGCGGCAATGAAAGGGGCGATGGAAGTGCTGACCCGCTATCAGGCAAAAGAGCTTGGCGTGCGCGGAATTTCCGTCAATATCATCGCGCCTGGCGCGATTGAAACCGACTTTGGAGGCGGACGCGTAAGGGATAATGCGGAGCTTAACCAGCTGCTGGCCTCGCAGACGGCGCTGGGACGGGTGGGCCTGCCCGATGATATCGGTGACGCCATTGCGGCGTTGCTCAGTGACAAACTGGGCTGGATGAATGCGCAACGTATTGAAGTTTCAGGCGGTATGTTCCTGTAATGTTCAGACTTAAGGGGGAGGGAACCCTTTTAAGGAAATCCTTAAAGCAGGTGTGTCTAAATGATGAAAGATATAAAGAGAGCTGGGTGAATTGTAACCTCTCCATTCATTGAGTTTTTTCTTAAAAAATGCCTCTGTAGAATCCCCCTTCGCTATTCTCAGAGGAGTAATACGATGCGAGTAATCATGTTTGACAGGCAGTCAATATTTATTCATGGAGCGAAGTGCAGTTTGCAGAAATTAATTCCGGAAATAGATTTGACAGGAACTCGTCAGACTGATGAATTATGGGCACACTTATCCGCGTCACCTTCCGCTATCGTCATGATAGATGGGTATTTAATTCATGATAACGGTGTGGCTTTACCGGAAGAGATTATGAATCGTTTTCCAACAGCGCGCGTGGTGCTGGTGTTAACGAAAAAAGAGCCTCGCTGGGTTGAGCAAATGCTACAGCGCAACGTGGTGGCAATAATCCCTCGTAATGCGAATCCCGAACGCTTTTCCGCCGTGCTGGATTCTGTATCGCGAGGGATGGTCTGTTTTCCCGGCGAGTGGATGAACCAGCACTCCTCTCATGATGAGCTGTCATTGTTAAGTGAGCGCCAGCGTGAGGTATTGAAATTACTGGCGGCCGGAGAGTCAAATAAAGAGATAGGTCGTAATCTCAATATCAGTGCGGCAACGGTAAAAGCCCATCTTGAGACGCTTTTCCGTCGTCTTGATGTCAAAAACCGGACGCAGGCCGCGATGTACTATACCCGGGCGACGGCCTGAAGGATCTTCTCTGGCAGAGGGGAATCTTCCCCAAAACTGAAGAGCGTTAATACCAGTGCATCATGCTGCTGTTGGGTTAATGGGCGTTTGTTCATTTCCCGCAGCAGCGACTCACATAAATGAATATCATTGAAAAGCAAATTCTCCGCCTCAGTCGGCGTGATGAGGCCGTTAAATTTTTCCCACTGGCGAATCACGTGACCGTAACCTATAACCCATATTCCCTTTTCGTCACGGTATTTCTCCAGGGAAAGACCCTGCTGTTTTTTAATTAATGCGATTGCAGCAGAAGATATCTGCATTGCATAACCCGTCATAAGCGTTTCCTCTTTATGGCGGAACTATAAAGGGAAAACAGCCCGGGGAATATCCGCCAAATGGCCGTTGATCAGGTTTTACTGAACGGATATTCCTTTTTCAGTAAACCGAATAGCCAGTCGTTATGCCATTGCCCTGAAAGGAAATAACTCTCGCGCAACTCACCTTCCAGCTGAAAACCTGTTTTTTCCAGCAGTCGCCTTGAGGCGATATTTCCCGCCGTCACGGTCGCGGTGAGCCGACGGATATTGCCCTGGGTCAGCGCGAAATCACACACCGCCCGCAGAGATTCAAAGCCGTAACCTTTCCCCTGCGCAGAGGGCGCAAAGAGAAAACCGACTTCGGCACAATCTGCTTCCCGGTGCACATAGCCGGTTACGCCCAGCGGCATCTGGCTGGCCGTCTCACGCACCACAAGGCAGAGCCAGTGCGAGCTGCCCGGTGCCCACGGCAACAGACGAGACACAAAGGCCTCCCGAATGTCAGCCTCGCTACGCTCATGGGCGACAAAACGCATCACGTCAGGATTTTGCTGTAGCGACAGAAAAAAGGGCCAGTCTTGCTCTTGCAGCGGCAAGCAGGTGAGACGCGCGGTGGTTAAGGCGGGCATGACGATCCTCCGGAGACATTGCAAATGATTATAGGGTTGTCACTTTATTTCAACAGAAAGTCAGGTATGTTTAACCTCCTATAAATAAAAAGAAAAACGACTTTTAATGCCGCTTTGGCGGTACTCATTGTCTCTCAAGGAAAACAATGATGATTAGCTCATCGCATCATACCCGCGAACAGTTTGAACACTGTCTGGCGGCGATCCGCCAGGCGTCTGTTGAAATCTTACTTCTGTTGAATGTACATGTTTCTGAAGGAAAAGATCCACGCTGGTTTCTGGAACAACTGGATAGCGCCCGCCTGGGGCTGGGCGGGTGGGGTGCCGTAGCCAGAAAGCTGAACCTGAATGATGCGGAAATGACGGCCTTTACGCTGCAATTACGCTTGCTTCAGCAGCGCGTTCCCCAGTATGAAAGCGGGCAGGATGTCAGCGAAAACCAGCTGATTGCGGCGATGCGCTTCGTCACATCCCTTGAATATCTGCGTCTGCAACAGCCCCTTCTGACCTACGATACCGGGAGGGTGCCAGACAAGGCGAGCCAGCTCCAGGCGCAGAAACAGGTGCGTGCCATTGAGCTGATGATAAAAGGATTGATACAGCAGGCATGGCCCGATCCGGTGCGGCTGAATAATCATCTTAAGACCTTGTTTAATGCTGAACGTGTGCGTCGCTGGCTGAAAAACGGTGAAATTAATGATGTTCTGAGCGGCATGTTATTTAGTGAGCTGGCCCAGCTGCTGGTGGATAAGAAAGAATTTAGCCGCTACTACGCGTCGCTGTTTAACGCCCCGGACATGCTGACGCTGCTGGTAGAACCCCGCAAAACCCTGCAAACCTTCCTCGAAGATATCCGTCAAATCCGCAACAGCATCACCGTGCAGCAGCCGTTGAGCGGGGCGCAAATCCAGCTGCTCGACAGCTATTACACGCAGATCACCCGCTCCGTTCAGCGCGCGTTTGAGGAAGGGCGGACACGCGTTAACCCGGCGGCGCTGATGGCGGTGGATGAAAGCGAGCTGCATGCATTCTGGGAAAAGGCGCAAAAAATAGACCGCACAACAGGCGGCGATCTGTTTGAAGTGCGTAACAGCATAGAGAAACCGACTCAGCGCGCCGCGCGTACGCCAGAGCAGCGCGAACAGCTGATTTCCGGCGTGCTGTGGGGAGCGGTTGGCGTGATGGTTATCGCGATTGTCGTGGGGGGATTCTGGCTGGTGACCAGCAGTAAACCGCAGCCGGCTGTGGCCAGTACGGCATCTCCCGCACCGGTGCAGGAGATGCGCGAAACGCCTTCCTCGCGAGAAACGCTGACGCGCATGGGTGTCACCTGGGATGAAAACAACTTCCGTTCAGCGATTAGCCGCAACGATACCCGCGTGGCGCTCCTGTTCTTGCAGGGTGGCATGGACTGGAAAATGTCATGGACGGAGGAGGCATTGTCGGCAGGCTACGATGACGTGCTGGAAGTGATGTTGCGCTACCGCCTGCAAATGACAGAGCAAAAGCCCTGCCGACGCTTTATTAATACGCTTAGCCATGCGATGGCGAACGGCGAATCGCTGACGTCTATGCGTAAGCAGTACCTGAAAGCATTCTGTACCGTCCCGGCGGTAGTGAAACGTCAGCAGCACGACGCCGATATGGCAACGCGCCGCGCGAAGACGCAGCCCGATGCCAGCACAAAAAAATGGCAGTCCATCCAGACTGCCATTTATGAAGTGATCCGCTGATTATTTTTCCCCCTCACCCCGGCCCTCTCCCCAAAGGGGCGAGGGAGAAAAGGCCGCACCGTTAAGTCCCCTCTCCCCTCAGGGGAGAGGGTCAGGGTGAGGGGTGAGACTCAGGGCTCCCCATACAGCCCAATCAACCGCCGCACCACCCCATTCGTCCAGCCGAAGCCATCCTGCAACGGATACTCACCCCCGCCACCTTCGCGTGGCGTGCTGCTGGCGATGTGGTACTTCTCAATCAGCTTATGATGGGTTTTGTAGTAATGGTTTACCGTGTGCAGCCAGCTCCAGGCGATCTCATCCCCCAGCGAGTCGTTGCCGTACTGCTTGAACCCCTGGATCGCCATCCATTGTAGCGGTGCCCAGCCGTTCGGCTTATCCCATTGCTCACCTGTTTCATATTCGGTGGCGAGAATACCGCCCGGCGTGAGCAGACGGGCTTTAACGGCATCGGACAGCCGTTCAGCCTGCTCATGGGTCGCCATGCCCACATACAGCGGCACAATGCTGGCCGCAGAGAACAGCGCCAGGGCTTCACGGCGCCAGTCGTAATCACGATAACAGCCGTTCTCTTCGTCCCACAGATAGCGGTTCACCGCCGCGCGCCGGTCGCTGGCTTTCTGGCGGAATAGTTCAGCCGTCTCTTTATCCCCTTTCGACGCTGAGATATTGGCGATAGCGCTCTCCAGTTTGAACAGGAATGCGTTCAAATCGATGGGGATAAATTGCGTCGTGCGGATACTGGCCAGCCGCGCAGGATCGCGCAGCCAGCGGGACGAGTAATCCCATCCTGAGGCTGCCCCGGCGCGCAGGTCGCGATACACCTCGTTCGGCGGGCGACCGGAATGACGGGCGGTTTCAACGTCCTCAATCCAGGATTCATCCCGTGGCGTATCGCGATCGTCCCAGTAGCGGTTGAGCAATGAGCCATCCGGCATGCGCACCGCACTGCGATAGGCCTGGTTGAGCAGCAGCGATTCCGCCCCGTCCATCCAGAAGGCGTACTCCATCTTGAGATGCTCAAGATAGCGCTTCGCCCCGCGCACGCCGTCCTCTTCAAACAGCTCCACCATCAGGGCAAAAACCGGCGGCTGGGAGCGGCTGAGGTAGTAGGTGCGGTTGCCGTTCGGGATATGTCCGTAGCGCTCAATCAGCCAGGCGAAGTTATCGGCCATGCATTTCAGCAGATCGTTACGACCGCTTTCTGCCAGCCCCAGCATGGAGAAATAAGAATCCCAGTAGTAGGTCTCGCTGAATCGCCCACCGGGCACAATATAGGCCTGCGGCAGCGCCAGCAGCGACGACCACGGGATGTGATCCTGCGGCTCGCGCGTCAGCACCGGCCACAGGTTATCAATGTGTTCTTTCAGGGAGAAGCCGGGATCAGAGACATACTCTTTACTGTAGTCCTCCGGCAGCCAGAAGTGATTCTCCACAAAGCGCGCCAGGTCAAAATCCCGATGACGACGCACTTTACGGTAGCGGATCAGGATATCCAGCGGGTCCATTTTCGGCGCGCAGTCTGGGAAAGTTTTGCTGTCCGCAAACAGCCGTGTCGACTGCACATGTTCGAACAGTTCAAGATAACGATCGGCAGGCGTCAGGGCATCGGAGGCAGGTAGCCCCTCGATCATTTCGGGTTCCGGCTCCGCCTCAATCATTTCATCCAGTTTCAACTCGCAGGGATCGGTCTCGTAGCGCAGCTCTTCTGCAATCTCGAACTCGATGTTCTCGGTAGCCTGTAGTTTCTGGTTGAACATGGTGATAAGGACCTCCGGTTGTGTGTTCTAAAAGACAGGTTTTTCCGGGCGTCTTATAAGCGTAGACATTCGCTTCGGTGGATGTGGAGGGATATGTGCGGTAGATCACGATTTTCGGAGCATTCGTTTTGCAACGATTTATGAATGTTAAAAAAATGCCCCTTTGAAGAGGGGCATCAATATCAACGCATTGTTACAAACTCTTCTGCCGCAGTGGGGTGGATCGCCACGGTGTTATCGAAGTCTTTTTTCGTTGCGCCCATCTTCAGCGCCACCGCAAAGCCCTGCAGGATCTCGTCCATGCCAAAGCCTATGCCGTGGATGCCGACGATCTTCTCGTCCGGGCCCACACAGACCAGCTTCATGCGGCACGGCTGACGGTGCGAGGTGACCGCGGTATACATCGCGGTAAACGCCGATTTATACACTTTCACCTGATCGTCGCCGTACTGCTCACGCGCCTGCGGCTCGGTTAAGCCGACGGTGCCGATTGGCGGGTGGCTGAAGACCACGGTCGGGATGTTGCTGTAATCCAGATGTTCGTCCGGCTTGTTGTTAAACAGACGCTCGGAAAGACGACGCCCCGCGGCCACGGCAACCGGCGTCAGTTCTACGGCACCTGTGTTATCACCAACGGCATAAATGCCCGGTACACTGGTGTTCTGGAACTTATCAACGACGATGTAGCCTTTTTCATTGGTTTTCACCCCGGTTGCGGCCAGGTTGAAGTTGTCGGTGGCCGGTTCACGACCAATCGCCCAGATCAGGCAATCAACGGTCTGGCTGCGGCCATCTTCCAGCTCCAGGGTCAGGCTACCGTCCGCATTTTTAACCACCGCTTTTGGCACGGCGTTGGTGTGCAGGGTTGGGCCTTCGGCGTTCATCACCTCGACCAGCGTGTCGACGATTAGCGGATCAAAGCTACGCAGCGGCGCGTGTTTACGCACAAACAGGTGCGCTTCCGCCCCAAGGCCGTTAATCACGCCAGCAAGCTCAACCGCGATGTAACCCGCGCCTACAATGGCAACGCGCTCTGGCAGAGCAGGCAGCTCGAAGAACCCGTCGGAGTCGATGCCGTATTCCGCGCCCGGAATGTTCGGATGGCTCGGACGGCCACCGGTGGCGATCAGGATGTGATCGGCAGTGATCGTCTCGCCGTTCACTTCGATCGTCTTCGCATCCACGAAACGGGCGAAGCCGCGGATCACGTCGACGTTATTCTTGCCCAGCACGTTATCGTACGAGGTGTGAATACGGTCGATATAGGCGGTACGGCTGGCGATCAGCTTATCCCAGTCGAAGTGGTTAATGGTGGTGTCAAAGCCGTAGTCCGGGCCATACATATGGATAGCTTCACGGATTTGCGCGGCATGCCACATCACTTTCTTCGGTACACAACCCACGTTTACGCAGGTGCCGCCGAGTTCTTTGGCTTCAATCAGCGCACACTTCTGGCCGTACATGGCCGCACGGTTGATGGAGGCGATGCCGCCGCTGCCGCCGCCGATTGCGATGTAGTCATAATGCTTAGTCATAGCTTTTGTCCTTAATCGTGAATTGCCGCGATTGTATACCTGAAATCAATAGGTTCCACCGATGGCTGCGATTACTCCGGCACGATCCAGCTTACGGTGGCGTGGCCCGTACCGGCTGGCACCAGCGTTTTGTGCAGCCACGGCAGCACGTTGTTCATCTGCGCTTCGAGCTTCCACGGCGGGTTAATCACAATCATGCCGGACGCGGTCATGCCGCGCTGGTCGCTGTCGGGGCGCACCGCCAGCTCAATCTGCAGGATTTTGCGGATGCCGGTCGCCTCCAGATCCTTGATCATGCGCTTAATTTGCGCGCGTAGCACTACCGGATACCACAGGGCATAGGTTCCGGTCGCAAAGCGTTTGTAACCTTCGTTGATACCGGCCACCACCGCCTGATAGTCGGTTTTGATTTCGTACGGCGGGTCGATCAGCACCAGGCCGCGACGCGAAACCGGCGGTAGTTTGGCTTTTAGCTGCTGGTAGCCATCGGCTTTGTCCACGCGGGCGCGGTTATCTTTCTGAAACTCAGCGCGCAGCAGCGGGAAGTCGCTTGGGTGCAGCTCGGTCAACTGGAGGCTGTCCTGCTCGCGCAGCAGCTGGCGGGCAATCAGCGGAGAGCCAGGGTAATAGCGCAGCTGGCCGTTGCGGTTGAAATGATTCACCACGCCGATGTACGGCTCCAGTTCGGCAGGCAGATCGTCCTGCTGCCAGATACGGGCGATGCCTTCCAGATATTCACCGGTACGCTCGGCATGTTCGCCGCTCAGCTGATAACGGCCCGCCCCCGCGTGGGTGTCCAGGTAGAGAAACGGCTTGTCTTTCTCTTTAAGCGCTTCAATGATCAGGCTCTGAACGATGTGTTTAAGGACGTCGGCGTGGTTGCCAGCGTGGAAGCTGTGGCGATAACTGAGCATGGGTAATGATTTTCCGCTGAATTGACGATTTTCCACAGTTTACAGCAGAACGGCACAGATTACCCGTAGGCCCGGTAAGCGCAGCGCCACAGGGCGTTTTTCGACAACCTCCGGCATTGAAATCCTCTACACTTAACCCCATTACAGAAAACAATATGCACAGCGCCGGATGCGCGCTTCATTCATCTATTTCAACAGGACAGCGTTTATGACCAATCCATTACTGACGCCTTTTTCGTTGCCACCGTTTTCTAAAATCCTCCCTGAGCATGTGGTTCCAGCCGTTACCCAGTCGCTGGAAAACTGCCGCGCGGCGGTAGAGAACGTGGTCGCGCAGGGCGCGCCGTACACCTGGGAAAATCTGTGTCAGCCGCTGGCCGAAGTGGACGACGTGCTGGGGCGCATTTTCTCCCCGGTGAGCCACCTGAACTCGGTGAAAAACAGCCCGGAGCTGCGCGAAGCCTACGAACAGACCCTGCCGCTGCTCTCCGAGTACAGCACCTGGGTCGGCCAGCACGAGGGGCTCTACAAAGCCTACCGCGACCTGCGCGACGGCGACCATTATGCCGAACTGAACACGGCGCAGAAAAAATCGGTTGATAACGCGCTGCGTGATTTCGAACTGTCCGGGATTGGCCTGCCAAAAGAAAAACAGGTTCGCTACGGCGAAATCGCCGCGCGCCTGTCCGAGCTGGGCAACCAGTACAGCAACAACGTCCTCGACGCCACCATGGGCTGGACGAAGCTGATTACCGATGAATCCGAACTGGCCGGTATGCCGGAAAGTGCGCTGGCGGCGGCAAAAGCCCAGGCCGAAGCGAAAGAGCAGGAAGGCTTCCTGTTAACGCTGGATATCCCAAGCTATCTGCCAGTGATGACCTACTGCGACAACCAGGCCCTGCGCGAAGAGATGTACCGCGCCTACAGCACCCGCGCCTCCGATCAGGGGCCGAATGCCGGTAAGTGGGATAACAGCCCGGTGATGGCGGAGATCCTCTCCCTGCGCCACGAGCTGGCACAGCTGCTGGGCTTCGACAGCTACGCGGATAAATCCCTCGCCACCAAAATGGCCGAGAACCCACAGCAGGTGCTCGACTTCCTGACCGATCTGGCGAAACGCGCCCGTCCTCAGGGTGAAAAAGAGTTAGCCCAACTGCGCGCCTTTGCAAAAGCGGAGTTCGGCGTGGACGAGCTTCAGCCGTGGGATATCGCATACTACAGCGAAAAACAGAAACAGCACCTCTACAGCATCAGCGACGAACAACTGCGTCCGTACTTCCCGGAAAACAAAGCCGTCAACGGTCTGTTCGAGGTAGTGAAGCGCATCTACGGCATTACCGCGAAAGAGCGTACCGACATCGACGTCTGGCATCCGGACGTGCGCTTCTTCGAGCTGTATGACGAGAACAACGAGCTGCGCGGCAGCTTCTATCTCGATCTCTACGCGCGTGAGAACAAGCGCGGTGGGGCGTGGATGGACGACTGCGTGGGCCAGATGCGTAAAGCGGATGGTTCCCTGCAAAAACCTGTTGCCTACCTGACCTGTAACTTCAACCGTCCGGTGAGCGGCAAACCTGCTCTGTTTACCCACGATGAAGTGATCACCCTGTTCCACGAGTTCGGTCACGGCCTGCACCACATGCTGACCCGCATCGAAACCGCTGGCGTCGCCGGTATCAGCGGTGTGCCATGGGATGCGGTCGAGCTGCCAAGCCAGTTTATGGAGAACTGGTGCTGGGAGCCGGACGCGCTGGCGTTTATCTCCGGTCATTACGAAACGGGCGAACCGCTGCCGAAAGAACTGCTGGATAAAATGCTGGCGGCGAAAAACTACCAGGCGGCGATGTTTATCCTGCGTCAGCTGGAGTTCGGCCTGTTCGACTTCCGCCTGCACGCCGAGTTCAGCCCGGAGCAGGGGGCGAAAATCCTCGAAACCCTGGCTGAGATTAAAAAGCAGGTTGCCGTCATTCCAGGCCCGACCTGGGGACGCTTCCCGCACGCGTTCAGCCATATCTTCGCAGGCGGGTACGCCGCAGGCTACTACAGCTACCTGTGGGCCGACGTGCTGGCGGCGGATGCCTTCTCGCGCTTCGAAGAAGAGGGGATTTTCAACCGCGAAACCGGTCAGTCGTTCCTCGACAACATCCTGACCCGCGGCGGTTCAGAAGAGCCTATGGAGCTGTTCAAACGCTTCCGTGGCCGCGAGCCGCAGCTGGATGCGATGCTGGAGCATTACGGAATCAAAGGCTGATTGCTACGTGAAGATCTGCTTAGTAGATGAAACAGGCGCCGGTGACGGCGCCTTATCTGTTCTGGCGGCCCGCTGGGAGCTGGAACATGATGAAAAGAACCTGATGGCGCTGGTGATGACGCCGGAACATCTGGAGCTGCGCAAGCGCGATGAGCCAAAGCTTGGCGGGATTTTTGTCGATTTTGTCGGCGGCGCGATGGCGCATCGGCGTAAGTTCGGCGGCGGTCGCGGCGAAGCGGTGGCCAAGGCGGTTGGCATTAAAGGGAGCTATCTTCCGGACGTGGTGGACGCCACGGCGGGGCTGGGGCGCGATGCGTTTGTGCTGGCCTCGGTGGGCTGCCGTGTGCGGATGCTGGAGCGTAATCCGGTTGTCGCCGCGCTGCTCGACGACGGGCTGACGCGAGGCTATGCGGACCTGGAAATCGGCTCGTGGTTACAGGAACGTTTGCAACTTATTCATGCCTCCAGCCTGACGGCGCTGACCGATATCACCCCGCGCCCGCAGGTGGTTTATCTCGACCCCATGTTCCCGCATAAGCAGAAAAGCGCGCTGGTGAAGAAAGAGATGCGGGTGTTTCAGTCGCTGGTGGGGCCAGATTTAGATGCCGATGGCCTGCTGGAGCCGGCTCGTCAACTGGCGACGAAGCGGGTGGTGGTGAAACGTCCTGACTATGCGCCGCCGCTGGCGGACGTTGCGACCACTAACGCGGTGACCACCAAAGGGCATCGCTTTGATATCTACTCAGGTACGCCGGAATAAAAAAAGCCGGGTGGCGGCTTCGCCTTGCCCGGCCTACATTCAGTGCCGCTTGTAGGCCCGGTATGCGTTAGCGCCACCGGGCTTATTTGCACTTACTCGTCTTCTTCGTCACGCAGTGGAACAATCAGCATATCCACGTGTACGGTGTTAATCAGCTGACGTGCGGAAGACATCAGTTTGCTCCAGAAGTCCTGATGGTGACCGCATACCACCAGGTCCATATCGTATTTCTTAATCGCATCAACCAGCACCTGGCCCAGATCGCCGCTACCGCTTAAGGTTTCAGTGATTGGATAGCCCGCGTTGGTAGAAAGCTCGCTCAGCGCGTGGTGAGTCTCTTCGGAGATGCGTTTCTGCATATCGCCGAGATTCACGTCGATCAGACCGGTGTAGAGGTCGGAGTAATTCACATCAACATGAATCAGCGAAACTTTCGCGTTGTAGGGACGTGCCATGGATACTGCTTTATCAACCAGCACTTTACTCTCCGGGGAGAGGTCTACCGCGATAAGAATGTGTTTGTAAGCCATAGTGTTACTCCTTCCTTAAGTTATCGATGACTAAATGGGAAAGCCGTCGTCTGATGCTTTCATTACGGCCCAGTTAAACATATTTTTCAAGCTTTGGTGTTGATAACGATTAACCTTGTGGCAAAAAAATTAACGGATCTCCTACACTATTTAATGAGCCGTTCGGATATTAAAACGCGAACCGGATCGACTTTTAGTCATTCTTTCACTGAACTGTCTGTCAGGGCATTGGGGTGCGGTAGCTCAGGAGCCTTGCTTCGTGGGTGGACGCCGGGGAGGATGTATGATTAGCACCGTCGCATTGTTTTGGGCGTTATGCGTGGTTTGCATAGTGAATATGGCGCGCTACTTCTCATCGTTACGTGCGCTGTTAGTGGTACTTCGTGGTTGCGATCCGTTGCTTTATCAATATGTGGACGGTGGAGGGTTCTTCACCTCGCACGGACAGCCCAGCAAGCAGATGCGTCTGGTGGGGTATATCTACTACCAGCGCTACCGCGATCACCACGATGAAGAGTTTATCCGTCGCTGCGAGCGCCTGCGTCGTCAGTTCATTTTGACCAGCGCCCTGTGTGGTCTGGTTGTGGTGAGTATGATTGCGCTGATGATATGGCACTGAGCATAAAAAAAGCGGGCCAGTTTCCTGACCCGCTTTTTTGTCGCCTTCAGCCGATTAAATTAGCATCAGCGAAATCCAGTACAGACCGCCAGACAGCAGGATGGACGCCGGGAGGGTGAACACCCAGGCCATCAGAATGTTGGTCACGGTTTTACGCTGCAAACCGCCGCCGTCAACAATCATGGTACCTGCCACGGACGAAGAGAGTACGTGGGTGGTGGAGACTGGCATACCGGTGTAGCTCGCCAGACCGATAGACACTGCCGCCGTCATCTGCGCGGACATGCCCTGAGCATAGGTCATGCCTTTCTTACCGATCTTCTCACCGATGGTGGTCGCCACACGACGCCAGCCAATCATCGTACCGATACCCAGCGCCAACGCGACCGCCATGATGATCCAGATTGGCGCGTACTCAATGGTGTTGAGCATATCGCCTTTCAGTTTCTTCAGCAGACGCTTATCGTCAGCATTGACCTCTGGCAGCTTCGCGACTTTATCGGTCACGTCGGAGATACAGAGCATGATACGACGCAGCTGACCACGCTGTTCTACAGCCAGTTTGTCGTAGCTTTCGATATCGGCCAGCATGCCTTTCGCACGTTCCAGCGCGTTAATCGCGTTTGCCGGGTGGCAATGGAACTCGCCCGGTGCAGTCAGTGCGCCAGAGTCAGGAGAAGGGATCAACTGGTCTACGCCGGTCGCTTTCTTCAGCAAATCAGGATGCTGCTGGAAGTAAGTCTCAACGTTGTTTACCGCATCACGGGTACGGGTGATCTCATAGCCAGAGGCGTTCATGTTAACCACGAAGCCTGCCGGTGCGACGCCAATCAGAACCAGCATCACCAGACCGATACCTTTCTGACCATCGTTCGCGCCATGAGAGAAGGCGACGCCGATAGCGGAAATGATCAGCGCGATACGCGTCCAGAACGGCGGCTTTTTCTTGCCGTCTTTCTTCTCACGCTCTGCTGGCGTCAGGTGGATACGTGCACGTTTCTTCGTGTTGCTCCAGTAGCGACGCAGGATGAAAATCAATCCACCTGCTACCACCAGACCGACGATAGGGGAGATGATCAGAGAGCCGAAAATACCCAGTACTTTAGGAAGGTTCAGCGCATCAACAACCGATGTACCGGTCATCAGGGCGTTAGTTAAACCGATACCGATAATCGCGCCGATAAGGGTGTGAGAGCTGGATGCCGGCAGGCCGAAATACCAGGTACCGAGGTTCCAGATAATCGCAGCAAGCAGCATTGAGAACACCATGGCCAGGCCATGACCGGAACTCACGTTAAGCAGCAGATCCGTTGGCAGCATATGCACAATGGCATAGGCAACGCTCAGTCCGCCCAGGAGGACACCAAAAAAGTTAAATACCGCCGCCATAACGACCGCAAGCTGCGATCGCATTGCGCGAGTGTAGATAACCGTTGCAACTGCGTTTGCAGTGTCGTGGAAGCCATTGATCGCTTCGTAAAACAGCACAAAAACCAGAGCAAGCAATAATAAAAGCCCGGTATGTAAATCCAGGCCGGCAAACAAATGTAGCATAGGACGTTACGCCATTTTGAGGACATGAACGCGGCGCATTATCCAGGACAAATGCGCAACGGGCAAAGTGAAATATAGACTTTTTTTGACATACCACCTGATTTGAGAAATGTGCCTGAATAGATAATCTTTAAATATCAATGAAATGGCTTTGTAATATCTTTTTACGCTGGTGCGACCACTGAGGAAACTTTACAATCCGCGGCAGTTAACGAAGAGGATTTTGACGTGGAAAGGTTTGATGCCGTAGTAATTGGCGCCGGTGCGGCGGGTATGTTTTGTGCGGCAATGGCCGGACAAGCGGGTCGTCGTGTGCTGCTGCTGGATAACGGAAAAAAGCCTGGCCGCAAGATCCTGATGTCCGGTGGCGGGCGCTGCAATTTCACTAATCTTTATGTCGAGCCTGCGGCCTATTTGAGCCAGAACCGTCATTTTTGTAAATCTGCGCTGGCGCGCTACACGCAGTGGGATTTCATCGAAATGGTGGGTAAACACGGCATCGCGTGGCATGAGAAGACGCTGGGACAGCTGTTCTGCGACGACTCCGCCCAGCAAATCGTGGATATGCTGGTGGCCGAGTGCGAGAAAGGCGGCGTAGTCATGCGCCTGCGCACCGAAGTGCTGGACGTCGCCCGTAACGAGCAGGGGTACACGTTGCAACTCAACGGCGAAACCGTCAGCGCCGATAACCTGGTGATCGCCAGCGGCGGCCTCTCGATGCCGGGGCTGGGTGCCTCACCGTTCGGCTACAAAATCGCCGAGCAGTTTGGCCTGAAAGTATTACCCACGCGCGCCGGGCTGGTGCCGTTCACGCTGCATAAGCCGCTGCTGGAACAGCTTCAGACGCTCTCCGGCGTGTCTGTGCCGTCGGTCATTACGGCCGAAGACGGCACGGTGTTCCGCGAAAACCTGCTCTTTACCCATCGCGGTCTCTCGGGGCCAGCGGTATTGCAGATCTCCAGCTACTGGCAGCCGGGGGAGTTTGTCTCCGTAAACCTGGTGCCGGACTGCGATCTGGACGCCTTCCTCAATGAGCAACGCGCCGCGCACCCGAATCAAAGCCTGAAAAATACCCTGGCGATGCAGCTGCCGAAGCGTCTCGTGGAGTGCTTGCAGGTGTTAGGGCAAATTCCGGATGTTGCGCTTAAGCAGCTCAACAGCCGCGAGCAGGACACGCTGGTGGAGACGCTGACGAACTGGCGCGTGCAGCCAAACGGCACCGAAGGCTACCGCACGGCGGAAGTGACGCTGGGCGGCGTGGATACAAACGAACTCTCATCCCGCACGATGGAAGCCCGCAACGTGCCGGGTCTTTATTTCATTGGTGAAGTGATGGACGTGACCGGCTGGCTCGGCGGGTATAACTTCCAGTGGGCGTGGGCCAGTGCCTGGGCATGCGCGCAGGCACTCGCTGAGGGTAAATGACAAGCGGGCGCGGTCATTCATCATTGCATTTCAGGGGCTGACGGCGACGTCAGCCAGGTGTACAACGTCCAGAATATTGCTGGCGGCCACGGTTCCCATCTTGATGTATGACGCTGCGCTGACGCCGCCAATGTGCGGCGAAATGATGACGTTATCGACGGTCTGCCACAGGTTCGGGGCGGTCAGTGGCTCGCTGGTAAAGCTGTCGAGTGCTGCGCTGTGCAAGGTTCCATCCTTCAGCGCGTGTAACAGGGCTTCATCGTTAATTAACCCGCCGCGCGCTGTGTTCACCAGAATCGCGTTACGTTTACAGTGCGCGAGCGTGTCTGCGTTGATCATTCCTCTGTTGTCGTCAGTGAGCGGACAATGCAATGAGATAACATCGGCACGGGATAAAAGGTCGGGTAAGGTGTTTGCCCGTTCACAACCAGATGGCATCGTTTTAGCGTAAGGATCATACGCCACAATCTGCATGCCGAATGCCTGCCCCACCAGCGCAACCCGCGAGCCAATCGCCCCCAGACCGATAAGCCCCAGCGTCATGCCTTCCAGCTCGATAGATTTGTGCGTGGCTTTATCCCAGTGCCCGTCGCGCAGGCGTTTATCGAGGGTGACCACGGATTTGGCACAAGCCAGAATCAATGCCCAGGTATGTTCTGCAACCGCTGCCGCATTGGCGCCGGGGGCGGAACGAACGGCGATATTACGCGCCGCTGCCGCTGGCTGGTCTATCACGTCAATGCCGCTTCCGTGTTTAGATATAACCTGTAATGCAGGGGCTGCATCCATGATCCTTGCGGTTATTTTGCCGTAACGCACCAGGATGGCCACAGGATTGTGCCGTTCGCACAGCGTAACCAGCTGATCTTCTGTGGGCTGGTGACCGGCATACACCACGTCAAAGTCTCGCAGCATGCTGACAGCCTGGTCCGCCAGGTCGCATCCCGTGACCAGTACAACGCGTTTATCTTCCATTACAGCGTCTCCCCGTCAGATAACATGCCTGCCTTACGCAGCGCGTCGTTAAGCCAGTGTGGACGTAAATCGCCCTCACGAATAGCAGCAAGACGTCGGGTCTCTGTTTCGAGTTTCCCTTTGGCCATGGCGATAACGGCCTGCACTTCATCACGCGGGATCACCACCACGCCGTCGATATCCGCGACCACCAGATCCCCGGCTCGTACCGTTGCACCAGCGATAGAGATGGGGTGATTAACCCGGCCAGGAATTGATTTTGTCGGGCCACAGGGGTTAAGACCGGCGGCGAAGACGGGGTAGTGCCCTTTACTCAGGGTATCGGCATCACGTACCGCCCCGTCAATGATGATGCCCGCAATACCGCTTGCCTGGGCCTGCGTCGCCATAATCTCACCGAGCAGCGCACAGGTCAGGTCGCCTTTCCCGTCAACAACCAACACATCGCCAGGCTGTGCTACGGCCATTGCGGCATGGATGGCCAGATTATCTCCCGGGCGCACCTCCACGGTGACTGCCGGGCCCGCAACGGCCATGTGAGGCGCGAGCGGTTTGATACGACCATGGAGTGTACCGCGGCGACCGGCAACATCCGCCAGAATGGCGGCCTGATACTCGGCAGCCTGGTGAACCTGTTCAGCCGATACGCGTTCAACCTGACGATTAATCAATGATTTTTCAGAAACGGACATATATGCCTCCATATTGTTTTACTGTGTACAATGCAGGTGTACAATACAAAACAACTATAGCGGTGTTACTTTCCCATTAGCCAGATCTGCGATGGCGTTTGTGATGTAAACACGAAGTGACTCACAAAAATTGAGGTACACTCACTGCCGAGCAGAAAAGGAGATGATGATGGGTAACGAAGGCGTTGTAGCGGTCGAAAAGGCGCTGGCTTTACTGGATTGCTTCCGTCCCGGCGATGAGAGCCTGACGCTGACCGCGCTGGCGCAGCTATCGGGTTATCACAAAACCACGGTTTACCGGTTAATGAATTCGCTTGAGCGAATGAACTATGTCGTCAGGCATGATGACGGCAATTATGCGCTTGGCCCACGTCTGCTTTACCTTGGCAAACTTTATGAACAATCTTTCCATCTTTCCCGGGTGGTGCAGCCTGAGCTTCAGGCGTTATCACAGGCCTCTCAGGAGAGCGCCAGCTGGTATGTGTTAGAAGGCGGGCAACGTCTGTGCCTGTTCCGGGCAGAAGCATCGCACGGGTTGCGTCACAGCAATCTGCCGGGTACTCAGTTTCCGCTGGACGATTCTGCCATCAGTAAAGTGCTTCGCCACTGGGGCCTTAATGACGCGCTGCCAGAGGGGGAGCCCGCTGTTCCGCTCTATACCGCAGGCGCCCGTGACCCGCATACTGCGGCGTTCGCAATGCCCGTCTTCGGCGTCAATGACAAGCTGATTGCGGCGCTGGCGTTGACCGGGCCCATCTCCAGACTGACTGAAGATCGCCGTGAACAGGGGATCAGCCAGCTAATGCATGCCACCGCCAGCCGCCTGTCACAGAAAATGGGGGCCAGTAAGCCTTTTTGCCAGCAGTTTTATGGGGAAACGCAGGATACTGCGGAAGAGAGTTTCTAAGCATAAAGCGGGACGTGCGTCCCGCTTTTGTTATGTCTAATGGGTGACCTGCTTTTCATGCAACTGAGCATTGCGGGCCTGGCGTCCCATCACCAATACCGCGATACCCCCCGTAACGCATAACGCCGCCAGAGGAAGCATGGCCAGCGTGTGGCTACCCGTCCGTTCGTTGATAATACCGTAAGCGTTGACCATCACCGCACCGCCGATAAGGTTAGCGATGGCGCCAATTGCAGCCAGCCCCGCAGCCGCCGACGTGCTGCTCATCCAGCCTGACGCCAGCGCCCAGAAAGGCCCCTTCATTGAATACGCCCCTATCAGCATGATGCTCAGGATAACAATGGTGGCGGAAAGAGAGACGCTGACAAAGGCGGCAAATACGCCTGCGGCAATAATGAAAAGGGTCAGAGCGGTATGCCAGCGGCGTTCGTTGGTTCGGTCCGAACTGCGTCCCCACACAATCATCAGTACGGATGCCAGACCGTAAGGAATGGCGTTGAACAGACCCGTCTCCAGATTATCCAGGTGGAACGATTTCAGCAGCTGCGGTGACCAGACGCTGATGGTGGTGCCCGCTGATGACGCGCCTGCGTAAATCAGCGCCAGCAGCCAGATTTGACGATGCCTGAGCAACTGCCATGTCGTCTGGTGTCCGATATTTTTTTGCTGTTGACGCTCGGTTTCAAGCGTCGTTTCCAGCCATTTTTTCTGTTCCGCGTTAAGCCAGTTAGCCTGGTGCGGACGATCGCGAAGAACAAACCAGGCGGCAATACCCAGCAGGACGGCGGGTAAACCTTCAATGATAAACAGCAGATGCCAGCCGCGCAGACCCAGCCATCCATCCAGCGACAGAATCAACCCGGACAGCGGCGAGCCAATAAAATTGGCCAGCGGGATCGCGACCATAAAGGACGCGATAATTCGCGCACGGTAGCGGGAAGGGATCCACCAGGTCAGAAAGAGTACGACGCCGGGGAAGAAGCCCGCCTCCGCGGCACCCAGCAGAAAACGCACGATATAAAGCGACGTCGTGTTTTGTACCAGTGCCATACACATGGATACCACCCCCCAGCTGATCATAATGCGGGGGATCCACAGACGTGCGCCAACTTTCTGCATTGCCAGATTGCTTGGAACTTCAAACAGAAAATACGCCACGAAATAGAGGCTACTGGCGAAGCCAAATGCCGCTTTGCTGAGACCGAGATCCTCATTCATCTGTAGCGAAGCCATGCCGATATTGCCGCGATCGATAATGGAGACCAGATAACTGACTATCAGAAACGGGAGGATACGCCAGATCACCTTGCGCATAGTCTCTCTTTCTATGTCCTCAGTGGCGGCAGTGCCATTACGAATATGTTCTGTCATGTGTTCCTCGCAGGGTCTGTTCTTGGTTTTATCAGGTACAACTCGGTTTTATTAAACAAAACCACTATAGCGTCGGCGCCTTCTTTTTATCCAGTTAATGGAAGGTTTAAATGATGTAAATAAGACGTGACTCACAGTTAACGGGCTTTACCTCGTGAGCCTAAACGACAGATGCGCCACCCCCCGTTGTGAGGTAAAGTACACACCTTGCGCAGCCAAAGAGCTGCGGTTTTGTGGGGTATAGGCGAATAACACGTTCCCCCATTCTCACTTCTGGTTTACGCCAGCCTGCATGGTGTTGTGTTTTGTCTTCTTAAAAGGGTTGTCTATGTCTGCTGCTCATCTCGGTTTCCCGACGGAAACCGTTGTTGTCTTTGTGGTGATGGCCGTTGGGGCGATGTTTATCGACCTCTTCATGCACCGTCACGATAAACCGATCTCGCTGAAAAGCGCGGCCATGTGGTCCATCTTCTGGGTCATGATGGCGATGGCGTTTGCTGGCTTCTTATACGTGCACCACGGCGCGGAGATGGCCAGTCTGTTCCTCACCGGCTATGCACTGGAAGAGGTGCTCTCCGTCGACAACCTGTTTGTGATGATGGCGATCTTCGCCTGGTTCGGCGTGCCGGATAAGTATCGTCACCGCGTGCTCTACTGGGGCGTGCTGGGGGCGATTGTGTTCCGCGGTATTTTTGTTGCCATCGGCACCAGCCTGCTGAGCCTGGGGCCATACGTTGAGGTGATTTTTGCGCTGGTCGTCGGCTGGACGGCGGTGATGATGCTGAAACGCAATGAAGAGAGTGATGAAGTCGAGGATTACTCCAACCATCTGGCGTACCGCCTGGTAAAACGCTTCTATCCGGTCTGGCCAAAAATCAGCAGCCACGCGTTTATCCTGACCCAAAAAGAGGTGGACGCCGAGCTGGAGAAGCCTGAAAACAAGGATGTGATGGTAGGTCGCGTGAAGAAGGCGAAGCGCTACGCGACGCCGCTGCTGCTCTGCGTGGCGGTGGTAGAGCTGTCCGACGTGATGTTCGCCTTCGACTCCGTTCCCGCGATCATTGCCGTCAGCCGCGAGCCGCTGATTATCTACAGCGCCATGATGTTCGCAATCCTCGGCCTGCGTACCCTCTACTTCGTGCTGGAAGCGCTGAAGCAGTATCTGGTGCATCTTGAGAAAGCGGTAGTGTTACTGCTGTTCTTCGTGGCGTTCAAGCTGGGGCTGAATGCGACCGATCACTTCTGGCATCACGGTTATAACATCGGTGCCACGGCAAGCCTGTTTGTGGTGCTGGGGGTACTGGCGCTGGGGATTATTGCGAGCGTGATGTTCCCGGGGAAACGTGAGGCCTGATGTATCGCCCGGTGGCGCTTCGCTTACCGGGCCTACGACTGGGATGTAGGCCGGGTAAGGCGCAGCCGCCACCCGGCAAAAGGCTACTTTATTATCGGTGAGTTTCGGCGCTTGCGCGGATGATGGAAATGGCGCCAGTGCGGATCCTGCGCCGCCGCCAGCAGCTCGTGGTCGCCACGTGTGTCGCCCCAGGCGCGCAGGTGATATGCGTTCAGATCGCCATACACCTTTTCCAGCCTCGCCACTTTCTGCGCGCAGCGGCAGTTGTTGCCGGTGATCCGCCCGGTCAGCTTGCCGTCTTTCACTTCCAGCTGCGTGCCAATCAGCTTAATGCCGAGCTTATCGGCCCACGGCTGCAATACCAGCGCCGGGGAGGCGGAGCAAATCGTCACTTCCGCACCGGAATTAACTTCGTTGGCGACAGCCATGACCCCTTCCGGGCGCATCAGCTTGTTCCAGTATTTTTCACAGAAGGCCTCTGCCTGCTGACGTAACCAGTGCTCATCCACCCCCGTCAGGAAGGTTTTGATCAACACCTCTTTCAGCTCATCACGCGTCAGCTTGCGACGCACGCAGTGCAGCGTGGGCAGGGCCATGCGCACCAGGCGACCCGCAAAGTAGCGCTTGCCAAAGGCAAAGCGCAGGAACGGAATAAAACTGTCGTGGTGCGTCAACGTACCATCAAAGTCAAAGACAGAGAGCACGCTGGACTTCGCCACGGCTTCGTCGGCAATCATATTGGTCATAAATACGTCTTAGCTGAAATACACATTCTGTTCACTAGTTTACCTGCTTTACCTTCACAGTCCTTCTATCCGATCTCATTTTTTCTCGAACCTGTGGCCTGACGGGTCAAACTATGTCATCCACCACGCCACCGTCAACGCGCAGCGCCGCGCCGGAAGTCGCGGAGGCCTGCATGGAACAGACATACACCACCATATTCGCCACTTCTTCTACCGTTGCGGCGCGCTGAATAACCGAGCTGGGGCGATTCTCCATCACGAACGCTTTCGCCAGCTGCTCCAGCGATTTGCCGGTTCTCTCCATCTCGTCTTTCATCATCGCGGCAAAACCGTCCGACATTGTCGGGCCCGGCAGCACGCTGTTCACCGTGACGCCGCTGCCTGCCACGAACTTCGCCAGACCGCGCGCCAACGAGAGCTGGGCGGTTTTTGTCACGCCATAGTGGATCATATCCGCAGGAATATTGCAGGCCGATTCTGACGAGATAAACACTACCCGACCCCAGCCTTTTTGTACCATACCGGGCAGCAGGGCACGGGAGAGGCGCACGCCGGACATCACGTTGGTTTGCCAGTAGCGTTCCCAGGTCTCGTCGTCGGTGGAATAAAAATCCTGCTGGCCATAGATCCCGGCGTTATTCACCAGAATATCGACGTGCGTGGCGACCCTGAGCAGTTCGTCAACGCCCTCCTGCGAGCTCAGGTCGGCGATGGCGGCACGGACCTGTACGCCTGGCACCACCTGCTGGAGCGCCTGAATGCCTTTGTTCACCGAGTCGACGCTGCGCCCGTTGACGATCACTTCCGCACCGCTCTCCGCCAGTCCGCGGGCGATGGCAAACCCAATACCGCCGGTGGACGCGGTCACCAGCGCTACTTTCCCCGTTAAATCGATTTTCATCGTTCACTCCTTGTCGTTTTATGGTTCAAAACTTAAAGCGTAGCAGTTGACGATGACGGCTCCTGTTTAAAAAGGCGCAACAGCGTCTCAACCTGCTCGTCCAGCGGGCTGAGGGAGCGTTTAACGATGAGGTGCAGCGGCGTGGCGCGTCGAACGCCGTGGCTGAGGGGCAGGATTTTGAGGATGCCCTGCTGGAGCGGGGTCTGAATGCGTTCTTCCGGTAACCAGCCATATCCAACCTGATACATCACTGCTTCGATCGCGGCATCGATGGTGGAGAATGTCCACGACTCCCCGGTGGGGCGAACGGTGGGCTGGCTGTCTGCGATCTGAATGCGCGGCCACGGTCGAAGCATCTCGTCGTTAAGCGGTGTATCCAGCGCAAACAGCGGGTGCGCGTGATGCGCGACGGCAACAAAATCGATATTCATCAGCCATTCGCCCAGGCCGGTAATGTCCTGGCGGCGGGTTAAGACCATCACGTCGGCCTCATCATTGAGCGCATCTGCGCGGCTGTTTTCCAGCACCTCGGTAAGCCGCACCTGCGTTTGCGGGTACAGCTGCTGAAACTGGCGCAAAATCGCGAACAGCCGACTGCGCGGAAAAATACTGTCTACCATCAGGTCGATACGGGTTCGCATCCCGCTGCGCAGGGTTGCAGCGCGCGTTTCAACGTAGGCGAAGGCTTTCAGCAGCGGTTTAACCTGATTCAGCAACAACTCACCCGCCGGGGTCAGCACGGCACGGCGTCCCTCTGTCATCAGGAGCGCTACGCCCAGCCGCTCCTGCAAAAGCGACAGGTTATAGCTGACCGAGGACTGGCTGCGATGGGTCTCTTCCGCCGCCTTAGCGAAGCTGCCAGCCTCGATGACTCTTTCCAGCAAGGCCCACTGTTCGAGCGTCGTCTTGTGCATGATTAATCTAAATTTTGGATGAATTTGATTCAAACATAGCGTTATTCATTCATTTTTTGAAGGGGTACGATCGTCTCATCAAAACAAAGGAGACATCTTATGAGCACCTTCGATAAACATGATTTAAGCGGCTTCGTCGGCAAACATCTGGTATATACCTACGACAATGGCTGGAACTACGAAATTTACGTTAAAAACGAGAACACGCTCGACTACCGTATTCACAGTGGTCTGGTGGGCAATCGTTGGGTGAAAGATCAGCAGGCCTGCATTGTCCGCGTCGGGGAAAGCATCTATAAAATTTCCTGGACGGAGCCAACCGGTACCGACGTGAGCCTGATTGTGAACCTGGGCGACCGCCTGTTCCACGGCACCATCTTCTTCCCACGCTGGGTCATGAATAATCCGGAAAAAACCGTCTGCTTCCAGAACGATCACATTCCGCTGATGAACAGCTACCGTGATGCCGGGCCAGCGTATCCAACCGAAGTGATTGATGAATTTGCGACGATTACTTTTGTACGCGACTGCGGTGCGAATGACGATAGCGTTATTGCGTGTGCTGCCAGCGAGTTGCCAAAAAACTTTCCTGATAATTTAAAATAAGCTTAGCAACGCGTTAAATGCGCATCGGCCATTTCGGTTTTAACCCGAATGGCCGTTTTTTATGCTGCAGAAATACCGGAGTAAGTCACCGATTCCGCCGTTAAGGTGAAAGGCGTAGGGGTACAGACCGCCAGACTCAGCGAGCCGAAGCGCAGCTGGCTGACCGGGAGCGACTGGGCGGTGCTGTCAATGCTGACAATCTGCCACGCGCTGCCGCCACGCTGTTTGACGATCGCCTCTTTGCGCGTCCAGATGCGCCAGAATGCGGAAAGCTGCTCTTCCGGTGCTTCACGCTCCAGCTCGTCATGCTCGGTGAGGCTGAAAACGGCATTCGCCAGCGCCTGCCAGTTCTCCCGCGGGCGGATCACTTCGATATCGCAGCCAACCTCGCCTTCATCGCTTATCAGCATGGCAATGTCGTCCCCGCTGTGGCTCAGGTTAAACCACAGCGGATGGCCGTTAGCGAAGGCCGGTTTTCCCTGCTCGCCGTAGATTATCTCGGGAAGCGGTGAGGGGGATAAAGTTCTGGCGAGCAGCGTCCGGCCTGCAAGCCAGGAAGCGTATCGCGCACCCTGAGGTGCCATATCTGCGAGCGTTGACGCCAGGGGGTCCGCGCTAAGGGTGGAGATCTTTCCCAGTACAAACTGGTACATAGTTACGCCCAGCGTTTAATGATTATCGAGGTATTAATGCCGCCAAAGGCAAAGTTATTGCTCTGAATAAATTCGCAATCAATCGGGCGGGTTTCCCCCATAATATAATCTAAAGCGCCGCATTGCTCATCCGGTTGTCTTAAATTGAGCGTCGGCGTGAACCAGCCCTCCCGCATCATATGCAGACTCAGCAAGGCTTCCAGCGCGCCGCAGGCACCCAGGGTATGGCCGAAATAGCTCTTTAAGGATGAGATGGGCACGCTGTCGCCGAAAATAGCGGCGGTCGCCTGACTCTCGGCGATATCCCCGCGATCGGTTGCCGTGCCGTGGGCAGAAATGTAGCCAATGTCCTGAGGGCTAAGGCCCGCCATCGCCAGCGACTGCTCCATACACACCTGCATGGTTTCACGCTGGGGCTGGGTGATGTGCGCCGCATCGCAGTTGGTGGCAAAGCCCACGATCTCGCCATAGATTGTCGCCCCGCGTGCTCTGGCGTGATCCAGCGCTTCCAGCACCAGCGTGCCCGCCCCTTCGCCAATCACCAGGCCATCGCGCTGAACGTCAAACGGCGACGGCGTGGTTTTGGGCGCGTCGTTACGCTGGCTGGTGGCAAACAGGGTATCGAAAACCGCCGCTTCCGACGGGCACAGCTCTTCCGCGCCGCCTGCCACCATCACGGTCTGGTAGCCGTGACGAATCGCTTCCCAGGCGTAGCCAATCGCCTGGCTGCCAGAGGTACAGGCGCTTGAGGTGGGGATCACCCGTCCGCGCAGGCCAAAGAACAGTCCGGTATTCACCGCCGTGGTGTGCGGCATCATCTGCACGTAGGTGGTGCCGGTGATGTTGTGGGTGTGCTTTTCGGTGAGCATGGAGGCAAACTCGCTGACCGGTCCGGTGCTGCCCGTCGACGAGCCGTAGGCGATGCCGGTCTGACCGTTGGTCAGCACCGCGTCGTCGATCAGTCCCGCCTGCTCCAGCGCCAGCTCGGTGGCGCGGGTTGAGAGCAGCGACACGCGGCCCATGGCGCGAATGCGCTTACGGGTATAGTGAGCGGGCAGAGTGAAATCTTCAATCGGCGCGGCGAGCAGGGTTTGCAGGCCGTCATACGCCTGCCACTCCGTCATGGTACGTACCGCATTTTCATACTCGCGCAGACGGCGCGAGATGGTCGGCCAGTCCTCGCCGAATGCGGTGATGCCGCCCATGCCCGTAATCACTACCCGGCGGGTCATAGCATGCCTCCGTTGATCGATATCACTTGTCGCGTCACATAGCCTGCTTTATCCGACATCAGGTAGCTCGCCAGCCCGGCCACTTCCTCGGCCTGGCCCATACGCTGCATCGGGATCATCGACATCGCCGCGTTCAACGCGGCTTCATCCATCTCGATCATACCGGTATCAATCAGCCCCGGAGCGATGCAGTTGACGGTGATTTTGCGTTTTGCCAGCTCGGTGGCGAGCGCTTTGGTGGCGCCGATGATCCCGGCTTTCGCCGCGCTGTAGTTCACCTGCCCACGGTTGCCCATAATGCCTGACACCGACGACAGGGTGATGATCCGCCCGCCCTTGCGGGTGCCGATCATCGGCATAATGCAGGGATGTATGACGTTATAAAAACTGTCGAGATTGGTGTGGATCACGCTGTCCCAGTCATCGTCGCTGAGCGCCGGAAATGCGCCGTCGCGGGTAATACCGGCGTTACTGACCACGCCATACCACGCGCCGTGGTCAGCGATCGCCTGTTCCAGCACCGTACGGCACTGCTCGCGGTTGCCCACGTCGAAGGTGAGTAAACGGCCCGCGCCGCCTGCCTGGACAATCGCCTCAAGCGTCTCCTGCGCGCCCGCTTCATCACGATGGTAATGCACGCCGACGGTGAAACCGTCCGCCGCAAGCTGAAGGGCGATAGCGCGGCCAATGCCTTTGCTGGCGCCGGTGACCAGTACGGATCTCATGATGGTGTTCCCTGGTTAAAAAGTGTGGTTAATTCTTCCTCGCTCGGCTGGAAGGTGTTTACGCGGCCCGTGGCGAGGGAAATATTATCCGCATGAATGGTGCACTCGAAGCTGCCAAAGCGCTCATCCTGCATCAGACGTTCGATGGTGATGATCAGTGTGCTGCCTGCGGCAAAATGCCCTGCGTCGCACACCAGCTCGCGCGCGCCCAGCACCATACCCAGCGCACAGTGCGGCAGCCCTTTTTGCATCCGGTGCCATTCAGACCAGACGCCCACGGTCTGAGCCATCAGCTCCAGCGCAAACCAGCCGGGCAGGTTGCCGCCTGCGTCCAGAAACGGCGCCAGAACGCCCCGATCGTTCACCGTCACGTTGCAAACGGCGCGGTCATCGGTGACGCTTTCCACGCTCTCAAGCAGCAGCATCGGCGTGTCGTGAGGAAGATAATCCCCGGGTGGTAAGTAGCGCATCATACTCTCCCCAGCAGAAGGCTGGCGTTGTTGCCGCCAAACGCGAAGGAGTTTGACAGGATCACCGCTTTTTTCAGCGGTGCGCTCTGGTGCAGTAGGCCGAAGGCAGGCAGGGTGTCGTCCGGCGCGTAGCGGGAAAAATCCTGCGGCGGCAGCGGCAGGTCTCGGGTCAGGATCAGCCAGCTCAGGGCGGCCTCGGTGATCCCGGCGGCGCCCAGCGTGTGGCCGGTAAGATGTTTCGTGGAGCTGCACGGCACGCGGTCGCCAAAGAGATCGTGGATCACCTGCGCCTCAATGCGATCGTTCAGCGGCGTGGCGGTGCCGTGCAGGTTGATATAACCGACGTCCGCCGCCGTCATGCCCGCCTCGTTCAGCGCCTGGGTGATGGCGCGGATCGCCCCTTCGCCCTGCGGATGTGGGGCGGAAATATGGTACGCATCGCTGGATTCCCCCGCGCCCAGGAGCGCAATCTCGCCCGGCTCGCGGGTCAGTACCATCAGTGCTGCCGCTTCGCCAATGGTGATCCCCCGACGGTTGCGGCCAAACGGTTCGCACAGGGTGGGGGAGAAGGATTCCAGGCTGTTGAAGCCGTTGACCGGCATTCGGCTCAGGCTGTCGGCTCCGCCGACGATGGCGACGTCCACCAGACCGGCGTCGATCAGGCGTCGACCGCTGATGATCGCCCGTGCGCTGGAGGAGCAGGCGGTCGAGATGGTATACGCCGGGCCGTCCAGCGCAAGCCAGCTGGCGAGAAAGCGCGACGGATCGCCCAGCTCCTGCTGCGGATATTGCCACTGCGGGCTGCGCTCGCCGTTCTGCGCGCGGCGCACGTACTCATCACCCTCGTCCAGTCCGGAGGTGCTGGTGCCCAGCACCACCGCCACGCGGTCGCGCCCCACGCGCGCAATGGCCGCATCGACGGCGGGCCGGATTTGCGCCAGCGCCGCCAGCAGCAGCTGGTTGTTGCGACTTCGATGCGCAGAAAAAGACCCGGGGACAGGGGGAAGATCACCCTCTACCCCGCCCAGCACGGCCTCGGGTAGGCCCTGTAGCCAGCCCGCACGCTGGTGCATCCCGGGGGCCACGCCAGCGTTCAGGTTTGCCGCTATTTCATCAGCCGAGTTGCCGAGCGCGTTGACCATGCCAACGGCAGAAAGGTAAATCATCTCAGTCACCCAGATATTGAATGGTGATGTGGTAGTGAAAAGCGTGCTGCACAATGCTAATCGGTTCGCGCCTGCCGTTACGGTTCAGGTAGGCAATTTCCGTGACCAGCTTGCCATCGGGGTTGCGCAGTTCGCGTCTGGTGTCAGTATCGTTCAGCGTCCAGCCTTTCGGCAACTGCGGCTGCCAGGCGCTGAGGGGCCAGTGGCTGAGCATCACGTCGGCCAGCACCTGGCTGGCGGGCGGCAACTGCGGCATCACAACCGACTGCTCGGTGTGGATCCCGGTGTCGTCGTAGGTGGCGAGGAACAGGCGGATCCCGACGGAGGAGAGGCCGGCAAGCGTCACTTTATCGCCATCGGCGTTCAGCATCACCAGAAGCGACTGGGTCTGGCCTTTAAAACTGCCGGTAAGCAACTGCTGCGCGCGGATGGCAGGCGTGATGCCCGGCGGTGGCAGCGTGACGCGGGTGCCTGGCTGGAGCCAGGCCTGAGGGCGCGCGTCATCGCGGTTCGTCGTATGGCTACACCCCGCCAGCAACAGGGCCATCATCACTGCCGCCAGGCGAATGAAACGGGTCATGGTAAGTTCTCTTTATTAGTCGGCATCGCCAGCGGGGCGAGCAGGAACGCGGTGAAGATACCGCTCACCAGCACAATGCCAAAGCTGCTGATGGCCTGAGTGGTGCTGAACACCAGCATTCCCAGCGTCAGCAGGGTGGTCATCATGGCGAGGGTAATCGCCAGCATGGAGGTCAGCGGCGTGCCGCGCGGGTTGCTGAAAAACAGCGTGTAGTTGATGCCAATGCCGAGGACCAGCACCAGCGCCAGCAGGGAAAACAGGTTCACCGGATGGCCCGTCACGGCCAGCGTCGCCAGCCCGCCGCCCAGCGACAGCACGGACGGCACCAGCGCCACCAGCCCTTTTCGCCAGCCGAGGCGCACCACCGCGCCGCAGGTAATCACCGCCAGCGCCACGCCCAGCAGCCCCGTCAGCAGCGCGCGGTAGAGTGCAAACAGGCTGTCGAAGCTGGCCTTACGGTCAACCCAGACGACTCCGGGATGGCGGGCGGCCAGCTCACCGAGCGCAGCGCTGTTTCTGACGCCATCGACCGGGACCAGCACACCGCTTTTGCCGTTCGGCAGCGTCAGCCACAGCAAACGCCAGCCCTCGCTGGCCGGGCTGGCGAGCCACGCCTCCACGCTGACAGGCATGGCGTTCAGATTCGGGGCGACGGCATTCAGCCCCGTGCTTTGCAGCATTTTCGTCACCGTCGGCGCGGCGTTACGCAGAAGTTGCAGATCGCTGTTCTGCCGCGCCAGCGAGTTCAGCGGCAAGGTGCGCCAGCGGGTTAATTCTCCGGCTTTTTGCGCCTGCGCCAGCGCCGGGGTAAACGCCTCCAGCCGCTCCAGCGTTTCCTGAGCCGACGCGCCATACACCACGAACCACTTCTGATCGACATTTTGCCCGGTCAGGGCGGTGATGGTTTTTTCCTGCGCCAGAATGTCCTGCGGCAGCGCCTGAAGCCGGGCGATATCGTCATCCACCCGCAGGCTGGCGATCCCGATGGCGGAGAGCAGCGCCAGTGCTACCGGCAGCCCGACGGAGAGGGTTTTACTGTCGCGCCAGGCGTTCAGCCAGCGCTGCATCATCCCTCTCAGGGGGATCGGGCGAACCGGCATGCCACGGCACAACCACGGGTGCCAGAAAATTACCGTCAGGCACGAGGCGCTCAGCCCTGCGGCGGCGAACACCGCCATCTGACGAATGCCGGGGAAGGGGGCCAGCATCATGAAGAGATACGCCACGACGGTAGTCAGCAGCGCCAGCAGCAGCGCGTTACGCACTTTTGCCAGGCTTTGCCAGGGCGAGTGTTCCGCGCCGTGCACCATCCGCTCCGTGAGGTAGTAAATCGTATAGTCCGCCGAGATGCCGATGATGCTCATGCTCATCACCAGCGTCATCAGGTGCAGCTCACCGAACAGCAGGAGCGTCACGACCGTCCCCGCCAGCGCGCCGATGGCAATGGAGAGCAGGCTCAGCAGCAGCGGACGTACGGAGCGAAACACCGACACAATCAGCAGGATCACCCCGAGCACCGTGGCGACGCCAAGCGTGGAAATATCTTTTTTAGCCTGCTGGCTGGCGTAATCGCTGTAGAACACTGTCCCGCGCGACAGCAGCTGCGCCTGTGGATACTGGCTTTTCAGCGTCTGCTGCATCGCGTTGAGGGTGGTCACCAGCTGGTGGGTTTGCTGCATGTCAAACGAAGAGCCTGCCAGCTCGCCGTGCAGCAGATACCAGTAGTTCCCGGCCGCATCTTTTGTCACCAGCCAGCCGTCCATCAGCTGCATCTTCTGGCTGTTCTTCGCCAACGCGAGCTGCGCGCCGCGCATCAGCATCAGCGGATCGTTTTGCAGCTCCTTGCCGCTCACGCCGGAAAAAGCGGAGTAGAGCTGGGACAGGATCCACTGAGCCTGCGCTTCACCGCCGTTTTGCAGGCGGGCGCGGGTGGCCGGATCGACCAGGCCATTGCGGTGCTGCCAGAAGAAATCTCCCCAGGCCTGTTGCCCGGCGGCATCCAGCGGACCTTTTACGACACTCAGCGCCTGGCTGCGTTGCAGCAGGGTTAACCACTGCTGCGCCACGCGCGGGTCCGGCTGTTTACCAGGGCTGACCAGCCAGATGAGCTGGCGGTCGAGGCGCTGCATAAATCCGTCGTTGAGGGCGGGAGGGATCGCGCCGAGCGTCTGTTTCGGCAGCATGGCGAGCACGCTGCTGTTCAGCCGCGCGCCGGGCAGCAGCGACAGCAGCACGCCCAGCAGGATCAGGCATACCGCGGCCCACAGCAGCGCCGGGCGCAGAGCGTTACGGTGCGGCAAAGCGCTGGCGTTCTGCATCGGTCAGGCGGGCGGGCGTCAGTTGGTGGCGGGAGAGGGCGATATCCGTCGTGTCGCCCTGCTTATCGTTCAGGCGAATGGATTCCAGATAGATCGCGCCCTTCAAATCAAGGGTGGAGAAAATCTTGTCCAGCGGCGTGGTAACGGGCGTCAGCACCAGCGACCAGCGGCCTTCGCCCAGGTCTTTGAAATCGATGCGGAAGTTCTCTTCCAGCACCTTGCGGTCGGCCTGGAACAGCGCCCGCAGCAGATGGTTGAACTGGAACATCTGCGGGTTAGTGTCGGCGGTAATGGTCTGCGGCGGCTGACCGTTGACGATTTGCACCATTCGTTTGTCATCCAGCAGCAGCGTCATCGGGAACGGCGCTTTTTGATCCCACAGCAGGCCATTGTCACGGGCGATCAGCATCTCCCCCTGCGAGCGCAGGGGCTGAGGCATGTCCTTGATCGTGCGGGTCTGTTCGAAGTGTGCGCGCACCACCGGTTGCTCCGCAAACCGCTGTTGCAGTTCATCCAGCGTGACCGCGTTCACCAGCGGGCTTACCAGCAGCGCGAGTAGCGTTATCCACTTCATGGCGCGATCCCCATGCGTTCGAACAGAATGGCCGGGCTGACAAAGCACATCTCCCGGCTTGCTTCTTCCACCGCCACCTGAATGGTGTAGCCGGTGGTGGTGCGTTTCCCGGTTTGCGCGTCGAAGATTTGATAGGCGATGCGCAGACGGTTTTCAACCTCTTCAATGTGGGCGCGGACGCGAATGCGCTGCTCGAAGGTCACCGCGTCGCGGTATTTCACCCGGGTATCCACCACCGGCCAGATGTAGCCGGACGCTTTCATCTGGCGATAGCCGTAATCAAACTGGTTGAGCAGCGCTTCGCGGGCAATCTCAAAATAGCGGAAATAGTTGCCGTGCCACACCACGCCCATCATATCGACGTCGTGGAACGGAACGGTGATTTCAACTTCAGCCGTAAAGCGGGGATCGGTCAGCACCCTTTACTCCTTCTCGTTGACCTCTGGCAGCTGCCAGAAATCGAAAAAATTAAACCAGTCGAGCGGCGACAAGAGCGCGTAATGCTCCAGCCGCTGCGCATAGCGATCGACGGTCTGCTGTAGCGCCTGCTGGCGTTCGCCGCGTGGCAGCAGCAGCGGGTCGGCAAACGGCTCGCAGTGCAGGGTCAGCTTTCCCTGCTGGCAGAGGGCAAAAATCAGCACCACCGGGCAGCGCAATAGGGACGCCAGGATAAACGGTCCCTGCGGGAACGGCGCGGGCTGGCCCATAAATTCGCTCCATATCACCCGCCAGCTGCCGCCGCGCTGCGGGGTGACGGCGATGCGATCGCCCACGATCGCCACCCACTCGCCGCGATCCAGCTTCTCTTTAATGAGGATGGCGGTCTCCGGGCCAATGTCGGTGACCGGCATCAGGTGAATGCCCGCCTGCGGCGCCATCTCCTCCATCACCTGTTTAAAACGCTGAGCATTGTCGCTAAAGACCAGCGCGTTGATGGTTTTCGCCCCTTCGCGCTGGGCCAGCGCCCGGCAGGCTTCCACATCGCCAAGATGCGACGCGAGCAGCAGTTTGCCCTGAGGATCGTCAAGACCCAGCGCCTCCTGCGCGCCTGGCGCAAAGACCAGATCGCGATGAAGCTTCATTTCGCCGCGCCAGCTGGCCACTTTGTTCAGCATGGCATGACCGAAGCGCAGGAAGTGGGAAAAACTGTTAAGCCGTACGGGTTGCGGCATTTGCCGCTGTGCCATCACCGTTTTAACCCGCGTCAGCCACTGCTGCGACGCCTGACGCGCAGCGCGGGCGGTCAGCCAGTAGACGGCCGTAACCGGCCACAGCAGGATGGTAAACGCCTTTCGCCCCAGCAACTGCCAGACGCGCAGCATCAGGCGCATGCCCCATAATCCTTTCACCTCCTGCTGCTGCGCCCAGTGCTGCGAGCGGCGACGCATCAGCAGGGAAGGAATGCGCGGCAGCATGCCGAGAAACAGACGGGTATGCATCAACGAGATGCGCACGTTGTCTTTCAGGGCATCGAAATGGGATACCCCGTCCGGCGGATAGGTCACGCGGGTGGGCAGAAAATAGCTCGTGTTGCCCTGCCAGTAGAGGCGCACCATCACTTCAGTATCAAAATCCATCCGCCTGCCGAGCGGCGTGCCCGCCGCCAGGCGCATTACCGGCGCTATCGGGTAAACGCGAAACCCGCACATGCTGTCTTTCAGTTGCAGGGAGAGGGTTTCAATCCAGACCCAGACGTGCGTTATCCAGCGCCCGTACAGGCGCGAACGGGGGATCGAGTCATCATAAACGGGCTGACCGGAAATGAGCGCATCGGGATGGCGTTCGGCCAGCGCCAGCAGTTTGGGGATGTCTTCAATAGCGTGCTGGCCGTCAGCGTCCACCTGAACGGCGTGGGTGAAGCCGCGATCGGCACAGGCTTTCAGCCCCTGCATCACCGCCGCGCCTTTGCCGCTGTTTTCGGCGAGGCGCAGCAGCGTGACCTGCGGACGATCCGCCGCCAGCGCTTCAAGCGTGCGGCGCGTGGTTTCATCACTGCCGTCGTCCACCACCAGACAGGGCAGATCGAAAGGCGCCAGGCGCGCCAGCACCGAAGCCATCATCGCCCCGTGGTTGTAGCACGGGATCAGCACGCAGGGACGGAAGGTTACTGACATAAGCGAATCTTCCCGCTGCTGGCGGTGTGGCGCTCGTTACCCGCATGGCGCTGGTAGCTAAAGGTCAGCATCTGGCGTTCGGGCTGCCAGGCAAGGAGCAGCGTGACCGTGTTCTCCGGCAACAGCGGGGCGGCGAACTTTACGTTCTGAATACTGTGAACACGGTAGCCCGGCGCCAGCGCGGCAGCGTAATGCATCACCCGGTCGAGCTGGGCCACGCCCGGCAGCAGCGGCTGTACGGCGAAATGTCCCTTAAACCAGAGCAGGTCAGGATCAAGATAAAGGGTTATCTCCAGATACCCGGGGCCAGGCTCGCGGCGTTCGATTTCAGGGATTTTCATGAAACAACTCCTGTAGCTGGGCAGTTACGCGCTTGTTCATGCTGTTGACCGGAATTTCATCAACGATCCGCCAGTAGCGCGGTACGGCAACCGGTTCAAGCCAGGGGCGAAGGGCGCGTCGCCAGGCGAGCTCCTGCGCTTTTTTGCTCTGTTCGTGTTGCTGACGCACCGCTTCATTCAGCACCAGCAATACGCCAATACCCTGGCGCCCGCCGCGCGTCACCGTCAGCGCGGCGGCTTCGCGGATGCCGTCCAGCGCCAGCAGGCGGCGCTCAATGTCATCGAGCGAAATGCGCTTATCTTCAATTTTGACCACCCGACCGCGGCGCCCGACGAGGCTGAACTGCCCGTCAGCCGTGAAGTGCAGGATATCATCCAGCAGGACCCCCTCCGCCTCGGGGATCAGCGGCGACGTCACGCGATCGCCGTGAAACGTCACACCGGGGAAAGGCTGCCAGCGGATGCTTTCCTCCTGACGGTAGCGCCAGGCCATAACCCCCGTTTCTGTGCTGCCGTATATTTCATCCGGCCAGACGTTGAGCCAGGCCTGAACCGCGGCGACCTCCTGCCAGGGCAACGCGCCGCCAGCGGAGAAGAGCAGGTTGACGGGGGGCGGCGTCAGTGACGCGTCCAGCCGCTTGAGAAACGCCGGACTGCTGATGAAAAGATAGCGTTTATTGTCGGGAAGGGCAGAGAGCTGCTCGGCATAGTTGAGCAGGCTGGCGTGCAGCGGCAGGCCGAGCGCCATGGGTAAGACGACACGAAACGTCAGGCCATACAGGTGGTGCAGCACCACGGAAGCGACGACGTGACAGCCTGCCAGACGCTCGCCAAAATGTTCCGCCAGCAGACGAGCCTCACGATCCAGGCTGACCACCGGCTTACTCACCCGCTGCGGCGTGCCGGTCGAGCCGGAGGTGTAAAGCTCGATCGTGCGCATCTCATCGATGGCAGGCAGCGGTGAAAAGGGATGGCCTGCCCGCTGAGCGGAAGCCACCCGCAGCTGTCGCCCCTGAAAATCGAGCGTGGTGTCGCTCAGGACGCCGCTGAACAGCGCCCGCTGTTCGTTAAGCTGTGCCGCCCGGCTGTGCCCGGGGAGGACCGGCGTTTTACCCGCATGCAGCGTCGCCAGCAGCGCGACAATAAACAGATAGCCGTTTTCGATGCACAGCGCCCAGCGCTCGCCTTCTTCATCACGCAGCGTGTCGACCAACTGAGTGACGTCGTGGCGCAGATCGCCAAGCGTCCAGAGATGGTTGTCCTGCCAGGCGACAGGGGTGTCGTCAGGGCGGGGGGCACTGAGCCACTGGCTAAGCGGGAGAGGGTTAAGCATCGTTTTTCATCACCCGTTGTCGCACCAGCCACTCGCCGGCCATCAGCGTGCCCATCAGGAGATAGGCAATCATCCCGTTCCACAGCGTCCACAGACGGATATCGGCGTGTAATACGGTAAACAGCGCGATCGCCCCGTTAATAATAAAAAAGCCGCACCAGACCTGGGTAACCCGGCGCGTGTAACGTACCCCGACGGGGGAGAGGTCCGGTTCACGCAGGCGCGCCAGCCGTTCAACGACAGGCATTGCCGTCCACAGCGAACCACCAAACACCACCAGCATCACCAGATTCACCACCACCGGATAAAACAGCACCCACTGGTGCGCGTGCAGGACGTAGCTCGCCGCGCAAAGCGCTATGCCAGCCAGCGCCACGCTCACGAAAAGATAACGCAGGGGACCGCCCTGCCGACGGGCCTGGCAGACGCGTAACAGCAGCACCAGCGCCATCACGGGCAGTATCCCGTGCAGGCTATTATTCGCCAGCCCGAAGCCGATCAAAAACGGCCATGCCAGCAGCATCAGCCCCGTCAGGGCGGGAAGAACTGGAATCGAACGCACGTTACGCGTCGCGCTGAAGCTGTTCCACAACGTCCACGACGTCCTGCACCGTGCGCACCGCTTTGAAGGTTTCGGGCTTGATTTTATGGCCCGTTTTCTTTTGCAGGTGCACTACCATATCGACGGCATCAATGCTGTCGAGATCCAGATCCTCGTAAAGCCGTGCCTCAGGGGTAATATCCTCCGGGGCGATTTCAAACAGCGTAATAAGAAGCGCAGAGACTTCCTGATAAATCGTTTGTTGTTCTGTCATAGCGGTCATTCTCAGGCGCGTTGTTGATGAATAAAAGCCGCGAGCGTGGCAACGGAATAGAAGTGCTGACGCATCTCGTCACTTTCGGCAGAAAGCACTACGCCGTACTGATTTTTTACCGCCAGCCCCAGCTCAAGGGCGTCGATTGAGTCCAGACCGAGGCCGTCGCCAAAGAGCGCGGCGTCTGTATCAATATCCTCTGGGGTAAGTTCTTCCAGATTCAGCGTAGAGATAATGAGATTCTTAATTTCAAGATAGAGCGCTTGCATCTTTCGTTCCTGACAAAGATTGAAGACCGGTTGTTAACTGATGCTGCATATGCCGGTTTAACTGCCTTGCCGCCAGCGCGGGTTCGTGCTGACTCGCATCATAAAAATCATGAATGTTGATGCGTTCGCGAACATCCACGGTGAAAACAGGTTTGTTGGGGGGCACGTTATACCAGCTGCTCTGTTTATCCAGCATCCGTTCGCTACAGTGGATCACCACCACGCGCACGGCGCTGTTGCAGCGAACGGCGATATTCGCCGCCCCACGTTGCAGGGTCATGGCTTCCCCCACCCGGGTGCGGGTGCCTTCAGGGAAGATAAGCAGGGTGTCGCCCTGGGCCAGACGCTGCTGGCTTGCGGCAAGCAGCGTGTCGGCTTCGCTGTTAATCAGATAGTCCGCCGCGCGGATCACGCCGCTGACGAACGGGTTACGCAGCAACGCGCTTTTCACCAGACAGTCGGTTTCGTTCATCACCGACGCCAGCAGAACGTAGTCCAGCAGCGAGGGATGGTTCGCAATCACCAGACAGCCCCGCTCTGCGCGCAAAACGTCCAGGTTGTTGAAACGGTAATCCAGTACCCCTACACCGCGTACCACCGCGAGGAACAGGCGGAAACTGGCAGAAATAGTGCGGCGTGCCAGGCGGCGACGTTGGGTGCGGTCACGCTGGAAAATCAGCAGCAGGTTAAACCACACCAGCGACAGCGTCAGCCCGCCGAGGCCGAACAGGGCGAAGCACAATCCGGTCATCAGCATGCGCCATACCCGATCGAGGCGGGAACGTAACCCTCTCATTGGCGCGTCCATTGCCACAGCAGGCGCTCGCCCGGCAGGGTAAACTGGCGCTCGTCCCGCAGGTAATGGCGCAGGAACTGCAGGCTTTGCGGCAGCGCGGGCTCTTCAGGCCTGCGGTTGGCGTGCGTTTCACAGCTGAGCGTATTTCCGGCCTCAATTACCAGCGCCAGCGCGTAGGGCCAGACGGGCATCTGCGGCGGCAGCCCGGCGTGATAAAACTCCGGCAGCAGACCGTCGAAATCTACCAGTAACACGCGTGAGTAGCCCGCATGCAGCAGGCTCAGCACCTCGCATAAGCTCTGCTGGAAGGTATCCATACCGGCGGAAACCGACGAAGAGACAACAGGCTGACGCGCGGCGATAGTGAGATTGCCGACCGCCGAGTTGTGTACCGACATGGCAAAATCGGTGGGGGAAACGGGCTGATCTGCCGCCAGGGCCTGGAGAATACGAAAATTGCGTTCCAGCTCCCCGTGACGGCTGCTGTAGACGACGGCGTCGATGCGGTGTTTGCGCAGCATCATCAGGCCAAGATCAACGGCCAGCTTGCTGCCTGAATTCAGGCGGCGGGCGGTCATCATCGGCAGATCGGTCAGTTTCGCCAGCGGTGCATCAGGATCGATGGCGTCAGACCGGCGTGACCATGCCTGCCATTCGTCGGCATCGCTGAGTCCTGGCGCTCTTGCCTGCCAGTCGATAAGGGTAAGTGTAAATTTCATCTACGCGCGTCCGCGATAAACCTGTTTCTGTGACTTTTTCTTCGCCAGCGCGATTTGCTGCGCACATCGTACAATGTTGTCGTCGCGCTGGCGAATAAACGTCACTTTTAACCCTTTCCACCCGGTTATCCCGGCAAACGGCTTTTTGGCCGACCCGGACCCAGCAGAATGGCGAGTTTACTGCCTCCTTTCGTGGTTTCCATCCAGATTTTACAGACGCTGGTGAGCGGCACGGAGAGCAGCATGCCCACCGGTCCCAGCAGCCATCCCCAGATCAGTAACGATAAAAACACCACCATCGTCGACATGCCCAGACGGTGACCCATCATGCGCGGTTCGAGAATATTGCCCAGCACCATATGCACGACGAGGAACAGCGCTCCTACCAGCATGCACTCATAAAAACCGTTAAACAGGAACGCCTGGATCATCGGCGGAACGGCAGAAAGCACCGCGCCGATATTGGGCACGTAGTTCAGTAAAAACGCCAGCACGCCCCACATCAGCGCGAACTGCACGTCCAGCAGCACCAGCCCCAGCCAGACGATCACGCCGGTCCACAGGCTTAACAGCGTTTTCAGCGCCAGATATTTGGACACACCCTTCAGCGCGCGATGCAAGCCGGCAATGTGGATCTGCGGATTGTTCAGGGCAAAACGCAGCTTATACGGCACGTGGCGCACTTCGAACAGCATAAACACCACCGTCATCACCAGCAGCAGAATGCTGGCCATTGCCCCGGAAAGCCCGGTCATCAACGTGGTGGCGTAGGTCATCACCTTCTCGGAATCCATCCGGCGCAGCATCCGTTCCGGTGAGATATGCAGATTAACGAACGGCAACATGCGCTGGAGATCGACCAGCTTGCGCGTCAGCTCTTTATTGTACTGCGGCAGCATGGTGGAAAATTCGCTCAGCGAGGCGGCGAGCACGCCGAACAGCGCCGTCAGGACAACCAGCATCACCATCACCACAATGGTAATCGCGACCGGGCGGCTGATGCCCCGGCGTAAAAACCACGTCACCAGCGGGTTGAGGACGATGGCGAAAAACAGCGCCAGCAGAAGCTGAACAATGATATCCGCCGCCGCATGGATACCCGCAAGGATAACCACCAGGCAGGCGAGTTTTAATAAAATATGAAGTCCGGCTTTGTCGGGCGGGCTGGCAGTCATAAGAATTCCTTTTTCCGGGGGGCTTGCTAATTGTAGTGCGCCGGATTCGCTTCGTCTGGAGCGTTAGTCTTAAAGTCATGGAAAAAAAATGGCCCCCGGCGCAAGCGACGGAGGCCACGTCATCCTGGTGAACGATTACTGGATCACGAGGGTGTTAATGATGTTTTCAGCGGTTGCCTGCGCTTTTTGCTGATTATCTGCAGGCAGAGTGATCTGCATGGTCAGCAGTTTATTATCTACCTTGCCGAGAACCACGGAGGAGTAAGCGGTCTGGCCTTTGGCGGAGATGATGCTGTCCAGCTGTTGCAGCGTGTGGCCTTTCAGCTCGATAGACTTATTGGTCACCACCTGAAGCTGCGGGTCGCGGCTGCGCTGCTGATCTTCCAGACGTTTGGACAGCACACCCAGATCTTCGCTGGTATCGTCACCGACAATCACAATGACTGCTTTTTGCCCGGTGGCATCGGAGTAGACGTGCATGTTGTTCGCCTGGGTGCCCAGCTTACCGCTCTGATCGGTCATGTCCGCGGGCAGAGAGAAACTGAGTTTGCCATCCATCAGGCTCACCGGCTGACCGGTGGCGTTGCTTTCTGCTGACGCGCCCTGAGCAGGCGTTTTGGTGTCGCTGTTATCACAGGCTGCAAGGCCAACAACCAGCAGGCCAATCCCGACATATTTAACCAGATTGCGCATTGACTTCTTCCTTTCGATAAACGGCCATAGCGGCTCATTCGTTCATCTTATCACAACTGATAAAGCGAACCCTTAACCTGCCTGCAATGCGGAGATTTCAGATTTATCTGCCAGTCTTTTCAGCAGCATATTCAACAGCACGCCATACATCGGCAGGAAGAAGACCAGGCTGATAAGCACCTTAAAGGCGTAGTCCACCAGAGCGATTTCCATCCAGTGTTCTGCCATGAAGGCGTCCGGGCTGCGCCAGAAGGCAATGAAGAAGAAGGCCAGCGTATCGCTCACGTTACCGAACAGCGTGGAAGCCGTTGGTGCCATCCACCAGCGATGGTTCTGACGCAGGCGGTTAAACACGTGGACATCGAGGATCTGCCCCAGGGCATAGGCCATAAAGCTGGCGGCGGCAATACGCGCGACGAACAGGTTGAAATGCGTCAGGGCTTCGAAGCCCTGCCAGCTTCCCATGTAAAACAGCGAGGAGATGGCGTAGGAGACAAACAGTGCCGGGATCATCACCGCAAAAATAATCCGCCGCGCCAGCGGTGCGCCAAAAATACGCACGGTTAAATCCGTCGCAAGGAAAATGAACGGGAAACTGAACGCGCCCCAGGTGGTATGGAAACCAAAAATGGAGATGGGGAGCTGTACCAGATAGTTACTGGAGATGATCACCAGCAGATGAAATAGCGAAAGCCAGAACAACGCCTTGACGCGCTGCGATTGTGTAAAGGAGTTCATATTGTACCTTTTTGATTAATATTTGGGGTGAGGGAACCCAATAAAGCCGCCGCATGATACTGCTTTAACGACACTTTGCAATGGCTAATTTTCACGCAATCGTTAACCTGGTTTGCATTGGCGATAGCGGGGCGTAAACTACAGCCGTTTTTACCTGAACGAGAAGAACATGACCGACCTGTTTTCCAGCCCAGACCACACGCTTGATGCTCAGGGCCTCCGTTGCCCGGAGCCGGTAATGATGGTGCGTAAGACCGTCCGTAACATGCAGAGCGGCGAAACGCTGCTGATCGTCGCCGATGACCCGGCTACCACCCGTGATATCCCCGGCTTTTGTACCTTTATGGAACATGAGCTGGTGGCGCAGCAAACCGAGACCTTGCCGTACCGGTATTTGATTCGTAAGGGGTAAGTGCGGCCTGACGCCCGGCGGCGCTTCGCTTGCACGGGCCTACGGGTGTAGTAGGTCGGGTAAGGCGCAGCCGCCACCCGACAAGTACTCATCACAATTTCGAACCATCGTTTCAAAATTTCGCGCTTTTTGTGAGGCGCTTCACCCTCCTTTTTCCAGCCGTAGTCTAATTTTTAAACGTCAAAAACTAAAACATCGTTTTAACGCTTATTTCACTACCCTGGAGTTGACTCAATGAAAACGACCCTCAAGCCGTTACTGGCTGCTCTGTGCCTGTCTGCTTTTGCCTGCACCGTTTCTGCCCAGACCATCAAAGCCGCCGATGTGCATCCTGAAGGCTACCCGAACGTGGTGGCGGTTCAGCAGATGGGTGAAAAACTCAAACAACAAACCGATGGCAAGCTGGAGATTAAGGTCTTCCCCGGCGGCGTGCTGGGGGATGAAAAGCAGATGATTGAGCAGGCGCAGATGGGGGCGATTGACATGATCCGCGTCTCTATGGCGCCGGTTGCCGCCATCCTGCCGGATATCGAAGTGTTTACGCTGCCCTACGTATTCCGCGATGAAGACCACATGCACAAGGTGATCGACGGGGATATCGGCAAGCAGATTGGCGACAAGCTGACCGCCAACCCGAAATCGCGCCTGGTCTTCCTCGGCTGGATGGATTCCGGCACCCGCAACCTGATCACCAAAGCGCCGATCGTTAAACCGGAAGACCTGAAAGGGAAGAAGATCCGCGTCCAGGGTAGCCCGGTGGCGCTGGCCACGCTGAAAGCGATGGGGGCGAACTCGGTGGCGATGGGCGTCAGCGAGGTTTACAGCGGCATGCAGACCGGGGTGATCGATGGCGCGGAGAACAACCCGCCAACCTTTATCGCCCACAACTACATGCCGATCGCCAAAAACTACACGCTGAGCGGCCACTTTATCACTCCGGAAATGCTGCTCTACTCCAAAGTGAAATGGGACAAACTCAGCGCTGACGAACAGCAAAAGATCCTGACGCTGGCCCGCGAAGCGCAGTTCGAGCAGCGCAAGCTGTGGAATGCGTATAACGACCAGGCGCTGGCGAAAATGAAGGCCGGCGGCGTGCAGTTCCACGACATCGATAAAACGGTGTTTATCAAGGCGACAGAGCCGGTGCGCGCGCAGTATGGCGACAAGCATCAGGATCTGATGAAAGCCATCGCTGACGTTCAGTAATCCGGAGTACGTATGTCCGAACTCTACCTGAAGTGGATGGATCGTCTGTACCTGCTCGCCATGGCGGTGGCGGGTCTCTCGCTGCTGGTGATGACGATAGTGATCCCCATCGGCATCTTCTCACGCTACGTGCTCAATCGCGGCGAATCCTGGCCGGAACCGATCGCCATTATCTGCATGGTGACGTTTACCTTCATCGGCGCGGCGGTGAGCTACCGCGCCGGGTCGCATATAGCGGTCAACATGCTTACCGACCGCCTGCCCGCGTCGCTGCAAAGGCTGTGCGCGCGGGTAGTGGATCTGCTGATGCTGCTGATTTCTGGCCTGATGTGCTGGTACAGCTACTGGCTGTGCGTTGAGCTGTGGGAGCAGCCGGTGGCGGAGTTTCCGCTCCTGACCTCCGGCGAAAGCTATCTGCCGCTGCCTGTCGGGTCGGCCATTTTGATCCTGTTTGTGCTTGAACGCCTGCTGTTTGGCTCGCAGGAAAACCGTCCGGTCGTGCTGATCGGCAATCACAGTTAAGGGGTGAACAATGGATGCTTTTGTTTTGTTATTCACCCTCGCCATTTTGCTGGCGCTGGGGATGCCGGTGGCCTTCGCCGTCGGCTTAAGCGCCGTGGCGGGCGCGCTGTGGATTGACCTGCCGCTGGAGGCGCTGATGATCCAGATCACCAGCGGGGTCAATAAATTTACCCTGCTGGCAATCCCGTTCTTCATTCTTGCCGGGGCGATCATGGCGGAAGGGGGCATTGCCCGACGGCTGGTGAATTTCGCCTACGTGTTCGTCGGCTTTATCCGCGGTGGGCTGTCGCTGGTGAACATTGTCGCCTCGACGTTCTTCGGCGCGATTTCCGGCTCGTCGGTGGCGGATACGGCGTCTATCGGCAGCGTGATGATCCCGGAGATGGAGAAGAAGGGTTATCCGCGCGAATACGCGGCGGCGGTGACGGCCAGCGGGTCGGTGCAGGCGATTCTGATCCCGCCCAGCCACAACTCGGTGATTTACTCCCTGGCGGCGGGGGGAACGGTCTCCATCGCCACGCTGTTTATCGCGGGCGTGCTGCCGGGCCTGCTGCTGGGGGTGAGCCTGATGGTGCTCTGCCTGTGCTTCGCCCGCAAGCGCGGCTACCCGAAGGGGGACAAAATCCCGTTCAGGCAGGCGCTGAAAATTATGCTCGATGCCCTGTGGGGGCTGATGACGGTGGTGATTATCCTAGGTGGGATCTTGTCCGGGATTTTTACCGCCACCGAATCTGCCGCCGTGGCCTGTCTGTGGGCGTTCTTCGTCACCATGTTTATCTACCGCGACTACAAGTGGAGCGAACTGCCGAAGCTGATGTGCCGCACGGTGAAAACCGTCACCATCGTGATGATTTTAATCGGCTTTGCCGCGGCGTTTGGGGCGGTGATGACCTACATGCAACTGCCGATGCGCATCACCGAATTCTTCACATCGCTCTCCGATAACAAGTACGTGATCCTCATGTACCTCAACATCATGCTGCTGCTGATTGGCACGCTGATGGACATGGCGCCTATCATCCTGATCCTCACGCCGGTGCTGCTGCCGGTGACCAATGCACTGGGTATCGACCCGGTGCATTTTGGGATGATCATGATGGTTAACCTGGGGATTGGGCTGATCACGCCGCCGGTCGGGTCGGTGCTGTTTGTGGCGAGCGCGGTGAGTAAGCAGAAGATCGAACACGTGGTGCGGGCGATGCTGCCGTTTTACGGTATGTTGCTGGTCGTGCTGGGGATGGTGACGTACATTCCGGCGATTTCATTGTGGTTGCCGGGGCTGTTAGGGATGCAGTGACGCGTGCGGCCTGATGCCCTCACCCCGGCCCTCTCCCGCGGGGAGAGGGGGCAAACACGAGAAACGGCAACCCGGTTGCCGTTTCACTTTTACCTTTGACGCAACAACCGCAACGCGTTCGCCGTAACCAGCACCGTCGCCCCCGTATCCGCCAGTACCGCCAGCCACAGTCCGGTCATGCCGAGCAGCGTGGTGATCAGGAAAATCCCCTTCAGACCCAGCGCAATGCCGATGTTCTGCCGAATATTGGCGCGCGTCGCCCGCGCAAGTTCTATCATCTGCGCCAGCCCGGTCAGGCGGTTGTGCGTCAGCGCCGCATCGGCGGTCTCCAGTGCCACGTCGGTGCCGCTGCCCATCGCAATGCCGATGCTGGAAGCTTTCATTGCCGGGGCATCGTTTATTCCGTCCCCGACCATCGCCAGCGGGGCGTTGCTGTTCAGCTCGGTTACCGCGCTGACTTTATCCGCAGGCAACAATCCGGCCTTAAACTCCAGCCCCAGCGCGCCTGCAATCGCCGCCGCCGCGCGCGGATTATCGCCGGTCAGGATCACGCCCTGTACTCCCAGCCTGTGTAGCGCGTCGACGGCGTCTTTCGCATCGTCACGCAGGGTGTCGCGCAGCGCCAGCATGCCCATCGGCACACCGTCCTGCATCACGGTAATGACCGTCTGCCCGGCCTGCTCCAGCGCCTCAACCTGTGGAGTAGAGCGCGCGTCCGCCGCGGCGATCAGCACTTTTTTGCCTTCGACCACAGCTTCAATCCCTGACCCGACCAGCGCTCGCTGGGCCGTTGCCGGAGGGATGTTCAGCCCGCGGCGCTGTGCTTCACGCACAATCGCCTGCGCCAGAGGGTGGGTGGAACCCTGCTCCACGGCAGCGGCCAGCGTCAGCAGGGCGTCTTCACTGATGTCCTGCGGATACACGCCGGTCACCTGCGGCCTGCCGACGGTCAGCGTGCCGGTTTTATCGAAGGCGATGTGCTGGACCTGGCTCAGCTGTTCCAGCGCCGCGCCGCCCTTAATCAGCGCCCCGCGACGTGCCGCCGCCGCCAGCCCGGAGGTAATCGCCGCCGGGGTGGAGATCACCAGCGCACACGGACAGCCGATCAGCAGCAGCGTCAGCCCTTTGTAAATCCAGCCCTCCCACGGTGCGCCGAAGAACAGCGGCGGGACGACGGTGACCAGCAGCGCCACCAGCATGATGGCGGGGGTGTAAATCCGGCTGAAGCGATCGATAAAGCGTTCTACTGGCGCGCGGCGCTCCTCGGCCTCTTCAATCAGCCTGAGGATGCGGTCGATGGCGCTGTCGCCCGGTTCGGAAAGGACCGTCAACTGCACCAGTCGGTCGACGCTGGTGGCGCCCGCAGGCACCTTTTCACCCGCCGCGCGCGCTACCGGGATGGATTCCCCGGTCAGGGCACTTTCGTCAAAACTTGCGGTGGCGGTAACGAGGGCCCCATCGGCTGGCAGACGTCCGCCTGCGGGCACTTCAATCACGTCACCCGGGCGCAGGGTGTTGATGGCGACCGTTTCACGCTGACCATCAATAACCCGCGTGGCGGTTTCCGGCTTTAGCGCCATCAGCGCGCTCACCCCTTTACGCGCCCGGCTCGCCGCCCAGCCCTCAAGGCGTTCGCCAATTAAGAACAGCAGCAGCACCATCGCCGCTTCCGCCGTCGCGCCAATAAACAGCGCCCCGATAGCCGCCACGCTCATCAGCGTTTCGATGGCAAACCAGCTGCCGCTTCTCATCAGACGCAGCGCCTGACGGGCAATCGGGAACAGGCCAACCAGCGTGGTGGCGATAAACGCCAGGTTGCCGAACGGGTGGTTGATCTGCTCCAGCCCCCAGCTCAGGGCCATCATCATGATGAGGGTGATAAGGGGCAGGTTTTCTTTTAGCGGGGACGTTTTTTCTGCGGGCGCCGTTTCGCTGCGCAGGGTATAACCCGCTTTGCTGACGGCGGCTTCAACCTGTCTGCTGACGTCGTTTTCGGCGCTGACCAGCAGCTTTTCGGTAGCGAACAGCACCTGAACGTGGCTCACGCCCGGCACCTGCTTCACCGCGTTTTCCACTTTGCGGGCGCAGGCCGCGCAGTCCATGCCGTTGACGACCCAGCTGTAGTGATTGCCGCTTTCAGGCAGCGTTTGAGTTTGCGTTTCGCATGCGCCCTCGCAGCAGCAGTCCTCTTTTGGCGGAACCGGGCTGAGCTTAAGTGCCGAGAATTGGGGAACTTTTTTAGGTATTTCTGGAGTCGACATGGCAGTCTCCGGTAATGATAATTTTCTCATTAACCGCAGCATACACTCTGGAGTCGACTCCAGAGTCAAGCGTTATTTAGATATACAGTGAACGCACAATCAGGAAGTGTCCGGCAAAGTAACAGGCGGCAGAAATCGCATTATCCGCACGGAAGCGGCGGCGATAGTGGCTGCCCAGCCAGACGATGTTACCCAACAACAACAGTGCGGCACCGAAGAACGCGGACATCGCAGGCGCTGTCGGACGGAAGAACCACAGCTCGCCCGCCAGCCACACCATCACCAGCGTCATGGCGATAAACGTACACACCGGCAGACGCATCTCTTCCAGACGCGACCAGATCACCGCGATCAGCAGGGCGCCAATCACCAGCAGCACCAGCGGCAGCGGCCAGAAGATGGAGAGCGTCATCTGGCTGGCAAAGTAGATGGTATAGAGCAGATGCGACAGGAAGAATGCCCCCACGGCGTACAGCAGACGCTGGCGCGGCAGCAGGGTTAAGGCATCGCCAATCAGGGACGCACACAGCCCCGCGAGGACAAGATAGCTGATGGCGTTAAACATCGGTGCCTGCCAGGCAAGCAACAGCAGGAGCAATAGCGTGACGGGTTTAAACAACCAGCGCTGCCAGGCTGGGCCACGGTAAGACGCATCGACGTAAAGCCATGCGGAAAAACAGACAGCGATAAATGACCAAAGCATATTAACTCCCTGTAACTGTTGAGGCTGAATGATCAGTTTCTGATCCAGTGTAGTGACGCGAGCGGGCGTTTGGCAATGCCGGGGCAGGCGAGGTATCCTGAATTCCGCATAATCTGATGGGATTTTTCAATGAGCAAGATGCCGCTGTTTTTTATTGTCGTGCTGGCGATTATCGTCATTGCCGCCTCGTTTCGCTTCGTGCAGCAGCGCCGTGAGAAGGCCGACAACGATGCCGCGCCGCTGATGCAAAAGCGCGTGGTGGTGACGAACAAGCGCGAGAAACCGCTTAATGACAGCCGATCCCGCCAGCAGCAGGTGACGCCTGCGGGCACAACGATGCGCTATGAAGCGAGCTTTAAGCCGGAAACCGGCGGGCTGGAGATGACCTTCCGACTGGAGGCGCAGCAGTACCACCAGCTGACGGTGGGGGAGAAAGGCACGCTGAGCTACAAAGGGTCGCGGTTTGAAGGGTTTGAACCGGAGCAGTAATTTTCCCCTCACCCCGGCCCTCTCCCCGAAGGGGAGAGGGTGTAAGCGTCCCCTCTCCCTGTGGGAGAGGGTTAGGGTGAGGCGGTTACTTCTTCACCTGCGCCTTAAACTTCTTCATCCACACCAGCAGCTCAAATACGCCGAAAATAAACACCCGTAGCTGCTGCCAGCCGGTCATCGGTGGGCTATCTTTCGGCAGTCCGTTTTTCAGCATCACCATCTGCAAGGCATGCATGAACGCGGTGAAAATCAGCGCCACGTTAATGAAGATATTCAGCGGACGCGGGAACGGGTGCACCAGATTCAAAATCAAAAATGCCCAGACGCCCAGCATCAGCAAGCGCCCTACGTTAATCAGTACTGGCATCGGATCCTCCTTGTGCCTGACGGTGATACAGACGATAAGCCACCTGGCCGGCGACCTTCTCGCGGTGCAGATCCCAGTGAACGGGAACGGGCGGCAGACCATTTTCCACTTCGCTTTCAACGTAAATCAGCGCGTCGTCTGCCAGCCAGCCATTTTTTTCCAGCAACGATAATGTCTCTTCCAGCAGCCCTTTACGGAACGGCGGGTCAACAAACACCACGTTGAACGGCGTCCCCTGTTGCGCGAGGAAGCTCAGCGTGTTGGTATTCACCACTTTGGCGTTGGTTGCTTTCAGCGTAGCCAAATTTTGCTGCAACGTCTGCGCGACGCCGCGCTCCATCTCCAGCAGCGTGGCGCTCGCAGCATAGCGCGACAGCGCTTCCAGCCCTAATGCACCGCTTCCGGCGAAGCAGTCCAGGCAATGGGCGTCTACCATTGACGGGGCGAGCCAGTTAAACAGCGTCTCGCGAACGCGGTCCGTGGTAGGGCGTAAACCGGGGCTGTCCGGCACCGGTAATTTCCGGCCTCGCCACTGACCGCCGATAATGCGAATTTGACCGGCCGGGGCGCGGGTGGGTTTCTTCATCTCAGGAAAGCTCTGTTAACAATGCCCTGCGATTGCGGGCGGTGATGTCAATTAAGTAAAGTGTTAGACTATTTCATCATTTTTTTAGCTTCCCTGTATATAGCGCCGCGAGGAGTGTAGTCGCAGATGGCAAAACAAAAAAAACGTGGCTTCTTTTCCTGGTTGGGTTTCGGTGAAAAAGAGCAAGAAACAGAACAGAAAACCGAAGAACAGCAGGTTGTAGAAGAGCAGTCACAGCCTGAAACGCCTGTCGAAACCGCTGCGGTTGTCGAAGCGGAAGAGCCAGCCCACAGCAAAGAAGAGATTGAATCCTTTGCCGAAGAGGTGGTTGAGGTTACCGAACAGGTTCAGGAGAGCGAAAAACCAGAGCCGGTTATCGTTGAAACCCTTACCGAAGCGCCGCAGGCCGCTATCGAACACGAAGCGCTGCCGCTGCCGGAAGAGGTGAAAGCTGAAGAAGTTTCTGCCGAAGAGTGGCAGGCCGAAGCGGAAACCGTTGAAATTGTTGAGGCGGTGGAAGAAGAAGCGGCCCTTGAGCCAGAGCTGACCGACGAAGAGCTGGAGGCCCAGGCGCTGGCGGCGGAAGCGGCTGAAGAAGCGGTCATCGTCGTGCCGGTGGAAGAGCAGGCCGAAGAAGAGATCGTTCAGGAGCAGGAAAAACCGACCAAAGAAGGTTTCTTCGCGCGCCTGAAGCGCAGCCTGCTCAAAACCAAAGAAAACTTAGGTTCCGGATTTATCAGTCTGTTCCGCGGCAAGAAGATCGACGACGATCTGTTTGAGGAGCTGGAAGAGCAACTGCTGATTGCGGATGTGGGCGTGGAGACCACCCGGAAAATCATCGCCAACCTGACCGAAGGAGCGAACCGCAAACAGCTGCGTGACGCCGAGGCGCTGTACGGCCTGCTGAAAGACGAGATGGGTGAAATTCTCGCAAAAGTTGACGAACCGCTTAATATTGAAGGCAAAACGCCCTTTGTTATTCTGATGGTTGGCGTCAACGGCGTGGGTAAAACCACCACCATCGGCAAGCTGGCGCGCCAGTTTGAGCAGCAGGGCAAATCGGTGATGCTGGCGGCGGGCGATACGTTCCGTGCGGCAGCGGTGGAACAGCTCCAGGTGTGGGGCCAGCGCAACAATATTCCGGTCATTGCCCAGCACACCGGCGCGGATTCCGCGTCCGTGATTTTCGATGCCATCCAGGCGGCGAAGTCGCGTAATGTGGACGTGCTGATTGCAGATACCGCAGGGCGTTTGCAGAACAAATCGCACCTGATGGAAGAGCTGAAGAAAATCGTTCGCGTCATGAAGAAGCTGGACGAAGATGCACCGCATGAAATTATGCTGACTATCGACGCCAGCACCGGACAGAACGCCATCAGCCAGGCGAAGCTGTTCAATGAAGCGGTAGGACTGACCGGGATCACGCTGACCAAGCTGGACGGCACCGCGAAAGGCGGGGTGATCTTCTCCGTGGCCGACCAGTTCGGCATTCCTATCCGTTATATCGGTGTGGGCGAGCGTATTGAGGATTTACGTCCGTTTAAAGCGGACGACTTTATTGAGGCACTATTTGCCCGAGAGGACTAACAATGATTCGCTTTGAACACGTCAGCAAGGCCTATCTCGGCGGGAGACAAGCGCTGCAGGGGGTAACATTCCACCTCCAGCCAGGCGAGATGGCATTCCTGACCGGCCATTCCGGCGCGGGGAAAAGTACCCTGCTCAAGCTGATCTGTGGGATCGAGCGGCCAAGTGCCGGGAAAATCTGGTTCAGCGGCCATGAAATTAGCCGTCTTAAGAACCGTGAAGTGCCGTTCCTGCGTCGTCAGATTGGCATGATTTTCCAGGATCACCACCTGCTGATGGATCGCACGGTTTTCGATAACGTCGCTATCCCGCTGATTATTGCCGGCGCCAGTTACGATGATATCCGCCGACGCGTTTCGGCGGCGCTGGATAAGGTCGGGCTGCTGGACAAAGCGAAGAACTTCCCGATCCAGCTCTCCGGCGGTGAGCAGCAGCGCGTGGGCATCGCCCGTGCGGTGGTGAACAAGCCTGCCGTCTTGCTGGCGGATGAACCGACCGGTAACCTGGACGATGCCCTCTCTGAAGGGATCCTGCGTCTGTTTGAGGAATTTAACCGCGTGGGGGTCACGGTACTGATGGCGACGCACGACATGGGGCTTATCTCACGCCGTTCGTACCGCATGCTGACCCTGAGCGACGGGCATTTGCACGGAGGCCACGGTGAATAAGCGTGATGCAATGAACCAGATTCGGCAGTTCAGCAACCGGTTTGACCGTTTCCGCAAGCCTCAGGGCGGCGGGGACGGCAATCGCCATGCGCCTAAGCGTGCCAAAGCGACACCGAAACCGAACTCCCGCAAAACCAACGTCTTCAACGAACAGGTGCGCTACGCCTTCCAGGGCGCGTTGCAGGATCTAAAAAGCAAACCGCTGGCGACGTTCCTGACGGTGATGGTGATTGCCATCTCCCTGACGCTGCCCAGCGTCTGCTACATGGTTTACAAAAACGTGAACCAGGCGGCATCCCAGTACTATCCGTCGCCGCAGATTACCGTTTATCTGGATAAAGCCCTCGACGATAACGCGGCGGCTCAGGTAGTGGGGCAGATTCAGGCCGAGCAGGGCGTGGAGAAGGTGAACTATCTTTCCCGCGATGAAGCGCTGGGCGAGTTCCGCAACTGGTCCGGGTTCGGCGGCGCGCTGGATATGCTGGAAGAGAACCCGCTGCCCGCCGTGGCGGTGGTGATCCCGAAGCTCGATTTCCAGGGCACCGATTCGCTCAACACCCTGCGCGACCGCATTACCCGCATCAATGGGATTGATGAAGTGCGCATGGACGACAGCTGGTTTGCCCGCCTTGCCGCCCTGACCGGGCTGGTGGGGCGCGTATCGGCGATGATCGGCGTGCTGATGGTGGCGGCGGTGTTCCTCGTCATCGGTAACAGCGTGCGCCTGAGCATCTTCGCCCGTCGCGATACCATCAACGTGCAGAAACTGATTGGCGCAACGGATGGTTTCATCCTCCGCCCGTTCCTCTATGGCGGCGCGTTATTAGGTTTTTCTGGTGCATTTCTTTCATTGATTTTGTCAGAAATTTTGGTGATGCGGCTGTCGTCTGCCGTCACCGAGGTGGCGCAGGTTTTCGGAACGAAGTTTGATATCAGTGGCTTAGGGTTCGATGAGTGCCTGCTGTTGCTGCTGGTCTGCTCCATGATCGGCTGGGTGGCGGCATGGCTGGCAACGGTTCAACATTTACGCCACTTTACTCCCGACTAATAAAAGCGTGATATAATCTTTCCCTGCACCGAGATGTTCGCTTGCAGGGAAAGCGTCCCTGTTGTCTCTTCCCCTGTAATCATCTTCATGTCACATTTTGTGCGTAATTTATTCACTGTTGCACCTGGAACTTGTGGATAAAATCACTGTCTGATAAAAGAGTGAATGCTAATCTCGTTGCTCAAACGCTTTGGCATGGTTGTTGCCTGACGGGGACAACCTGGACCAGAAGAAACATTGAGAGGAATGAATGACCAAAGAAATGCAAACTTTAGCTTTAGCCCCTGTTGGTAACCTGGAATCTTACATCCGGGCTGCGAACACCTGGCCGATGTTAACGGCTGAGGAAGAAAAGGAGCTTGCTGAAAAGCTGCATTACCAGGGCGATCTGGAAGCAGCTAAAACGCTGATCCTGTCTCACCTGCGCTTTGTTGTTCACGTTGCTCGTAATTATGCGGGCTACGGCCTGCCGCAGGCGGACCTGATTCAGGAAGGTAACATTGGCCTGATGAAGGCGGTACGTCGCTTCAACCCGGAAGTGGGTGTGCGACTCGTCTCCTTCGCCGTGCACTGGATCAAAGCGGAAATTCACGAATACGTCCTGCGTAACTGGCGTATTGTGAAAGTCGCCACGACGAAAGCGCAGCGCAAACTGTTCTTCAACCTGCGTAAAACCAAGCAGCGTCTGGGCTGGTTCAACCAGGATGAAGTAGAAATGGTGGCGCGCGAGCTGGGCGTTTCCAGCAAAGACGTCCGCGAGATGGAATCCCGTATGGCCGCGCAGGACATGACGTTTGATATGTCTGCCGACGACGATGCCTCCGACAGCCAGCCGATGGCCCCGGTCCTGTATCTGCAGGATAAAACCTCTAACTTTGCTGACGGCATTGAAGAGGATAACTGGGAAGACCAGGCGGCAAACAAGCTGACCTTCGCGATGGAAGGCCTCGACGAGCGTAGCCAGGATATCATCCGTGCCCGCTGGCTGGACGAAGATAACAAGTCCACGTTGCAGGAACTGGCCGACCGCTACGGCGTCTCCGCTGAACGTGTGCGTCAGCTTGAGAAGAACGCCATGAAAAAACTTCGCGCCGCTATCGAAGCGTAATTTCCGCGAAGTACACCGAGAACCCCTGGATGAGAGTCTGGGGGTTTTGTTTTTTTAGCGCCCGCTCTGGCGAATTTCTTCCCCCTGGCAAACACTTACTGATGCGCTAAGCAGGCGACTTTCAGAGGGTGACAGGGTGAAAAATAACGAACTGAACGACCGGCGTTTACAGGCGACGCCGCGCGGTATCGGCGTCATGTGTAACTTCTATGCCGATAAAGCCGAAAACGCCACGGTGTGGGATGTAGAAGGTAACGAGTATATTGATTTTGCCGCCGGGATCGCCGTGCTGAATACCGGGCATCGCCATCCTAAAGTTATCGCCGCCATCGAAAAACAGCTTCATGCCTTTACCCATACCGCTTACCAGATCGTCCCCTATGAAGGTTATGTGGCGCTTGCCGAGCGCATCAACCAGCGCGTACCCATAGAGGGGCCAGCCAAAACCGCCTTTTTCTCAACCGGTGCAGAAGCGGTCGAAAACGCGGTGAAAATTGCCCGCGCGTACACCAGACGTCCCGGCCTTATCACCTTCGGCGGCGCGTTCCACGGCCGTACCTTTATGACCATGGCGCTGACCGGCAAAGTGGCGCCCTATAAGCTCGGCTTCGGCCCGTTCCCCGGCTCGGTGTACCACGCGCAATTCCCCAACAACCTGCACGGCGTCAGTACCGCCGAAGCGTTAAAAAGCCTGGAGCGCATCTTCAAAGCCGATATCGCGCCCGATCAGGTGGCGGCAATCATTATTGAACCGGTCCAGGGCGAGGGCGGATTCAACGTCGCGCCCGCTGATTTTATGCAGGCGCTGCGTGCCCTGTGCGATACCCACGGGATTTTACTGATTGCCGACGAAGTGCAAACCGGCTTCGCCCGTACCGGCAAGCTATTCTCCATGGAAAACCACTGCGTGAAGCCCGATCTGATCACCATGGCGAAAAGCCTGGCGGGCGGAATGCCGCTCTCTGCCGTCTCTGGCCGGGCAGAGGTGATGGACGCGCCCGCTCCGGGCGGACTGGGCGGCACCTACGCGGGTAACCCGCTGGCGATTGCGGCGGCCCATGCGGTGCTGGACGTGATTGACGAGGAAGATCTCTGCACGCGCGCGTCTCATCTCGGCCATCATCTTGTCGAGGTGCTGACTAAAGCGAAGGATGGCTGTCCCTGGATCGCCGATATCCGTGGACAGGGCTCGATGGTGGCGGTGGAATTTACCGATCCGCAAACCGGACAGCCGTCGCCGGAATTTACCCGTCAGGTTCAGGAGCGCGCGTTGAACGAAGGGCTGCTGCTTTTGAGTTGCGGCGTCTACGGCAACGTTATCCGCTTCCTCTACCCGCTCACCATCCCCGAAGCGCAGTTCCGTAAAGCGCTGGATATTATTTCCGCCTCGCTGACACGATAAAGCCAAAAGCCCGGCTGAAATGAAGGTCGGGCTTATCATATTTTCATTTCAAATTAGCTATTCCAAAATCATAAAAATGGGGTATGTTTTAGCAGAGTATGCTGAAAAAGCGCGAACAGCACGCCTATAATTGAAATAAAGCGCTACACAACAACATCACAACAATCGTTATAACCATAATAATGGGGAATCTCAGGATGAACATGAAGGGTAAAGCGTTACTGGCAGGATGTATCGCGTTGGCATTCAGCACTATGGCGCAGGCCGATATTAAAGTGGCCGTGGTGGGCGCGATGTCCGGTCCGGTAGCACAGTACGGCGACCAGGAATTTACGGGCGCGGAACAGGCGGTTGCAGACATTAATGCTAAGGGCGGCATCAAGGGCGAAAAGCTGCAAATCGTAAAATATGACGATGCCTGTGACCCGAAACAGGCGGTCGCGGTGGCGAACAAAGTGGTAAACGACGGGATCAAATACGTTATCGGTCACCTGTGCTCCTCTTCCACCCAGCCCGCGTCTGACATCTACGAAGACGAAGGCATTCTGATGATCACTCCAGCTGCGACGGCACCAGAGCTGACCGCGCGCGGCTATAAGCTGATCCTGCGTACCACCGGTCTGGACTCGGATCAGGGGCCAACCGCCGCGAAATACATTGTTGAAAAAGTGAAGCCGCAGCGCATCGCGATTGTTCATGACAAACAGCAGTACGGCGAAGGCCTGGCCCGTGCGGTGCAGGATAACCTGAAAAAAGCGAATGCCAACGTGGTGTTCTTTGACGGTATCACCGCCGGTGAGAAAGACTTCTCGACTCTGGTAGCGCGTCTGAAGAAAGAGAATATCGACTTCGTTTATTACGGCGGCTACCACCCGGAAATGGGGCAGATCCTGCGTCAGGCGCGTGCGGCGGGTCTGAAGACACAGTTCATGGGGCCAGAAGGCGTGGCGAACGTTTCCCTGTCTAACATCGCGGGTGAGTCTGCTGAAGGGCTGCTGGTGACCAAACCGAAAAACTACGACCAGGTGCCTGCGAACAAACCTGTTGTAGATGCCATCAAGGCGAAGAAACAGGATCCAAGCGGTGCGTTCGTCTGGACCACTTACGCAGCGTTGCAGTCTCTGCAAGCGGGCCTGAACCAGTCAGCCGATCCGGCGGAGATTGCCACCTGGCTGAAAGCGAACTCGGTGGAAACCGTGATGGGGCCGCTGTCCTGGGATGAGAAGGGCGACCTGAAGGGCTTCGAGTTCGGCGTGTTTGACTGGCATGCCAACGGCACGGCGACAGACGCCAAATAAAAGCAAAAAGGCAACGTAAGTTGCCTTTTTTAATGTTTTCTCCCTCTCCCCGTGGGAGAGGGCCGGGGTGAGGGCATCAGGCCGCACAGCCCCGCTTTTGCCCGGTGGCGCTTCGCTTACCGGGCCTACAATCAGCCTGGGAAAATGCGGCAGATAATGAATGTAGGCCGGGTAAGGCGCAGCCGCCACCCGGCTTTCTTTTAGCGCTTCTCCCACCCGTTCGCCTGCGCCGTAAACCCTAACGCCTGCATAAACGCCGCCATTACGCCGCGATCCTCCACGCCCACGTCGGCCATCCACCAGGAGGTCACGCTCGGGTTTTCGCGGATCACCTCTTCAATCAAATACTGCCCGACCCCGCGACGACGGGTCACGTCGCGCACGCGCAGGGAGTCCAGCGCCCCTTCCGTGCCGCTCAGCGTTACGCGGACGGCGGCCAGCAGGCGCTCGTTAAAGCGCGCGGCATAGATGCGGTGGTTCTCATCGACGGCCAGCGATGAAGAAGAATATTCCGGCCAGATCTTGCCCAGGTCGATATGATCCTGGTCGCTAAAGGTCACCAGACGCACGATAGTCAGTTTCATTAGCTGCTTGTCCAAATCAAAAAGAGTACGGCCAGTGTACTCAATTTAATTGCTCAGGCACTTTCTCTTTTTCTTCCCATTTACCAGGTGATTAGTTTTTTGGCAACGCGATGGGCAGTTTGAAAACACATGGATCGAAAAATAAGCAGAATTTTAACCTGAATGGTAGTGATTTATTCGGCGCTTTGTACCGTTATTTTATGCTGCAAACTGCGCTTTTATTTGTTTATCTCCGTCTGATTTCAGAATATTATCTTTGCTTAATCGCCTGAAAAATAGAGATATTAGTCTGGTTTTTGTTAAAAACCTGCGCTAAACCATTAAAGGCACTGGTAAAAATAGCGTTGTTCATTAAAAGTACAGAATGCTTTTTAACCATAATAAAACAAAATATAAACATCACTTCACGAATGGGGATTCTGAGATGAAAAGGAACGCGAAGACGTTAATCGCGGGGATGGTCGCACTGTCGATCTCGCATGCCGCTATGGCAGACGACATTAAAGTTGCGGTAGTGGGTGCGATGTCCGGCCCCGTTGCCCAGTGGGGCGATATGGAGTTCAACGGCGCGCGTCAGGCCATCAAAGATATCAATGCTAAAGGCGGCATCAAAGGCGACAAGCTGGTGGGCGTAGAGTATGACGACGCCTGCGATCCAAAACAGGCCGTCGCGGTCGCCAACAAAATCGTTAACGACGGTATCCAGTACGTCATCGGGCACCTGTGTTCCTCCTCCACGCAGCCTGCGTCTGATATCTACGAAGACGAAGGCATCCTGATGATCACCCCGGGCGCCACCAACCCGGAACTGACCCAGCGCGGTTACCAGCACATTATGCGTACCGCCGGTCTGGACTCCTCGCAGGGGCCAACCGCCGCCAAATACATCCTCGAAACCGTTAAGCCACAGCGCATTGCCATCATTCATGACAAACAGCAGTACGGTGAAGGCCTGGCGCGCTCCGTACAGGACGGCCTGAAAAAAGGCGGGGCGAATATCGTCTTCTTCGACGGCATTACCGCCGGTGAGAAAGACTTCTCCGCGCTGATCGCCCGCCTGCAAAAAGAGAATATCGACTTCGTTTACTACGGCGGCTACTACCCGGAAATGGGGCAGATGTTGCGCCAGGCGCGCGCCACCGGTCTGAAAACCCAGTTTATGGGGCCTGAGGGCGTCGGTAATGCCTCCCTGTCGAACATCGCGGGCGATTCTGCCGAAGGCATGCTGGTGACGATGCCAAAACGCTATGACCAGGATCCGGCGAATAAAGCTATCGTGGATGCGCTCAAGGCACAGAAGAAAGATCCGAGTGGCCCATACGTCTGGATCACCTACGCGGCCGTGCAGTCGCTGGCCACGGCCATGGATCGCACCGGCAGCAAAGAGCCGCTGGATCTGGTGAAAGATTTAAAAGCACACGGGGCGAACACCGTGATTGGGCCGCTGAACTGGGATGAGAAAGGCGATCTGAAGGGATTTGAATTTGGTGTCTTTAAGTGGCACGCCGACGGTTCGTCCTCGGTCGCCAAATAATAATCCCACCGCCCGGTTTACCGGGCGGATATAAAAAGGTTTGCATATGTCCGAGCAGTTTCTCTACTTTTTGCAGCAGATGTTTAACGGCGTCACGCTGGGAAGCACCTACGCGCTGATCGCCATCGGCTACACGATGGTTTACGGCATTATCGGCATGATTAACTTCGCCCACGGCGAGGTGTACATGATCGGTAGCTACGTCTCCTTTATGATCATCGCTGCGCTGATGATGATGGGCATCGACAGCAGCTGGTTGCTGGTGGCCGCCGGGTTTGTCGGCGCGATTGTGATTGCCAGCGCCTACGGCTGGAGCATCGAACGGGTGGCCTACCGGCCGGTGCGCAGCTCCAAGCGCCTTATTGCGCTGATCTCCGCCATCGGTATGTCCATCTTCCTGCAAAACTACGTCAGCCTGACAGAAGGTTCGCGTGACGTGGCGCTGCCAAGCCTGTTTAACGGCCAGTGGATTGTGGGGGCCAGCGAAAACTTCTCTGCCTCTGTCACCACCATGCAGCTGGTTATCTGGATTGTGACCTTCCTGGCGATGCTGGCCCTGACCGTTTTCATCCGCTACTCCCGCATGGGACGCGCCTGCCGCGCCTGCGCGGAAGACCTGAAGATGGCGAGCTTGCTCGGGATCAACACCGACCGCGTGATTGCCCTGACCTTCGTGATCGGTGCAGCGATGGCGGCGGTGGCGGGCGTGTTGCTCGGCCAGTTCTACGGCGTAATCAACCCGTACATCGGCTTTATGGCCGGGATGAAAGCCTTCACTGCCGCGGTATTGGGCGGTATCGGCAGCATTCCGGGCGCGATGATTGGCGGCCTGATTTTGGGCGTGGCCGAAGCGCTCTCCTCGGCGTACCTGAGCACCGAATATAAAGATGTGGTGTCGTTTGCCCTGCTGATTCTGGTTCTGCTGGTGATGCCTACCGGTATTCTGGGCCGTCCGGAGGTAGAGAAAGTATGAAACCGATGCATTTTGCGATGGCGCTGCTTTCTGCCGCCATGTTCTTCGTCCTGGCGGGCGTCTTTATGGGCGTCCAGTTAGGGCTGGACGGCACGAAGCTGGTGGTGGATACCGCCCCCGACATCCGCTGGCAGTGGGTGTTTATCGGTACTGGCGTGGTGTTCCTGTTCCAGCTGCTGCGTCCGCTGTTCCAGAAGACGCTGAAGAACGTCTCCGGGCCGAAATTCGTCCTTCCGGCGATCGACGGTACAACCGTGAAGCAGAAGCTGTTCCTTGTGGCGCTGCTGGTGGCTGCCGTGGCGTGGCCGTTTATGGTATCGCGCGGGACGGTGGATATTGCCACCCTGACCATGATCTACGTGATTCTGGGGCTAGGTCTGAACGTGGTGGTGGGGCTGTCTGGCCTGCTGGTGCTGGGCTACGGCGGGTTCTACGCCATCGGCGCGTACACCTTCGCGCTGCTGAACCATTATTACGGCCTCGGCTTCTGGACCTGTTTGCCGCTGGCGGGGCTGGTCTCTGCCGCCGCGGGCTTCCTGCTCGGCTTCCCGGTGCTGCGCCTGCGCGGTGACTACCTGGCGATTGTGACCTTAGGCTTCGGCGAAATCGTCCGTATCCTGCTGCTCAACAATACCGAAGTGACCGGCGGTCCGAACGGCATCAGCCAGATCCCGAAACCGACCTTCTTCGGCCTGGAGTTCAGCCGTACCGCCCGCGAAGGCGGCTGGGATACCTTCAGCAACTTCTTTGGCATCAAATACGACCCGTCCGACCGCGTGATCTGGCTCTACCTGGTGGCGCTGCTGCTGGTGGTGATTACCCTGTTTGTGATCAACCGTCTGCTGCGCATGCCGCTGGGCCGCGCATGGGAAGCGCTGCGTGAGGATGAGATCGCCTGCCGTTCCCTGGGCCTGAATCCGACCCGTATCAAGCTGACCGCGTTTACCATCAGCGCCGCGTTTGCCGGTTTCGCCGGAACGCTGTTTGCCGCGCGTCAGGGCTTCGTCAGCCCGGAATCGTTCACCTTTGCCGAATCGGCCTTCGTGCTGGCGATTGTGGTGCTCGGCGGGATGGGTTCCCAGTTCGCCGTGATCCTCGCGGCCATCCTGCTGGTGGTCTCGCGCGAGCTGATGCGCGACTTTAACGAATACAGCATGCTGATGCTGGGTGGCTTGATGGTGCTGATGATGATCTGGCGTCCGCAGGGCTTGCTGCCGATGACGCGTCCACAGCTGAAGCTTAAGAGCGCGGAAGCGAAAGGAGAGCAGGCATGAGTCAGCCATTATTATCCGTTAACGGTCTGATGATGCGTTTTGGTGGCCTGCTGGCGGTCAACAATGTGAATCTGGATCTGCACAAGAAAGAGATTGTCTCCCTGATTGGCCCGAACGGCGCAGGGAAAACCACAGTATTCAACTGCCTGACCGGTTTTTACAAGCCGACAGGTGGCACCATCATGCTGCGCGACCAGCACCTCGAAGGGCTGCCGGGCCAGCAGATTGCCCGCATGGGCGTGGTGCGTACCTTCCAGCACGTGCGTCTGTTCCGGGAGATGACGGTGATTGAGAACCTGCTGGTGGCGCAACATCAGCAGCTCAAAACCGGCCTCTTTTCCGGCCTGCTGAAAACCCCGGCCTTCCGCCGCGCGCAGGAGGAGGCGCTCGATCGCGCCGCCACCTGGCTCGACCGTATCGGCCTGCTCCAGCACGCCAACCGTCAGGCGAGCAACCTCGCCTACGGTGACCAGCGTCGCCTTGAGATCGTGCGCTGCATGGTGACCCAGCCGGAGATCCTGATGCTCGACGAACCGGCGGCGGGCCTTAACCCGAAAGAGACCAAAGAGCTGGACGAGCTGATTGCCGAGCTTCGCGATCATCACGACACCACCATCCTGCTGATTGAGCATGACATGAAGCTGGTGATGGGCATTTCGGACCGTATCTACGTGGTTAACCAGGGCACGCCGCTGGCGAACGGCACGCCGGAAGAGATCCGCAGCAACCCGGACGTGATCCGCGCATACCTTGGTGAGGCATAAGATGGAAAAAGCGATGTTAACGTTCGACAAGGTCAATGCGCACTACGGCAAGATCCAGGCGCTGCACGACGTCAGCCTGCATATCAATCAGGGCGAGATCGTCACCCTGATTGGCGCCAACGGCGCGGGGAAAACCACGCTGCTCGGCACCCTGTGCGGCGATCCGCGCGCCACCAGCGGGCGGATTGTGTTTGACGGCAAAGATATTACCGACTGGCAGACGGCTAAAATTATGCGTGAAGCGGTAGCGATCGTCCCGGAAGGGCGCCGCGTCTTCTCACGTATGACGGTGGAAGAGAACCTGGCGATGGGCGGTTTCTTCGCCCACCGGGATGAATACCAGACCCGCATCAAATGGGTATACGAACTCTTCCCGCGCCTGTGGGAGCGGCGAATTCAGCGCGCGGGCACCATGTCCGGCGGGGAGCAACAGATGCTGGCGATTGGCCGCGCGCTGATGAGCCAGCCGCGTCTGCTGCTGCTGGATGAACCGTCGCTCGGGCTGGCGCCTATCATCATTCAGCAGATTTTCGACACCATCGAGCAGCTGCGCAAAGAGGGGATGACCATCTTCCTCGTCGAGCAGAACGCCAACCAGGCGCTGAAGCTCGCTGACCGTGGCTACGTGCTGGAGAACGGCCGCGTGGTGCTCTCCGATACCGGCGATGCGCTGCTGGCGAACGAAGCGGTGCGGAGCGCGTATTTGGGCGGCTAAGCCGTCTGTATCGCCCGGTGGCGCTGCGCTTACCGGGCCTACGGATACCATGTAGGCCGGGTAAGGCGAAGCCGCCACCCGGCTTTTTTTCATATTAACCCCTTCACACAACCATCATCCCTCTGACGCCTGGCTGTCACCTATCTGTAAACAAACAGTTATTTTTCTGTCATTCGAGCATGTCATGTTACCTCGCGAGCACAAAACGCGTGATATCGCGCATCCGGCATAATAAGAGAGATGACAATGACATCGTTACGACACACAGCTTTGGGTCTGGCAATCGGTCTGGCTTTTGCGACGAACGCAATGGCTGTGACCACCATTCCGTTCTGGCATTCTATGGAAGGGGAGTTGGGTAAAGAGGTTGACTCCCTGGCGCAACGTTTCAACGACACCCACCCGGATTACAAAATTGTGCCGGTGTACAAAGGCAACTACGAGCAGAGCCTGAGCGCGGGCATCGCCGCCTTCCGTACCGGCAATGCGCCAGCCCTGTTACAGGTTTATGAGGTCGGCACCGCGACCATGATGGCCTCCAAAGCCATCAAGCCGGTCTATGAAGTGTTCAAAGACGCGGGCATCAACTTTGACGAATCCCAGTTCGTGCCGACCGTCTCCGGTTACTACACCGATTCCAAAACCGGCCACCTGCTGTCCCAACCGTTTAACAGCTCCACGCCAGTGCTGTACTACAACAAAGATGCCTTCAAAAAAGCCGGTTTAGATCCGGAACAGCCGCCAAAAACCTGGCAGGATCTGGCGGAGTACACCGCGAAGCTGAAAGCGGCGGGGATGAAGTGCGGCTACGCCAGCGGCTGGCAGGGCTGGATCCAGATTGAAAACTTCAGCGCCTGGCACGGCCTGCCGGTTGCCACCAAAAACAACGGCTTCGATGGCACCGACGCGGTTCTGGAATTTAACAAGCCGGAGCAGGTGAAGCACATCGCGCTGCTGGCCGATCTGAACAAGAAGGGCGACTTCAGCTATTTCGGGCGCAAAGACGAATCCACCGAGAAGTTCTACAACGGTGACTGCGCCATTACTACCGCGTCTTCCGGTTCGCTGGCGGACATCCGTCACTACGCCAAATTCAACTACGGCGTGGGCATGATGCCGTACGACGCTGATGTAAAAGGCGCGCCGCAGAACGCCATCATCGGCGGGGCGAGCCTGTGGGTGATGCAGGGTAAAGACAACGGCACCTACAAAGGCGTGGCCGAGTTCCTCGACTTCCTGGCGAAGCCGGAAAACGCCGCCGAGTGGCACCAGAAGACCGGCTACCTGCCGATCACCAAAGCCGCGTACGACCTGACCCGGGAGCAGGGCTTCTACAGCAAGAACCCGGGCGCGGACATCGCGACGCGTCAGATGCTGAACAAGCCGCCGTTGCCGTTCACCAAAGGCCTGCGTCTGGGCAACATGCCGCAGATCCGCACCATCGTTGATGAAGAGCTGGAAAGCGTCTGGACCGGGAAGAAAACGCCTCAGCAGGCGCTGGATTCAGCGGTAGAGCGCGGCAACCAACTGTTACGCCGCTTTGAGCAGTCGACGAAGTCTTAATTAAAATCTTACCCCTCACCCTAACCCTCTCCCCATAGGGGAGAGGGGACTGCACGGAGCCGTCTTTTCTCCCTCGCCCCTATGGGGAGAGGGCCGGGGTGAGGGGCGAAAACCTACTTGAGCTAACCTATGTCATCATCCCGTCCGGTGTTCCGTTCCCGCTGGCTGCCGTACCTGCTGGTCGCGCCGCAGCTGGTCATCACCGTTATCTTCTTTATCTGGCCTGCGGGCGAAGCGCTGTGGTACTCGGTACAAAGCGTCGATCCGTTCGGGCTTTCCAGCCAGTTTGTCGGGCTGGACAACTTTACCGCGCTGTTCCATGACAGCTACTACCTGGACTCCTTCTGGACGACGATCAAATTCAGCGCGCTGGTCACCGTCAGCGGTCTTGTCGCGTCGCTGTTCTTCGCCGCGCTGGTGGATTACGTAGTGCGCGGCAGCCGTCTGTATCAGACCCTGATGCTGCTGCCTTACGCTGTGGCTCCCGCCGTGGCCGCCGTGCTGTGGATCTTCCTGTTTAACCCGGGGCGCGGGCTGATTACCCACTTCCTGGGCGAGTTTGGCTACGACTGGAACCACGCCCAGAACAGCGGTCAGGCGATGTTCCTGGTGGTGTTCGCCTCGGTGTGGAAGCAGATCAGCTATAACTTCCTGTTTTTCTTCGCCGCGCTACAGTCTATCCCGCGTTCGCTGGTGGAGGCCGCCGCGATTGACGGCGCAGGGCCCGTTCGTCGCTTCTTCAAACTGTCGCTGCCGCTGATCGCCCCGGTGAGTTTCTTCCTGCTGGTGGTCAACCTGGTGTACGCCTTCTTCGACACCTTCCCGGTGATCGACGCCGCCACTGCGGGCGGTCCGGTACAGGCGACGACGACGCTGATCTACAAGATCTACCGCGAAGGCTTTGCCGGGCTTGATCTCTCTGCCTCTGCCGCCCAGTCCGTGGTGCTGATGTTCCTCGTCATCATCCTGACGGTGGTGCAGTTCCGCTATGTTGAAAGTAAGGTGCGCTACCAATGATTGAGAACCGTCGCGGGCTGACGATTTTCAGCCATACCCTGCTGATCCTGGGCATCCTCGTCATCCTGTTTCCACTGTACGTGGCCTTCGTCGCCGCCACGCTGGACACCAAAGCGGTGTTCGACACGCCGATGACGCTCGTCCCCGGCGGGCATCTTTTCGAGAACATGAAAACTATCTGGACCCAGGGCGTGGGGGCCAACAGCGCGCCGTTCTGGCTGATGATGCTCAACAGTTTCATCATGGCGTTCGGCATCACCGTCGGCAAAATCACGGTGTCGATGCTTTCGGCCTTCGCCATCGTCTGGTTCCGCTTTCCGCTGCGTAACCTGTTTTTCTGGATGATTTTCATCACCCTGATGCTGCCTGTAGAGGTGCGTATCTTCCCGACGGTGGAGGTGATCGCCAACCTGAAGATGCTCGACAGCTACGCGGGCTTAACCCTGCCGCTGATGGCCTCGGCGACCGCCACCTTCCTGTTCCGCCAGTTCTTTATGACCCTGCCGGATGAGCTGATTGAAGCCGCGCGTATTGACGGCGCCTCGCCGATGCGCTTCTTCCGCGACATCGTGCTGCCGCTGTCGAAAACCAACCTTGCGGCGCTGTTTGTGATCACCTTTATCTACGGCTGGAACCAGTACCTGTGGCCGCTGTTGATCGTTCAGGACGTCAACCTCGGCACCGCCGTGGCAGGCATCAAAGGCATGATCGCCACCGGCGAAGGCACCACCCTCTGGAACCAGGTAATGGCGGCGATGCTGCTCACCCTTATCCCCCCGGTCGTTATCGTTTTAGCCATGCAGCGTGCGTTTGTGCGTGGTTTAGTGGACAGTGAGAAATAAGATGGCAGGTTTAAAATTACAGGCAGTAACCAAAAGCTGGGACGGCAAAACCCAGGTCATTCAGCCGCTGACGCTCGACGTGGCGGACGGGGAATTTATCGTCATGGTCGGTCCGTCCGGCTGTGGGAAATCCACGCTGCTGCGCATGGTGGCGGGGCTGGAACGCGTGACGTCCGGGGATATCTGGATTGACCGCCAGCGCGTTACCGAGATGGAACCCAAAGATCGCGGCATCGCGATGGTGTTCCAGAACTACGCTCTCTATCCGCACATGAGCGTGGAAGAGAACATGGCCTGGGGGCTGAAAATTCGCGGCATGGGCAAAGGCCATATCGAGGAGCGCGTGAAAGAAGCCGCGCGCATTCTGGAGCTGGACGGCCTGCTCAAGCGTCGCCCGCGTGAGCTTTCCGGCGGCCAGCGTCAGCGCGTGGCGATGGGGCGCGCCATCGTGCGCGACCCGGCAGTCTTTCTGTTCGACGAACCGCTGTCAAACCTCGACGCCAAGCTGCGCGTGCAGATGCGCCTTGAGCTACAGCAGCTGCATCGCCGCCTGAAAACCACGTCCCTCTACGTGACCCACGATCAGGTAGAGGCCATGACTCTCGCCCAGCGCGTGATGGTGATGAACAAAGGCATCGCCGAGCAGATTGGCACCCCGGTGGAAGTCTACGAAAAACCGGCCAGCCGTTTTGTGGCGAGCTTTATCGGCAGCCCGGCGATGAACCTGCTGGACGGGCGGATCAATGCTGCAGGAACCCATTTTGAGCTGGAAAGCGGGATGGCGTTGCCGATCAACTGGTACTATCGTGGCTACGCCGGGCGTAAGATGACGCTCGGTATCCGCCCGGAGCATATTGGTTTGACGTCTCAGGCGGACGGCGGCGTGCCGCTGGTGATGGACACGCTGGAGATGCTGGGCGCAGACAACCTGGCGCACGGACGCTGGGGCGAACAAAAGCTGGTGGTGCGCCTGCCGCATCAGGAGCGCCCGAAGGTAGGCAGCACGCTGTGGCTGCATATGCCGGAAAATCACCTGCACTTATTTGACGGTGAAACAGGACAACGAGTATGAGCAACTGGCCTTACCCCCACATTGTCGCCCACCGTGGCGGCGGTAAACTGGCGCCGGAAAACACCCTGGCGGCAATTGACGCTGGCGCGCGCTACGGCCACACGATGATCGAGTTCGATGCCAAGCTGTCGAAGGACGGCGAAATTTTCCTGCTGCATGACGACAACCTTGAACGCACCAGCAACGGCTGGGGCGTGGCGGGCGAACTGCCGTGGCGCGATCTGCTGAAGGTGGATGCCGGAAGCTGGTTCAGCGGGGAATTCAAAGGTGAACCGCTGCCGCTGCTGGCGGAAGTGGCGGACCGCTGCCGCCAGCACGGCATGATGGCCAACATCGAAATCAAACCGACCACCGGCACCGGGCCGCTGACGGGCAAAGTCATCGCGCTGGCCGCGCGTGAGCTGTGGGAAGGGATGACGGTACCGCTGCTGTCGTCGTTTGACATCGACGCGCTGGAAGCGGCACAGGCGGCCGTACCAGAGCTGCCGCGCGGGCTGCTGCTGGATGAGTGGCGAGAAGACTGGCGCGCGCTGACTGCCCGCTTAGGTTGCGTGTCGATCCACCTCAACCATAAGCTGCTGGATGAAGCGCGCGTGATGCTGTTAAAAGAGGCCGGTCTGTATATCCTGGTCTACACCGTCAACAAACCCCAGCGTGCGGCCGAGCTGCTGCGCTGGGGCGTGGACAGCATCTGTACCGATGCGATTGACCAGATCGGGCCGAACTTTATTTATTAAGCATACTGCCGTTCTGCTGGGTCGGCAGCATATGCTGCTGACCGCTGCTTTGCGACACCCCGCCCCCTAACATCCCACCGTTTGAGTTTGACAGCGGCTGCTCGCGCATCTGGCCCTGCTGCACGCGCTGGGTATTAGCGTTCATCTGGTTTTGCAGGTGCTGTTGCTGCACCTGGGTCTGCGTCTTTAACTGCTGATTAAGCATCCCTTTCTGCTGCTGTTGCTGGCTCATCATCTCCGTCTGCATACGCTGCTGGCTCGGAATGACATAGCCCTGCTGGTTCGGGTTGTTCAGCGTGTTTATCGGCTGTGCGAGCGCGGCGAACGGAAGCAGCGCGATCAGGATCGGTAATCGTTTCATGGTTATCTCCTCCTTTGAGGCTTCTCTTAAGTTTATCCTGATTCCGGCATAACGATGATTTTTTAAGAGTTGTGAACCAGGCTTAAGCGGGGAATATAGGCCCCTTCACCTGGAGAACAATAATGATGAAACCAACCTTTTTGCGCTGGGTCGCCATCGCTGCGCTGATGGCAGGCGGCACATTTACCGTGGCGGCCAACCCGCCCGCCGCTCCTCCGGTCTCTTACGGCGTGGAGGAGGATGTTTTTCATCCCGAGCGGGCGACGCACGGCATGGTGGCCTCGGTTGACGCGCTGGCAACTCAGGTGGGCGTCGATATTCTTAAACAGGGCGGTAACGCGGTGGATGCGGCGGTCGCGGTCGGGTACGCGCTGGCGGTGACGCATCCACAGGCGGGGAACCTGGGCGGCGGCGGGTTTATGATGCTGCGCACGAAAGACGGTAAAACTACGGCCATCGACTTTCGTGAGATGGCACCGAATCAGGCCTCCCGCGATATGTTCCTCGACGATCAGGGCAATCCGGACAGTAAAAAATCCCTGACCTCGCACCTTGCCTCCGGCACGCCGGGCACCGTTGCGGGGTTCTCGCTGGCGCTGGAAAAATACGGCACGCTGCCGCTGAATAAAGTGGTACAGCCTGCCATCAGGCTGGCGCGCGACGGCTTCGTCGTCAACGACGCGCTGGCGGACGACCTCAAAACCTACGGCAGCGAAGTTATTCCCAATCATGAAAACAGCAAGGCTATCTTCTGGAAAGACGGCGAGCCGCTGAAAAAGGGCGATAAGCTGGTGCAGAAGAACCTCGCAAAAAGTCTCGAACTGATTGCCGAAAACGGTCCGGACGCCTTCTATAAGGGGCCGATTGCCGATCAAATTGCCGACGAGATGCAGAAGAACGGCGGGCTGATCACCAAAGCGGATCTGGCGGAATATAAGGCGGTGGAGCGCGAGCCGATTAGCGGCACCTATCGCGGCTACGAGGTCTTCTCCATGCCGCCGCCGTCCTCCGGGGGCATTCACATTGTGCAGATCCTCAATATTCTGGAAAACTTCGATATGCACAAGTTCGGCTTCGGTAGTGCCGATGCCATGCAGGTGATGGCGGAGGCGGAAAAGCGCGCCTACGCGGACCGCTCGGAATATCTTGGCGATCCGGATTTCGTGAAGGTGCCGTGGCAGGCGCTGACTAACAAAGCCTATGCCAAATCGATTGCCGATGAGATCGACATCAACAAGGCTAAACCGTCCAGCGAGATCCGCCCGGGCAAGCTGGCGCCGTATGAAAGTAACCAGACCACCCACTTCTCGGTCGTGGACAAAGACGGAAACGCGGTGGCGGTGACATACACGCTCAACACCACCTTCGGCACCGGGATTGTGGCGGGCAACAGCGGTATTTTGCTGAACAACGAGATGGATGACTTCTCGGCCAAGCCGGGCGTGCCGAACGTCTACGGGCTGGTCGGCGGCGATGCAAATGCGGTCGGGCCGAAGAAGCGCCCGCTGTCGTCCATGTCGCCCACCATCGTGGTGAAAGACGGCAAAACCTGGCTGGTGACCGGCAGCCCGGGCGGGAGCCGGATTATCACCACCGTGTTGCAAATGGTAGTGAACAGCATCGACTTTGGGATGAACGTCGCCGAAGCGACCAATGCGCCGCGTTTCCATCACCAGTGGCTGCCGGACGAGTTGCGCGTGGAGAAGGGCTTTAGCCCGGATACCCTCAAGCTGCTTGAGCAGCGCGGGCAGAAGGTGGCGGTGAAGGAGGCGATGGGCAGCACCCAGAGCATTATGGTCGGGCCGGACGGGGCACTGTTTGGCGCGTCGGATCCGCGGTCGGTGGATGATTTAACGGCGGGGTATTGAGGGCTCCCCTCACCCTAACCCTCTCCCCATAGGGGAGAGGGGATTGCACGGTGCGGTCTTTTCTCCCTCGCCCCTTCGGGGAGAGGGTCGGGGTGAGGGGTTACTTCATACGCGCCATATAATACGCGTCCACGTACTCGCCGTTGCGCAGGGCATAGCGCCTGCCGGTGCCTTCAATCTCAAACCCGTGCTTTTTGTACACCGCGATTGCCGGTGCGTTATCGACAAACACCGTTAACTCGATGCGGTCGACGCGCAGCCAGTTGTCGCACATATCAATCATGGTGCGTATCAGCGCGCTGGCGACGCCCCGGTTTTGCCACTGCGCACCCACACAAATTCCAAAATCGGCAACGTGGCTGCGGCGCGGACGCTGGGCTACGGCAATGCACAGATGCCCGGCGACGGTATCATCAATACAGGCGACAAGCTGCTTGATACCGGGCTGATCGGTTAGCCGGTCATGCCACATCTGCTCTGAGGGATGAGGAACCTGTAGCGTGTTGTGGTACACCTCCGGCTGGGCGTGGATCTGACGAATGGCGTCGTAATCTTTCGGTTCAGCGTGGCGTATCACTATCTCACTCATTCCTTGTTCCTCAGTCAGTTAAAAGTCCCTTCCAACATCAGTGACTTTAAAAGTTGAGTCAATCGCTATTTTTTGCAAAAAGTGTTGGACAAGTGCGAATGAGAATGATTATTATTGCTCTGCATTCAGGAAGACCTCCTACGGGAACCTGAAAGCACGACATTGCTCACATTGCTTCCAGTATTACTTTAGCCAGCTTCTCGCTGGCTTTTTTTTTGTTATGGTTAGACTCAGTAACCTTCCAAAAGGACTGAGCCATGACACTACATTGTGCATTTATTGGATTTGGCAAAAGCACCACGCGTTACCACCTTCCGTATGTTCTTAACCGAAAAGAGACCTGGCACGTGGCCCATATCTATCGCCGCCGCGCGAAGCCAGAAGAGCAGTCTCCGCAGTATTCCCATATTCATTTCACCAGCGATCTTGATGAAGTGTTAAATGATCCGCAGGTGAAGCTGGTGGTGGTCTGTACCCACGCCGACAGCCACTTTGACTACGCGAAACGCGCGCTGGAAGCGGGTAAAAACGTGCTGGTGGAAAAACCGTTCACCCCGACCATCGCCGAAGCGAAGGAACTCTTTGCGCTGGCGAAAAGCAAAGGCCTGACCGTCACGCCGTACCAGAACCGTCGCTTTGACAGCTGCTTCCTGACGGCAAAAAAGGCAATCGAAAGCGGCAAGCTCGGCGAGATCGTTGAAATCGAAAGCCACTTCGATTACTACCGCCCTGTGGCAGAAACCAAACCCGGCCTGCCGCAGGACGGTTCGTTCTACGGTCTGGGCGTACACACCATGGACCAGATCATCTCCCTGTTTGGCCGCCCGGACCACGTGGCGTACGACATCCGCAGCCTGCGCAATAAGGCCAATCCGGACGATACCTTCGAAGCACAGCTGTTCTACGGCGATCTCAAAGCCATCGTCAAAACCAGTCATCTGGTGAAAATCGACTACCCGAAATTTATCGTTCACGGCAAGAAAGGCTCCTTTATCAAGTACGGCATCGACCAGCAGGAGACCAGCCTGAAGGCCAACATCATGCCGGGCGAACCGGGCTTTGCGGCAGATGATTCCGTGGGCGTGCTGGAGTACGTGAACGACGAGGGCCTGACGGTCAGGGAAGAGCTGAAGCCGGAAACGGGCGATTATGGACGCGTCTACGATGCGCTGTATGAAACCCTCTCCAGCGGCACGCCGAATTACGTCAAGGAATCTGACGTTTTGACGAACCTGGAAATCCTTGAACGGGCCTTCGAACAGGCTTCCCCTGCCACGGTAACCCTCGCCAGATAAGCAAAAATGGCTCCTTTGCGCTTGTTCTAAATTTTTGAACAGAGGAGTCAATTTTCACCCTCTATGATCCCTGAGCGTTTGCGTCCACACTTACTCCATCGAAACGAACTGAGGGTGAAAACAATGATCTACTTACGCAAAGCAAACGAACGTGGTCACGCGAATCATGGCTGGCTGGACTCATGGCATTCATTCTCGTTTGCCGACTACTACGACCCGAACTTCATGGGCTTCTCCGCGCTGCGCGTCATTAACGACGACGTGATTGATGCAGGCCAGGGCTTCGGTACCCACCCGCACAAGGACATGGAAATCCTGACCTATGTGCTGGAAGGGGCGGTTGAGCACCAGGACAGCATGGGCAATAAAGAGCAGGTTCCGGCGGGCGAGTTCCAGATTATGAGCGCGGGGACCGGGGTGCGTCACTCTGAGTACAACCCGAGCAAAACGGAAAAACTGCACCTGTATCAAATCTGGATCATTCCAGAAGAGACCGGCATCACGCCACGCTACGAACAGCGCCGCTTCGATGCGAAACAGGGTAAACAGCTGGTGCTCTCCCCGGATGCGCGTGAAGGTTCCCTGAAAGTGCATCAGGATATGGAGCTGTACCGCTGGGCGCTGGCGAAAGATGAACAGTCTGTGCACCAGATCGCCGCCAACCGCCGCGTCTGGATCCAGGTGGTGAAAGGCGAGGTGTCCATCAACGGCACCAAAGCCACCACCGCCGATGGCCTGGCAGTCTGGGATGAGCAGGCGCTCTCCGTGCATGCCGACAGCGAAAGTGAAATTCTGCTGTTTGATCTGCCGCCGGTCTAAATAATTTCTCAACCTTCCCTTTAAACGGGGAAGGTTGAGCTTTGTCCGTGATAAACTGAGCAAATCTCTCACTTCAAGATTTCTCAGGACGATGAAAAAGAAACGCCCCGTACTTCAGGATGTCGCCGATCGCGTCGGTGTGACCAAAATGACGGTCAGCCGTTTTTTACGTAACCCGGAGCAGGTTTCCGTGGCGTTGCGTGGCAAGATTGCCGCCGCCCTTGATGAACTGGGTTATATCCCCAACCGCGCGCCCGATATTCTCTCTAATGCGACCAGCCGTGCGGTGGGCGTCCTGCTTCCTTCCTTAACCAACCAGGTTTTCGCTGAAGTGCTGCGTGGCATCGAAAGCGTGACCGATGCCTTTGGTTATCAGACCATGCTCGCCCACTATGGGTACAAGCCGGAACTGGAAGAGGAACGTCTTGAATCGATGCTTTCCTGGAACATTGACGGCCTGATTTTAACGGAACGTACTCACACCCCGCGCACGCTGAAAATGATTGAAGTGGCAGGCATTCCGGTGGTGGAGCTGATGGACAGCCAGTCGCCGTGCCTCGACATCGCCGTGGGGTTCGATAACTTTGAAGCGGCGCGTCAGATGACGGCGGCGATCATCGCCCGCGGTCATCGCCATGTGGCCTATCTGGGTGCGCGTCTGGATGAACGTACTATCATCAAACAGAAGGGATACGAGCAGGCGATGCTCGACGCCGGTTTAACCCCGTACAGCGTGATGGTGGAGCAATCTTCCTCTTATACGTCGGGTATTGAGCTGATGCGTCAGGCGCGACGCGAGTATCCGCAACTGGACGGTATTTTCTGTACCAACGATGACCTAGCGGTCGGCGCCGCGTTTGAGTGTCAGCGTCTGGGTTTAAAAATCCCGGATGATATGGCGATTGCCGGCTTCCACGGCCACGATATTGGCCAGGTGATGGAGCCGCGTCTGGCAAGCGTCCTGACCCCGCGTGAACGCATGGGCCGCATTGGTGCAGAACGCCTGCTGGCGCGCATTCGTGGTGAGGCAGTTACCCCTAAAATGTTAGATTTAGGTTTCACCTTGTCACCGGGTGGATCTATTTAATCCGACAAATTTGAAGTAGCTCACACTTATTCACTTCACGCACGTTTGGATATTGCTTCTCTTATGCCCCGGCAGGACAATGTTACCGATAACTGTTACCCGTAACAATTGACTGAGGGACACCCTTTGAGCACGACTAATCACGATCACCACGTTTACGTCCTGATGGGCGTGTCCGGTAGCGGTAAATCTGCCGTGGCGAGCGAAGTGGCGCATCAACTCCAGGCTGCGTTTCTTGATGGTGACTTCCTCCATCCGCGCAGCAACATCATGAAAATGGCTTCCGGCGAGCCGCTGAATGACGACGACCGCAAACCCTGGTTGCAGGCGCTGAATGATGCCGCGTTCGCGATGCAGCGCACCAATAAAGTCTCCCTGATAGTCTGTTCCGCGCTGAAAAAAACCTATCGCGACCTGCTGCGCGATGGCAACCCGAACCTCTCTTTCATCTACCTGAAAGGCGATTTCGGGGTAATTGAAAGCCGCCTGAAGGCGCGTAAAGGCCACTTCTTCAAAACCCAGATGCTGGTAACGCAGTTCGAAGCGTTGCAGGAGCCGGGTGCTGACGAGCAGGATGTCTTAGTGGTTGATATCGATCAGCCGCTGGAAGGTGTTGTTGCCAGCACCATCGAGGTTATTAATAAAAGGCAGTAAGTTTTGAGTACATTAACGCTAGTTTTGACAGCAGTGGGTTCCGTATTGCTGCTGCTGTTTTTAGTGATGAAGGCACGTATGCACGCCTTCGTTGCTTTGATGGTGGTTTCTATTGGTGCCGGTCTCTTTTCCGGAATGCCGCTCGACAAAATTGCGGCGACGATGGAAAAAGGGATGGGCGGCACGCTCGGCTTCCTGGCCATCGTAGTCGCGCTCGGCGCGATGTTTGGCAAGATTTTGCACGAGACGGGCGCGGTCGATCAGATTGCCGTCAAGATGCTGAAATCCTTCGGACACAGCCGTGCGCACTACGCGATTGGTCTGGCTGGTCTGATTTGCGCGCTGCCGCTGTTCTTTGAAGTGGCGGTGGTGCTGCTGATTAGCGTGGCGTTCTCCATGGCACGCCATACCGGTACCAACCTCGTGAAGCTGGTCATTCCGCTGTTTGCGGGCGTGGCGGCGGCGGCGGCGTTTCTGCTGCCGGGGCCTGCGCCGATGCTGCTGGCCTCCCAGATGCATGCTGACTTTGGCTGGATGATCCTGATTGGCCTGTGTGCGGCGATCCCGGGGATGATTATCGCCGGTCCGCTGTGGGGCAACTTCATTAGCCGCTACGTTGAACTGCACATTCCGGACGACATCACCGAGCCGCACCTGGGCGAGGGTAAAATGCCGTCCTTCGGCTTCAGTCTGTCGCTGATCCTGCTGCCGCTGGTGCTGGTGGGCCTGAAAACCATCGCTGCCCGCTTTGTGCCGGTGGGGTCAACCGCTTACGAATGGTTCGAATTTATTGGCCATCCATTCACTGCGATCCTGGTGGCGTGTCTGGTGGCAATTTACGGCCTGGCGATGCGTCAGGGCATGCCAAAAGATCGCGTGATGGAGATATGCGGTGCCGCGCTACAACCGGCGGGTATTATTCTGCTGGTGATCGGGGCGGGCGGCGTGTTCAAGCAGGTGCTGGTGGATTCCGGTGTGGGTCCGGCGCTGGGCGAAGCGCTGACCGGAATGGGCCTGCCGATTGCGGTCACCTGCTTCGTGCTGGCCGCGGCGGTGCGTATCATTCAGGGCTCCGCGACCGTGGCGTGCTTAACCGCGGTGGGGCTGGTGATGCCGGTGATTGAACAGCTGAACTACTCCGGCGCGCAGATGGCGGCGCTCTCTATCTGTATCGCGGGCGGTTCGATTGTGGTTTCTCACGTGAACGACGCAGGCTTCTGGCTGTTCGGTAAATTTACCGGCGCAACCGAAGCGCAAACCCTCAAAACCTGGACGCTGATGGAAACCATCCTCGGCACGACGGGTGCGGTTGTCGGGATGATTGCGTTTACGCTGCTGAGCTAACGAGACCGTATTTTGTCGGGTGGCGGCTTCGCCTTACCCGACCTACAAAAAAATCAGGTCCCGTAGGCCGGGTAAGCGTAAGCGCCACCCGGCTTTTTTACATCTTCACCCTTTCATCCATGCCCGGATCCCATCCAGGAACATCTGCGTCGCCATCATCACCAGAATCAGCCCCATCAGGCGCTCAAGGGCGTTCACCCCTTTCTCGCCCAGCAGGCGCAGGAACAGCGACGACTGCAACAGGATAATAAATGTCCCGCCCCAGGCGATCAGCAGGGCAATGACCAGGTGGCTCATCTGATTCGGATACTGATGCGACAGCAGCATCAGCGTCGCCAGAATCGTTGGCCCGGCGACCAGCGGAATCGCCAGCGGCACGATAAACGGTTCTTCACCCGCAGGCAGGCCGCTGCTGCTGCCTTCCGCGCTCGGGAAAATCATCTTTATGGCAATCAGGAACAAAATGATCCCGCCGGAAATGGAGACCGTTTCGGCACGTAAGTTCAGGAAAGCGAGGATTTTTTCACCGGCGAACAGGAAGATAAACATCACCAGTAGGGCGATGAGCAGCTCGCGGATCATGATCGCCCGACGGCGCTTCGGCTCGGTGTGCTTCAGCACCGACATGAAGATCGGCAGATTACCGAGCGGATCCATAATCAGGATCAATAAAACCGCTGCGGAAATGATTTCACTCATCTTAAATTATCCCTGATACTTATTGTGGTCATTGCGATGATTAGCACTTTTTCTGATTGCCGGGCAATCATCGATTAATTTCGCTTGCGACTTTGGCAGCATTTTGTAATGTGAAGCATATCCCAGTTCAATACTGGCTTGCACAATCAGCACACACCCCTTGCAGGAAAAAAATGCTATGAAAAACGTTGGTTTTATCGGCTGGCGCGGTATGGTCGGCTCTGTACTCATGCAACGCATGGTTGAAGAGTGCGATTTCGACGCCATCCGCCCGGTCTTCTTCTCCACTTCCCAGCTCGGCCAGGCTGCACCGTCCTTTGGTGGTACCACAGGCACGTTGCAGGATGCTTACGATCTGGAAGCGCTGAAGGCACTCGACATTATTGTGACCTGCCAGGGCGGCGATTATACCAACGAAATTTATCCGAAGCTGCGTGAAAGCGGCTGGCAGGGCTACTGGATTGACGCGGCCTCTTCGCTGCGTATGAAAGACGATGCCATCATCATTCTCGACCCGGTTAACCAGGATGTCATTACCGACGGCCTGAACAACGGCGTGAAAACGTTTGTTGGCGGTAACTGCACCGTCAGCCTGATGCTGATGTCCCTCGGCGGCCTGTTCGCACAGGATCTGGTGGAGTGGGTCTCCGTAGCGACCTACCAGGCGGCGTCCGGCGGCGGCGCGCGTCATATGCGCGAGCTGCTGACCCAGATGGGCCAGCTGCACCAGAGCGTCGCGACCGAGCTGGCAAACCCGGCGTCCGCGATCCTCGATATCGAGCGTAAAGTCACTCAGCTCACCCGCAGTGGCGAATTGCCGGTGGATAACTTTGGCGTACCGCTGGCCGGCGGTCTGATCCCGTGGATCGACAAACAGCTGGATAACGGCCAGACCCGCGAAGAGTGGAAGGGCCAGGCTGAGACCAACAAAATCCTCGCCACCGCGAACACCATTCCGGTTGACGGTCTGTGCGTGCGTATCGGCGCGCTGCGCTGCCACAGCCAGGCTTTCACCATTAAACTGAAAAAAGATGTGTCTATTCCGACCGTGGAAGAGCTGCTGGCCGCGCACAACCCGTGGGCGAAAGTGGTGCCAAACGATCGCGATATCACCATGCGCGAACTGACCCCGGCAGCCGTTACCGGCACGCTGACCACTCCGGTTGGCCGCCTGCGCAAGCTGAACATGGGACCGGAGTACCTCTCCGCGTTCACCGTTGGCGACCAGCTTCTTTGGGGTGCCGCCGAGCCGCTGCGCCGCATGCTGCGCCAGCTGGCGTAATAATTTGTTAAACACCGGGGGTGAATGTCACCCCCTTTTTTTGCGTACTACATGGAGTAAAACGCAGATGTCTTATTTTTTATCAGGAGGGCCCACGACGTTGGCTATGCTTTAAGGAAGATTTATTTCTCACCTGAGGGTAGGGCGGAGCAGAGAGGATTAACTGCACCGTTTAGGTCACATTAAAAGTCGTCCCGGAGCGCGTAAAAAGGGCGACATAAAAAAACAGGATGAATACCATGTCCGATCGTATTTCGAGAGACGTGATTAATGCGCTTATTGCGGGTCACTTTGCCGACCCCTTTTCTGTGCTAGGGATGCACCGTACAGAGGCCGGACTGGAAGTTCGGGCGCTGTTACCGGATGCAACAGAAGTGTGGGTTATCGAACCCAAAACCGGCCGCAAGGTGGGTAATCTGGAATGCCTCGACTCGCGTGGCTTCTTCTCGGGCGTCATGCCCCGCCGTAAAAATCCTTTTCGTTATCAGCTTGCCGTTATCTGGCACGGTCAGCAAAACCTGATTGACGATCCCTATAGCTTCGGCCCGCTCTTAAAAGAGATGGACGCCTGGCTGCTGTCCGAAGGGACCCATTTACGCCCCTACGAAACGCTGGGTGCCCATGCGGATACCATGGACGGTATCACCGGCACGCGCTTTGCCGTATGGGCGCCAAACGCCCAGCGCGTCTCCGTCGTCGGGCAGTTCAACTACTGGGACGGTCGTCGTCACCCCATGCGCCTGCGCCGGGAAACCGGTATCTGGGAGCTGTTTATCCCCGGCGCGCACAACGGTCAGCTCTACAAATTCGAGATGATCGATGCCAACGGCAAGCTGCGTATTAAATCCGACCCGTACGCCTTTGAGGCCGAACTGCGCCCGAATACCGCCTCGCTGATTTGCGGCCTGCCGGAGAAGGTTGTCCAGAGCGAGGAGCGCAAGCAGGCCAACCGCTTTGATGCGCCGATCTCCGTCTATGAAGTGCATCTCGGCTCCTGGCGTCGCCACACCGATAACAACTTCTGGCTGAGCTATCGCGAGCTGGCGGACCAGCTGGTGCCGTACGCCAAATGGATGGGCTTTACCCATCTGGAGCTGCTGCCAATCAACGAACACCCGTTCGACGGTAGCTGGGGCTATCAGCCGACCGGGCTATATGCGCCTACGCGCCGCTTCGGCACGCGCGATGACTTCCGCTATTTCATTGATGCCGCGCACGCCGCCGGACTGAACGTGATCCTCGACTGGGTGCCGGGCCACTTCCCGTCGGATGATTTTGCGCTGGCAGAGTTTGACGGTACGAAGCTGTACGAGCACAGCGATCCGCGCGAAGGCTATCACCAGGACTGGAACACGCTGATCTACAACTACGGTCGCCGTGAAGTGTCAAACTACCTGGTCGGGAACGCGCTGTACTGGATCGAACGTTTCGGCATTGATGCCCTGCGCGTCGATGCAGTGGCGTCGATGATCTACCGCGACTACAGCCGCAAAGAGGGTGAGTGGATCCCAAACGAGTATGGCGGGCGTGAAAACCTCGAAGCGATTGAGTTTCTGCGCAACACCAACCGCATTATCGGCGAGCAGGTGGAAGGCGCCGTGACCATGGCGGAAGAGTCAACCGACTTCCCGGGCGTTTCCCGTCCACCGGCAATGGGCGGCCTGGGCTTCTGGTACAAGTGGAACCTCGGCTGGATGCACGACACGCTCGACTACATGAAGCTTGACCCGGTTTATCGTCAGTATCACCACGATAAGCTCACCTTCGGGCTACTCTACAACTACACCGAAAACTTCATGCTGCCGCTGTCGCACGATGAAGTGGTACACGGCAAGAAATCCGTTCTCGACCGCATGCCGGGGGACGCGTGGCAGAAGTTTGCCAACCTGCGCGCCTATTACGGCTGGATGTTCGCCTTCCCGGGCAAAAAGCTGCTGTTTATGGGCAACGAATTTGCGCAAGGGCGCGAATGGAACCACGACACCAGCCTTGACTGGCATCTGCTGGAAGGCGCGGACAACTGGCACCACGGCGTGCAGCGTCTGGTTCGCGACCTGAACCTGACCTATCGCCACCACAAAGCGCTGCACGAGCTGGACTTCGATCCGTACGGCTTTGAGTGGCTGGTGGTGGACGACCACGAGCGCTCGGTGTTTGTCTTTGTACGACGTGATAAAGCCGGTAACGAGATCATTGTTGCCAGCAACTTCACGCCGATACCGCGCGAACACTACCGCTTCGGCATAAACCAGCCGGGCAAATGGCGCGAAATCCTTAACACCGACTCCATGCACTACCACGGCAGCAACGCCGGTAACGGTGGCCTGGTACAGAGCGACGCCATCGAAAGCCACGGTCGTCCGAACTCCCTTGGCCTGACGCTGCCGCCGCTGAGCACAATCTGGCTGGTGCGGGAGGGAGAATGACGCAGCTCTCGGCAGGTAAACCCGAACCGCTCGGGGCGAGTTTTGACGGAAAGGGGGTGAACTTTACGCTCTTTTCTGCCCATGCTGAGCGGGTGGAACTCTGTGTGTTTGACGGGGAAGGTAACGAACACCGTTACGATTTACCGGCGCGCACGGGGGATACCTGGCATGGCTACCTGCCCGGAGGACGGCCGGGGATGCACTACGGTTTTCGCGTACACGGCCCCTGGGAGCCCTCTCAGGGGCACTGGTTTAACCCGGCGAAGCTGCTGATTGACCCATGTGCGCACCGTGTGGACGGTGAGTTTAAAGACGACCCGCTGTTCCACGTTGGCTACGGCGAACCAGACCACCGCGACAGCGCACCCGTCGCGCCCAAAAGCGTGGTGGTACACGATCTCTACGACTGGGAAGACGATGCCCCGCCGCGCACGCCGTGGAGCAACACCGTTATTTATGAAGCCCACGTCAAAGGGCTGACGTATCTGCATCCGTCAATCCCCAAAGAGATGCGCGGTACCTACAAAGCGCTTGGGCATCCGACGATGGTCGCGTACCTGAAGCACTTAGGGATCACCGCCCTGGAGCTGTTGCCCGTGGCGCATTTTGCCAGCGAGCCGCGGCTGCAGCGTCTTGGGTTAAGCAACTACTGGGGCTACAACCCGCTGGCGATGTTCGCCCTCGACCCGCGCTACGCGGTGCATCCGGAGAAGGCGCGGGATGAGTTTCGCGATGCGGTGAAGGCGCTTCACGCGGCGGGTATCGAGGTCATTCTGGACGTGGTGTTGAACCACAGTGCAGAAAGCGATCTTGATGGCCCGACGCTCTCACAGCGCGGAATCGATAACCGTAGCTATTATTGGATCAGGGACGACGGCGATTACGAGAACTGGACCGGGTGCGGTAACACCCTCAACCTCAGTCATCCGGCCGTTACGCATTACGCGTACGCGTGCCTGAAATACTGGGTTGAGACGTTCCACGTGGACGGTTTTCGTTTCGACCTGGCGCCGGTAATGGGGCGCACCCCGGCGTTCAGCCAGCAGGCGCCGCTGTTTGAGGCCATCAAAAACTGCCCGGTGCTTTCAAAGGTGAAGCTGATTGCGGAGCCCTGGGACATCGGCGAGGGCGGTTATCAGGTGGGGAACTTCCCGCCGCTGTTTGCCGAGTGGAACGACCACTTCCGCGATGCCGTCCGCCGCTTCTGGCTGACGCGCGATCTGTCGCTGGGGGAGTTTGCCGGTCGCTTTGCCGGCTCCAGCGATCTCTTTAAGCGTGACGGCAAACGTCCGTCGGCCACCATTAATCTGGTGACGGCGCACGACGGTTTTACGCTGCGCGACTGCGTTTGTTTCAATCAGAAACACAATGAGGCAAACGGCGAAGAGAATCGCGATGGGACTAACAACAACCATAGCTTTAACCATGGTATAGAAGGGTTAGGCGGAAGTCTGGATGTGATCGAGCGGCGACGCGCCAGCGTTCATGCGCTGCTGACGACGCTATTGTTGTCGCAGGGCACGCCGATGCTGCTGGCAGGCGATGAGCACGGTCACAGCCAGCACGGCAACAACAACGCCTATTGCCAGGACAACACCCTGACCTGGCTCAACTGGGAAGAAGCGAACAGCGGGTTGACCCATTTCACCGCGGCGCTGATCCATCTTCGCCAGCACATCCCCGCGCTCACCGCCGACTGCTGGTGGGAAGAGGGCGACGGCAACGTTCGCTGGCTGAATAAAGACGCGCAACCGTTAAGCGCGCAAGAGTGGCAACACGGCATACCCTGTCTGCAAATCCTGCTTTCGGATGCGTGGCTGGTGACGCTGAACGCGACGGATGACGTCGCAGAGATTGTTTTACCTGACGGGGAATGGCGAGCCATTCCTCCCTTTGCCGGAGCGGATAATCCGGTTGTTATGGCTGTCTGGCACGGGCCTGCGCACGGAGTGTGCGTATTCCAAAGATGATAAAAAAGGAGTTAGTCATGGTTAGATTAGAGAAGAACGATCCGTTAATGTTGGCGCGCCAGCTACCATTAAAAACAGTTGCCCTGATCCTCGCGGGCGGGCGTGGTACCCGTCTGAAAGATTTGACCATCAAGCGCGCCAAACCGGCCGTTCACTTTGGTGGTAAGTTCCGTATTATCGATTTTGCACTCTCCAACTGCCTGAACTCAGGCATTCGCCGTATTGGCGTCATTACCCAGTATCAGTCGCACACGCTGGTGCAGCACATTCAGCGCGGCTGGTCATTCTTCAGCGAAGAGATGAACGAGTTTGTCGATCTGCTCCCGGCGCAGCAGCGCGTTCACGGGGAGAACTGGTACCGCGGCACGGCGGATGCCGTGACCCAGAACCTCGACATCATTCGCCGCTACAACGCGGAATACATCGTTATCCTCGCCGGGGACCACATCTACAAGCAAGATTACTCCCACATGCTGATCGACCACGTCGAAAAAGGTGCGCGCTGCACCGTGGCGTGTCTGCCGGTGCCTGTTGCAGAAGCAACCGCGTTTGGCGTGATGCATGTAGATGGCGACGACAAGATTATCGACTTTGTCGAAAAACCGGCGAATCCGCCAACCATGCCGGGAGACGACACCAAATCGCTCGCCAGCATGGGGATCTATGTCTTTGATGCCGATTATCTTTATGAGCTGCTGGAAGAAGACGACAAAGACGAAAACTCCAGCCACGACTTCGGTAAAGACATCATCCCGAAAATTACCAAAGCTGGCATGGCGTATGCACATCCTTTCCCATTGTCCTGCGTGCAGTCCGATCCAAATGCGGAACCTTACTGGCGCGACGTCGGCACGCTGGAAGCCTACTGGAAAGCCAACCTCGATCTGGCGTCCGTGACGCCTGAACTGGATATGTACGACCAGAACTGGCCGATTCGCACCCATATGGAATCGCTGCCGCCGGCGAAGTTCGTCCAGGATCGCTCCGGCAGCCACGGTATGACGCTGAACTCGCTGGTCTCTGGCGGGTGCATTATCTCCGGTTCGGTGGTGGTGCAGTCCGTGCTGTTCCCGCGCGTGCGTATAAACTCATTCTGTAATATCGATTCGGCAGTCCTGCTGCCGGATGTCTGGGTAGGGCGCTCATGTCGTCTGCGTCGCTGCGTTATCGACCGTGCCTGCGTCATTCCCGAAGGGATGGTGATTGGGGAAAACGCGGAAGAAGATGCACGTCGTTTCTACCGATCGGAAGAGGGGATCGTGTTAGTAACACGGGAAATGTTGCGGAAGCTGCAAATCAAACAGGAGCGATGATGCAGGTTTTACACGTATGTTCTGAGATGTTCCCGTTGTTAAAAACGGGCGGACTGGCGGATGTTCTTGGTGCATTACCGGCGGCGCAAATTGCCGGAGGGGTGGATACCCGCGTGTTGTTACCCGCTTTTCCGGATATCCGGCGTGGTATTCCCGATGCGAAGGTTGTTACCCGCCGCGAGACCTTCGCGGGACGTATCACCCTGCTGTTTGGACATTACAATGGCGTAGGGATTTACCTGATTGATGCGCCGCATTTATACGACCGACCCGGCAGCCCGTATCACGATACCAACCTGTACGCCTATACCGATAACGTGCTGCGCTTTGCCCTGCTCGGCTGGGTGGGGGCGGAGATGGCCGTCGGGCTGGATCCGTTCTGGCGTCCGAACGTGGTGCACGCGCACGACTGGCATGCGGGGCTGGCTCCTGCATATCTGGCGGCGAAAGGACACCCGGCGAAATCGGTGTTTACGGTGCACAACCTGGCGTATCAGGGCATGTATTACGCGCATCATATGAATGACATCGATCTGCCATGGTCGTTCTTTAACATGCACGGACTGGAGTTTAACGGACAGATTTCTTTCCTGAAGGCCGGTCTGTACTACGCCGACCACATCACGGCGGTCAGCCCAACCTACGCGCGGGAAATTACCCAGCCGGAGTTCGGTTACGGTATGGAAGGGCTACTGCAACAGCGCCACCGTGAAGGTCGTCTGTCGGGCATTCTGAACGGCGTGGATGAACAGATCTGGAATCCGGAAACGGACCTCCTGCTGGCAGCGCGCTATGGTCGCGACTCCGTGGAGGACAAAGCGGAGAACAAGCGTCAGCTACAGATTGCGATGGGGCTGAAGGTCAACGACAAGGTACCGCTGTTTGCGGTGGTCAGCCGCCTGACCAGCCAGAAAGGGCTGGATCTGGTGCTGGAAGCGCTGCCGGGATTACTGGAGCAGGGTGGGCAGCTGGCGCTGCTCGGCGCGGGCGACCCGGTATTGCAGGAAGGTTTCCTCGCGGCCGCGGCGGAACATCCGGGGCAGGTGGGCGTGCAGATTGGCTATCACGAAGCGTTCTCGCACCGCATCATGGGCGGCGCAGACGTGATTCTGGTGCCGAGCCGTTTCGAGCCCTGCGGCCTGACGCAGCTCTATGGTCTGAAATACGGCACGCTGCCGCTGGTACGCCGCACGGGCGGGCTGGCGGATACGGTGTCTGACAGCTCCCTGGAAAACCTGGCGGATGGTATCGCCAGCGGGTTTGTTTTCGAGGACAGTAATGCCTGGTCGCTACTTCGGGCGATCCGGCGTGCTTTCGTCTTGTGGTCCCGTCCATCCCTGTGGCGTTACGTACAACGTCAGGCGATGTCCATGGACTTTGGCTGGCACGTTGCGGCGCAGTCCTACCGCGACCTTTATCAACGCTTGATGTAACGAGGCGAAGTTACTGATATGAATGCTCCATTTAGCTACTCTTCCCCCACGCTCAGCGTTGAGGCGTTGAAACACTCCATCGCCTATAAGCTGATGTTTACCATTGGGAAAGATCCCGTTATTGCCAACAAACATGAGTGGCTGAACGCCACGCTGTTTGCGGTGCGTGACCGTATGGTCGAACGCTGGCTGCGCTCCAACCGCGCCCAGCTCTCGCAGGAGACGCGACAGGTGTATTACCTGTCGATGGAGTTTTTGATTGGTCGCACCCTCTCCAATGCGCTGTTATCGCTCGGGATTTATGACGACGTCAAAAACGCACTGGAAGAGATGGGGCTGGACTTAGAAGAGCTGATTGACGAAGAGAACGACCCGGGGCTGGGTAACGGTGGTCTCGGGCGTCTTGCCGCCTGCTTCCTCGATTCACTGGCGACGCTGGCGCTGCCGGGACGCGGGTACGGTATTCGCTACGACTACGGCATGTTCAAGCAGAACATCGTTGATGGGCGTCAGAAAGAGTCGCCGGACTACTGGCTGGAGTACGGTAACCCGTGGGAGTTCAAGCGCCACAACACGCGCTACAAGGTGCGTTTTGGCGGGCGTATTCAGCAGGAAGGGAAAAAATCCCGCTGGGTGGAAACCGAAGAGATCCTCGCCGTGGCCTATGACCAGATTATCCCCGGCTACGACACCGATGCGACCAACACGCTGCGTCTGTGGAACGCGCAGGCCAGTAGCGAGATCAACCTCGGTAAATTCAATCAGGGTGACTACTTCGCGGCGGTGGAAGATAAAAACCACTCTGAGAACGTGTCCCGCGTCCTGTATCCGGATGACTCGACCTACTCGGGCCGCGAGCTGCGCCTGCGTCAGGAGTATTTCCTCGTCTCGGCAACGATTCAGGATATCCTTAGCCGTCACTATCAGCTGCACAAAACCTATGCGAATCTGGCGGAGAAAACGGCGATTCACCTCAACGATACCCATCCGGTGCTGTCGATCCCTGAGCTGATGCGCCTGCTGATTGACGAGCATAAGTTCAGCTGGGATGACGCGTTTGAAGTGACCTGCCAGGTGTTCTCGTACACCAACCATACGCTGATGAGTGAAGCGCTGGAGACGTGGCCGGTGGATATGCTCGGCAAAATTCTGCCGCGTCACCTGCAAATCATCTTCGAGATCAACGACTACTTCCTCAAGACCTTGCAGGAGCAGTACCCGAACGATACCGGCCTGCTGAGCCGCGCCTCGATCATTGATGAATCCAATGGTCGCCGCGTGCGCATGGCCTGGCTGGCGGTGGTGATCAGCCATAAGGTCAACGGAGTTTCAGAGCTGCATTCGAACCTGATGGTGCAGTCGCTGTTTGCAGACTTTGCGAAGATCTTCCCGACGCGTTTCTGCAACGTGACCAACGGCGTCACCCCGCGCCGCTGGCTGGCGCTGGCGAACCAGCCGCTGTCTGACGTGCTGGACGAAAATATCGGCCGCACCTGGCGCACCGATTTGAGCCAGCTGAGCGAGCTTGAGCAACACATTGATTTTCCGACGGTGAACAAAGCCGTACGGGAAGCCAAGCTGCTGAACAAGAAACGGCTGTCAGTCTGGCTGGCGATGCATCTCAACGTGGTGGCGAACCCGAAAGCGCTGTTCGACGTGCAGATCAAACGTATCCACGAGTACAAGCGTCAGCTGATGAACGTCCTGCACGTCATCACTCACTACAACCGCATTAAGGCTGACCCGACAGCGGAGTGGGTGCCGCGCGTGAAAATCTTTGCCGGTAAGGCGGCCTCCGCGTACTACATGGCGAAGCACATCATTCATCTTATCAACGATGTGGCGAAGGTAGTGAACCAGGATCCGGACATTGGTGACAAGCTGAAAGTGGTGTTTATCCCGAACTACAGCGTAAGCCTGGCGCAGCTGATTATTCCGGCGGCGGATCTCTCAGAGCAGATTTCCACGGCGGGGACGGAAGCATCCGGCACCAGCAACATGAAGTTTGCCCTGAACGGCGCGCTGACCATCGGCACGCTGGACGGCGCAAATGTCGAAATGCTGGAGCATGTGGGCGCGGAGAATATCTTTATCTTCGGGAATACGGCGGAAGAGGTAGAGGCGCTTCGCAAGCAGGGCTACTCGCCGCGTGAGTATTATGAAGAGGATGAAGAGTTACGCCAGGTGCTGACGCAAATCGCCACCGGGGTGTTTAACCCTGAGGAGCCTGGGCGCTATCGTGACCTGGTGGACTCGCTGATTAACTTTGGCGATCACTATCAGGTGCTGGCGGATTACCGCAGCTACGTGGATTGTCAGGATAAGGTGGACGAACTGTACCGTCAGCAGGAGAAGTGGACCAGCGCCGCGATGCATAACATCGCCAACATGGGATACTTCTCGTCAGACAGGACCATCAAAGAGTATGCCGAGAATATCTGGCATATTGATCCGGTGAGGTTGTAAAACAAAGCCGGGTGGCGGCTCCGCCTTACCCGGCCTACTCGATCCTGTAGGCCCGGTAAGCGCAGCGCCACCGGGCATTTTTTGTCACCCTCAGGACGCCAGTGACAATTCACGCTTTCCCGCATGCTGTTGCAACCATTGCGCCACGCGAGACTGCTGCTCGGCATTCAGCCACATCCCTTCTTTAGTACGACGCCAGATGGCATCGTCCAGACGGCGCACCCATTCGTGTTCCACCAGGTAGCGCAGTTCCGCTTCGTACAGCTCATGGCCAAAATGCTCGCCCAGATCGGCAATCTCTTTTGCGTCACCGAGGAACAGTTCGGTATTGCTGCCGTAGGTGCGGGCGTAGTGGCGCGCCATTCCTTCGGTAATGAACGGGAAGCGGCGACGCAGCTTCGCGGCGTAATCGTCGCGGTTATTGCCGATATCGCCGCCAGGCAGCACGGCGCCTTTCGTCCACGCCGGGCCGATGCCTTTGTAATACGGCGCCAGTTTCTCCAGCGCATGCTCCGCCAGTTTACGGTAGGTGGTGAGCTTACCGCCAAACACCGACAGCAGCGGCGCCTGACCGTCCACGTCATGAATATCAAGCGTATAGTCACGGGTGATGGCCTGCGGTGAGTCAGACTCGTCATCACACAGCGGACGCACGCCGGAGTAGGTCCAGACCACGTCATCGCGCGCCAGCTGTTTCTTAAAGTGTGCGTTGTACACTTTCAGCAGGTAGCTGACTTCGCTCTCTTCAATCTCAACGTTTTTCGGATCGCCCTTGTACTCCACGTCAGTGGTGCCGATGATGGAGAACTCGTCCATCCACGGGATCACAAACACGATGCGCTTGTCTTCGTTTTGCAGGATATAAGCCTGCTTCTGGGTATGCACGCGCGGCACCACAATGTGGCTGCCCTTGATCAGGCGGATGCCGTACGGAGAAGGCAGGTGCATACCGTCATCGAAGAACTGTTTTACCCACGGGCCGGTGGCGTTCACCAGGCCGCGCGCTTTCCAGCTAAACTTCTCGCCGGTATCCACGTCTTCCGCTTCCACGATCCACAGGCCGTTTTCGCGGCGCGCGGCGGTCGCGCGGGTACGGGTTTTCACCTCGCCGCCTTTCTTCTCGACCATCTGCGCGTTAGCCAGCACCAGACGCGCATCGTCCACCCAGCAGTCAGAATATTCGAAACCGCGCACGATTTCAGGCTTAAGGACCGATTCTGAGCCAAAACGCAAACCGGTCGAACCCGGCAGGCTGGTGCGTTTACCCAGATGATCGTACATGAACAGGCCGATGCGGATCATCCACGCCGGACGCAGGTGCGGGCGGTGAGGCAGGCGGAAGCGCATCGGGATCGCCAGATGCGGAGCCATTTTCAGCAGCACTTCGCGTTCGGCCAGCGCTTCGCTGACCAGGCGGAATTCGTAGTGTTCCAGGTAGCGCAGGCCTCCGTGGATCAGCTTGGAGCTGGCGGACGACGTCGCGCAGGCGAGATCGTTAGCTTCCAGCATCAGCACGGATAAACCGCGTCCTGCGGCATCAACCGCAATACCGGCACCGTTGATGCCCCCGCCTATCACAATCAGATCTTTGGTTTCCATAACACCCTCATGCACTTTCGTTAAAGCTCAAAAATGTTCGATATCGCTCATAATAGCAAAGGAACGCGCTTTTGGTAACATCAAAAAAACAATTTAGAGTGATATGGATAACATAATGGCGTTTACCCGCCGCCAGGACGTACACTACGGGGTAAAATGGTGCGGTCTGATGCCCTCACCCCAGCCCTCTCCCACGGGGAGAGGGTGATCCGTTTCCCTCTCCCTCCGGGAGAGGGTAGGGTGAGGGGAAAACCGCACCACACCTGAATATAAGATGAGAACACCATGGATCAGTTTGAATGTATTAACGTAGAAGAAGCCCATCAGAAGATGCACCAGAAAACCGCGGTGCTGGTGGATATCCGCGATCCGCAGAGCTTTGCGATGGGCCACACGCCGGGCGCGTTCCATCTCACCAACGACACGCTGGGCGCGTTTATGCGCGATAACGACTTCGACACGCCGGTGATGGTGATGTGCTATCACGGCAACAGCAGTAAAGGCGCGGCGCAGTATCTGCTCCAGCAGGGTTACGACGCGGTATACAGCGTCGATGGCGGCTTCGATGCATGGCATCGTCATTTCCCGGCAGAAGTTGAATACGCGTTTGAGCGCTGATCCCGCTATACTGTCCCCTTTTGTGTGGAAATAAGCGACCGCTGCCCATGTTGATGATCACCTCTTTTAGCAACCCGCGCGTCGCCCAGGCGTTTGTCGACTATATGGCGACGCAGGGCATTATCCTGACTATTCAGCAGCATACACAGACGGATGTCTGGCTGGCAGACGAAAGCCAGGCTGGGCGCGTGAACGCCGAGCTGGCGCGTTTCCTGGAAAACCCGGGCGACCCGCGTTATCTGGCAGCAAGCTGGCAATCTGGCCAGACCGACAGTGGCCTGCACTATCAACGTTTTCCGTTTCTCGCCACCCTCCGCGAGCGCGCAGGACCATTTACGCTGCTTTTGATGGCAGCCTGCATCATCGTCTTCATTATTATGAGCGTGGTGGGCGATCAGAGCGTGATGATTGCCCTCGCATGGCCGTACGATCCCTCCCTGCAATTTGACGTCTGGCGCTACTTCACGCATGCGCTGATGCACTTCTCGGTGATGCATATCCTCTTTAACCTGCTGTGGTGGTGGTATCTCGGCGGGGCGGTGGAGAAGCGGCTCGGCAGCGGCAAGCTGATTGTGATCACCCTTATCAGCGCCCTGTTAAGCGGCTATGTGCAGCATAAATTCAGCGGTCCGTGGTTTGGCGGGTTATCCGGCGTGGTGTACGCCCTGATGGGTTACGCCTGGCTCAGAGGCGAGCGCGACCCGGAAAGCGGCATCTATTTACAACGTGGATTAATAACCTTTGCGTTAATATGGCTTATTGCCGGATGGTTTGATCTGTTTGGTATGTCTATCGCCAATGGTGCGCACGTTACCGGCCTGGCGGTCGGGCTGGCGATGGCGCTGGCCGATACGCTCCATGCGCGAAAACGAACATAATTCCCAGGGATATTTCATGAAACAAACACAACGTCATGACGCCATTATCGAACTGGTAAAAAAACAGGGATACGTCAGTACTGAAGAGCTGGTGGAGCAGTTTGCCGTCAGCCCGCAAACCATCCGTCGTGACCTCAACGACCTGGCCGATCAGAACCGTATTCTGCGCCATCACGGCGGCGCGGCGCTGCCGTCCAGCTCGGTGAACACCTCATGGCATGACCGTAAGGCGACGCAAACGGCAGAGAAAGAGCGTATCGCCCGTAAAGTGGCGAGCCAGATCCCGAACGGCGCGACGCTGTTTATTGATATCGGCACCACGCCGGAAGCGGTCGCCCATGCGCTGCTGAACCATGAGAACCTCCGCGTGGTGACCAACAACCTGAACGTGGCCAACACGTTGATGCAGAAAGACGATTTTCGCATCATCCTCGCGGGCGGCGAACTGCGCAGCCGCGACGGGGGCATTATCGGCGAAGCGACGCTCGATTTTATCTCTCAGTTCCGCCTCGACTTCGGCATTCTGGGGATCAGCGGCATCGACACCGACGGCTCGCTGCTGGAGTTTGATTACCACGAGGTGCGCACCAAGCGCGCGATTATTGAGAACTCGCGCCACGTGATGCTGGTGGTGGATCACTCGAAATTTGGCCGCAATGCGATGGTCAACATGGGCAGCATTAGCATGGTGAATGCGGTCTACACCGACGAGATGCCGCCGGCGGGCGTGTTGCAGGTGATTAAGGATAACAATTTGCAGCTGGAGTTGTGCTAGCGGTTGTGTCGGGTGGCGCTGCGCTTACCCGATCTACAAATTGTTCTCCCTCTCCCTGTGGGAGAGGGCCGGGGTGAGGGCATCAGGCCGCACAAAACTAAACTCCGTACCCCATCATCTTCAACAACTGCTGCGCATGCTGCACCGCGTCCTGACGGTGCGCCACGCCCAGCTTTTGATACAGATTGCGAATGTGCGTTTTGATGGTGGTTGCCGCCACCGCCAGCTCACCGGCTATCTGCTCGTTGCTGTAGCCTGAATAGATCAGCCCCAGCACCTGCCATTCACGCTGTGTGAGCGGGCTGGTGCGGATAAGCTCCGGTACTTCCGGATGGTTCAGCAGACGTTCAACAAAGTTCTCATCGAAGTGCGCAAACTTGTGGCGATGGTGCTGGTTGATCTCGCGCAGAATGCGCTGGGCGCGATGCTGATCGAGTTCCGGCAGCGTGTTGAGCTGAATCAGCTGGCGCAACTGCTGGGCCATCACTTCACCCTCAATCACAAAGTGGCTGATAAACCCGGTGCGGTTCGCCAGCTGCAACGCTTCCAGCAGCACGCGCTGGGCATCGTTTTTACGTCCCGCCTGCCAGTAAAGCTGGTTTAACAGCAGCAGGTTGCGGTTTAAATCGCTCATCAGGCGCAGGCTGCGGGCGTTTTCGTTTAACTCTTCCAGCACGATTTCGGCAGGCTCGAAGTCACCCAGCAGGATCTGCACGCGGGCAATATTGCGCCACTGGCTTTGCAGGAAGTGGTTATTGGCAAATTCTGGTTTAGGCGTGTGACGCAGCCAGTTAGCGGCGGACTTTTTATCGCCGGTCATCTGCCAGTAAATCACCCGGACCTTATCGGCGTTGGAGACCCAGTCGCTATGGTACTGCCCGTTGCCGAGCAGGTTTTCCAGGCGGTTAAGGTGGTTGCGGGCATTATCCAGGTCGCCTCGCGCCAGCGAGCACTGCACCAGCAGGGCCAGGCACTGGAGTTGCTGCTGCGGCTGGAAGCTCGAAAGCACATTCAGGCCCTGGCGGGCGCAGCTTTCTGCTTCATCCAGACGCGACCATGCCCAGAGCAGCTGAGCGCGAATACGCAACAGGAACTCGTGCATTGGCAGCTGTTCCAGATGCTGTTCACGGATCAGCTGGAACGCTTTCTCCTGGTTTTCCCAGGCGGCCTGCAGGAACCCCTGAGCAAATAAAATCTCGCTTTGCTGGATCAGGCTCCAGAGGGCGTAATGCCAGACATCGTGGCGGCGGGCCATCTGTTCGGTTTGCTGCATGAGCGAAAGCGAACGCGTGAGGTCGCCCTTACAATGCAGCACTTCGCCGTGTACCGAGGTGGCCACAATACGGCTGTAGAAATTCGCCAGCGGCAGCTCATCCAGCGCGACCATCGCCAGCCGTTCGGCTTCTTCCGGGTCGCCGTCGTTAATCGCCACCTGCGCACGCAGGGCGTTAAATTCGCCGTGCAGGGTGGCATCCATCTCGCTTTCCATCTCCTGCTCGGCGCGCGCCAGCAGGGTGTTCACTTCGCTGTAGCGATGCTGGCTCTGCATCAGCCAGGCCTGGAGCAGCACCAGACGCGGATTCTCCAGCAGGCTCTCCCACGGCAGCGCTTTTAACGACTCTTCCAGCAGCGTCAGTTCGCTGTGGTTGAACAGTCCCCACGCGTGGTTGAGCAGAATATCGCGCAGCATACCGGCATCTCCGGCGGCCAGCGCATGGTGGATAGCCTCGCTCGGGAAACCTTGCGCCATCCAGCTTTCGGCGGCGGCGCGGTGAATTTCTGGCAGCTCTGCGGCCATCTCCCACTGGCAACGCTGGCGCAGGAAGCTGCCAAACAGCGGATGGTAGCTAAACCATTCGCCGGGATCGTCCATTCGCGTCAGGAACAAACCCTGACGTTCAATCTCTTCGAGCTGAAGCTGCCCGTTTTCAATACCGGTGACGCGCACAATCAGCGCATCGTTCATCGAACGTAGCAGGGAGCTTTTCAGCAGGAAATGGCGGGTAGTGAGGTCTACGCTGTTGAGTACCTCATCCACCAGATAATCCGACAGGTGGCTGGCGTTGATGCCCGCCAGGCGGCGCGCGGACTGGTGCGTTGGGCTATTGTTTTGCCGCGCGGAAAGGGCAATCAGCTGAAGCGCCGTGGCCCAGCCTGCAACGTCATCACACAGGCGGCTGCTTTCCGACGCCTCAATCGGAGAAGTCAGACGGCAGTCAAAGAACTGTTTCGCTTCCTGATGGGTAAAGGCCAGCTGCTGACTGCCAATTTCCAGTAGCTGATCGCGCACCCGCAGGTTGGCAATGCCCAGCTGCGGAAGGTTGCGCGACAGGACGACCAGCGTCAGGTTTTCCGGCTGATGGCGCAGGAAGAACCGCATCGACTCGTGAATAACCGGGTTGGTGATCAGATGATAATCATCAATCACCACATACAGCGGGCGATGCCATTCGGCCAGTTCGATAAACAGCTGGGAGAACAGAGAGGACAGGCTGGCGTACTGGCGCTTTTGCACCATCACCTCGCTGGTGACGCAGTGTCCGTTGGTTGCCTGCTGAATCGCGGCAATTAAATAGCTGGCAAAACGCTCCTGCTGGTTATCACCTTCATCCAGGGAGTACCAGCCAAGATCGCTTTTACCTGCCGCCCATTGCGAAATGAGCGTTGTTTTTCCATAACCCGCAGGACTCGTAACCAGCGCCAGTCGGAAATTATGCGCACCGGAAAGTTTAGCCAGCAGGCGCTCGCGGACCACAGTATGGTCAAGACGAACCGGGCGACTTAATTTGGACGGAATCAACATAGTTTTCACTTCACTGTGGGGAACGAGAGAATTTATTTTTTTTGCGCTTCGTAATTAATATCTATAAGTTCGGCCAATAGAGGAACTATTGCAAGTTATGTCTGGGTTTGGAGGCTCTGAATTTGCACTCTGTCACAAAACATTCTCATCATTGGTGGAACTTTTCATAAATGGCTGGATGCCGCGCTGTTACTGGCTTGTCTGCATGGCGCGCGGTTGCGCTGAAACTGGTTTCAGAAAGAGATAATGACGGTGAAGTTAATTAACTTTGGGGAAAGTTGCTCTGGCTTAATAGTGTTGCTGGAAAGCCGCTGTACGTGAGAAATATTATTCTACGTAAGTAATCATTTCAGCGATGATTAATTTCCTCCGAAACTGCATTTCATTTCTTTGACGCTCTTCCGGGATCGCTTTTTCAGCGAAGTGCACACTTACACAGTGGCCTCGATCACACTTTTATGCTCATCCCCGCTACTCCTCCCTGCCTAATCCCCGACAGGAGGAGGAAGAGGCGCAATGAGCCAGGCACACTAGCGCCAAATGTGTTTTCTCTCTACAGGATGCCGATTCCCTATGTCACAGCCTACTTTCAACAAAGCTCAATTCCAGGCTGCCCTGACGCGTCAGTGGCAGCGTTTTGGCCTTCATGCTGCAAACGAGATGACGCCTCACCAGTGGTGGCAGGCGGTGAGCGGGGCGCTCGCAGAGCAGCTGGACGCTCAGCCCGCGACGAAGCCTGTGAAAGGCCAGCGTCACGTCAACTACATTTCAATGGAGTTCCTGATTGGCCGTCTGACGGGTAACAATCTGCTGAACCTTGGCTGGTATCAGGACGTCGGCGATGTGCTGAAAGAACACGACATCAACCTGACCGATCTGCTGGAAGAAGAGATTGATCCGGCGCTGGGTAACGGCGGTCTGGGACGTCTGGCAGCCTGCTTCCTGGATTCCATGGCAACCGTGGGCCAGTCGGCCATTGGCTATGGTCTGAACTACCAGTACGGTCTGTTCCGCCAGTCGTTCGCTGACGGCCACCAGATGGAAGCGCCGGACGACTGGCATCGTAATACTTACCCGTGGTTCCGCCACAACGAACAGCTGGATGTGCAGGTCGGGATTGGCGGGAAAGTCACGAAGCAGGGGCTCTGGGAACCAGCGTTCACCATTACCGGTGAAGCCTGGGATCTGCCGGTGCTCGGCTACCGTAACGGCGTGGCGCAGCCGCTGCGTCTGTGGCAGGCGAAGCACGCGCATCCATTCAACCTGACTAAATTCAATGACGGTGATTTCCTGCGCGCCGAGCAGCAGGGTATCGACGCCGAGAAGCTGACCAAAGTGCTCTACCCGAACGACAACCATCTGGCGGGTAAAAAGCTGCGCCTGATGCAGCAATACTTCCAGTGCGCCTGCTCCGTGGCGGACATTCTGCGCCGCCACCACCTGGCGGGCCGCAAGCTGGCGCAGCTGCCGGACTTCGAAGTTATTCAGCTCAACGACACGCACCCAACCATTGCCATCCCGGAACTTCTGCGTGTGCTGATCGACGAGCATCAGCTGAGCTGGGACGACGCCTGGGCCATCACCAGCCGCACCTTCGCCTACACCAACCACACCCTGATGCCGGAAGCGCTGGAGTGCTGGGATGAGAAGCTGGTGAAAACGCTGCTGCCGCGCCATATGCAGATCATCAATAAGATTAACGACCAGTTCAAAACGCTGGTGGAGAAAACCTGGCCGGGCGATAAGGCCGTTTGGGCGAAGCTGGCCGTGGTACACAACAAACAGGTGCGCATGGCGAACATGTGCGTGGTAAGCGGCTTTGCGGTGAACGGCGTGGCCGCGCTGCACTCGGATCTGGTGGTGAAAGATCTCTTCCCGGAATACCACCAGCTGTGGCCGACCAAATTCCACAACGTGACCAACGGCATTACGCCGCGTCGCTGGATCAAACAGTGCAACCCGCTGCTGGCCGGCCTGCTGGACAAGACCCTGAAGAAAGAGTGGGCCAACGATCTGGACCAGCTCATCAACCTGGAAAAATACGCTGACGACGCGAAGTTCCGCGAGCAGTACCGCGCCATTAAGCTGGAGAACAAGGTACGTCTGGCCGAGTTCGTGAAAATGCGTACCGGAATTGAAATTAACCCAAATGCGATTTTCGATATCCAGATCAAACGCCTGCACGAGTACAAACGTCAGCACCTGAACCTGCTGCACATTCTGGCGCTGTACAAAGAGATCCGCGAGAACCCTCAGGCCGACCGCGTCCCGCGCGTGTTCCTGTTCGGTGCGAAAGCGGCGCCGGGCTACTACCTGGCGAAAAACATTATCCTTGCCATTAATAAAGTGGCGGCGGCGATCAATAACGATCCGAAAGTGGGCGACAAGCTGAAGGTGGTATTCCTGCCGGACTACTGCGTCTCTGCGGCTGAAATGCTGATCCCGGCGGCGGATATTTCCGAGCAGATCTCTACCGCCGGTAAAGAAGCGTCCGGCACCGGCAACATGAAGCTGGCCCTGAACGGCGCGCTGACCGTCGGCACGCTGGACGGTGCGAACGTCGAAATTGCCGAGAAGGTCGGCGAAGAGAACATCTTTATCTTCGGCCATACTGTTGAAGAAGTGAAAGCCATCAAAGCCAAAGGGTACGACCCGGTGAAATGGCGTAAAAAAGACAAAGTGCTGGATGCGGTGTTGAAAGAGCTGGAAAGCGGGAAGTACAGCGACGGCGACAAGCACGCGTTTGACCAGATGCTGCACAGCATGGACAAACAGGGCGGCGACCCGTACCTGGTGATGGCGGACTTCACCGCTTACGTTGAAGCGCAGAAGCAGGTCGACGTGCTGTACCGTGACCAGGATGCCTGGACCCGCGCGTGTATCCTGAACACCGCGCGCTGCGGTATGTTCAGCTCTGACCGCTCAATCCGTGATTATCAGGCTCGTATCTGGCAGGCAAAACGCTAAGGAAGCGCGATGGAGAGTAAACGTCTGGACAGTGCCGCGCAGGCGGCGGGAATTAGCCTCAGTTACATCAATGCGCACGGCAAACCGCAGTCTATTGGTGCGGACACCAAAAGACGTTTGCTGGATGCCATGCACAAAACCGACGCGAAAGCGTCGGGAGCGCCGGTGCCGAACGTGAAGGTCTTTACCGCGGGCAAAAAGATGCCGCTGGCGGTGGAAGGACGCGGCGAGTTCAGCTGGCTGCTCACCACCGAAGAGGGGCATCAGCATAAAGGCCATGCCACCGGCGGCAAAACCCTCACCCTTCCGGCGAAGCTGCCGGAGGGCTATCACAGCCTGACGCTCACCCAGAATGACAGCCGCTTCCACTGTCGGGTGATCGTCGCGCCGAAGCGCTGCTATGAGCCGCAGGCGCTACTCGAAGGCAAAAAGCTGTGGGGCGCCTGTGTGCAGCTTTACACCTTGCGTTCAGACAGCAACTGGGGCATTGGCGATTTTGGCGACCTGAAAAAGATGCTGGCATCTGTTGGTGAGCGCGGCGGGGCATTTATCGGTCTCAACCCGATCCACGCCCTCTATCCGGCGAATCCGGAAAGCGCCAGCCCGTACAGCCCGTCTTCCCGCCGCTGGCTGAACGTGATCTACATCGACGTTAACGCGTTAGACGATTTCAAAAACAGCAAAGAGGCGCAGGCGTGGTGGAAGCTGGACACCACCCAACAGATGCTGAAACAGGCCCGCGATGCGGACTGGGTCGATTATGCCTCCGTGACCGCGCTGAAAATGGCGGCGCTGCGTCTGGCCTGGAAGGGCTTTGCGAAGCGTGACGACGAGCAGATGGCAGCCTTCCGCCAGTTTGTGATGCAGGAAGGCGAGAGCCTTTACTGGCAGGCGGCGTTTGATGCGCTGCATGCGTATCAGGTCCAGGAGGATGAGATGCGCTGGGGCTGGCCGGTGTGGCCGGAAGCGTATCAGTCCGTGGATACCCCGGAAGTGAAGGCGTTTTGTGAGACGCATGCCGACGAGGTGGATTTCTATCTCTGGTTGCAGTGGCTGGCGTACAGCCAGTTTGCTGCCTGCTGGCAGGTGAGTCAGGGCTATAACATGCCGATCGGTCTGTATCGCGATCTGGCCGTCGGCGTGGCGGAAGGCGGGGCGGAGACCTGGTGTGACCGTGAACTTTACTGTCTGAAAGCCTCCGTCGGTGCGCCGCCGGATATTCTGGGCCCGCTTGGTCAGAACTGGGGCTTGCCGCCGATGGATCCGCACGTGATAGCGGCGCGTGCCTACGAGCCGTTTATCGATCTGCTGCGCGCTAACATGCAGAACTGCGGCGCGTTGCGTATCGACCATGTCATGTCTGTGCTGCGTCTGTGGTGGATCCCGTACGGTGAAACGGCCGATCACGGGGCGTACGTGCAGTATCCGGTGGACGATCTGCTCTCAATCCTCGCGCTGGAGAGTAAACGTCATCAGTGCATGGTGATTGGCGAAGATCTCGGTACCGTGCCGGTTGAGATTGTCAGCAAGCTCCGCGACAGCGGGGTTTACTCCTACAAAGTGCTCTATTTTGAAAACGACCATGAGAAAACCTTCCGCGCGCCGAAAGCGTACCCTGAACAGTCAATGGCAGTCGCGACGACGCATGATCTTCCTACGCTCAGAGGCTACTGGGAAAGCGGCGACCTGACGCTCGGCAAAACGCTGGGTCTCTACCCGGATGAAGAGGTTCTGCGTGGGTTGTATCAGGATCGCGAGCTGGCGAAACAGGGGCTGCTGGATGCGCTGCATAAGCATGGCTGTCTGCCAAAGCGCGCCGGGCATAAGGCGTCGCTGATGTCGATGACGCCAACGCTTAACCGGGGCTTACAGCGCTATATTGCCGACAGCAACAGCGCGTTGCTCGGTCTGCAACCGGAAGACTGGATTGATATGGCGGAGCCGGTAAACATACCCGGTACCAGCTATCAGTACAAAAACTGGCGTCGCAAGCTGTCCACTACGCTTGAAGCGATGTTCGCCGATGACGGGGTGAACAGGTTGATTAAGGATTTGGATAAACGGCGAAAAGCAGCCGCGAAGAAATAATAAAAAACCCGCCAGTGGCGGGTTTTTTATTATCAGGTCGTGCTCATGTAGGTCGGGTAAGGCGTAGCCGCCACCCGACTTAGGGCATCAGACCACCATATTCAACAGCAGCACCCCGACCAGGCCACACACCGAAATAATGGTCTCCAGCGCGGACCAGGACTTGATGGTTTCACCGATAGTCAGGTTGAAGTACTCCTTGAACAGCCAGAAGCCCGGATCGTTCACGTGGGAGAAAATCACGCTGCCCGAACCGACCGCGATAACCATCAGCTCAGGGCTTACGCCCGTGGTCGCAATCAGCGGCGCAACGATACCACCCGCGGTAATCGCCGCAACGGTTGCAGAGCCCAGCGCGATACGCAGCACCGCGGCAATAGACCATGCCATCAGGAGCGGCGATACGTTGGTTTCATGCATCATGGCAGCAATGTATTTATCCACGCCACTGTCGACCAGCACCTGCTTAAACGCGCCGCCACCGCCGATGATCAGCAGCATCATGGCAATGATTTTGATGGAAGAGGTCAGCGTGTCGTTGATCTGATCCATGGAACGACCACGGTTAAGACCGAAGGTGAACATGGCGATCAGGACCGCAATCAGCGTTGCCATCACCGGGTCGCCCAGGAACTCCGCAACGGACAGGAACGCGTGACCTTTCGGCAGAACCATCTCTGCTACGGCACGCATTGCCATCAGGATCACCGGCACCAGAGAGGTCCAGACGCTGACGCCAAAGCCAGGCATCTCTGCATCTGTGAAGGTTTTGGCGCTGTACAGGCCTTCCGGGATGGGCTTATCAATGCCTTTCAGGAAGCGCGCATAAACAGGACCGGCCAGGATAACCGTTGGGATCGCCAGAATCGTACCGAACAGCAGGGTTTTACCCATGTCGGCATGGAAGATGGTAGCGATAGCCGTTGGACCCGGATGCGGCGGCAGGAAGCCGTGGGTGACGGACAGCGCCGCAGCCATCGGCACGCCCACGAACAGCAGCGGGATGTTGGCGGCAGCGGCGATGGTGAACACCAGCGGCAGCATCAGGACGAAGCCCACTTCATAGAACAGTGCGAAACCGACGGTAAAACCGGTTAACACCACCGCCCACTGGATGTGCTGCTTGCCAAATTTATCGATAAGGGTAGTGGCAATACGCTGCGCGCCACCGCAGTCCGCGAGCATTTTACCGAGCATGGCGCCGAAGCCCATGATCAGCGCCAGGCTGCCGAGCGTACCGCCGACACCGGCTTTAATGGAGCTGATAACTTTAACCAGCGGCATTCCCTGCATCAGACCGACTGCAAGTGCCACCAGAACCAGAGCGATAAATCCGTTCATTTTGAAGCGGATCATCAAGAGCAGTAATAACACAACACCGATAGCGACGATGACTAATGGCATGATTGACCTGGCCTTTGAATTGTTATGGGTAACGTCATTGTTTCAACGACAAATTCCGGTTGTCCCAACTGGGAACAGAGTATTAACGGCACTCATACTGATGCCTGCGAAAACGATAAGTTTAGTCGGCTGTTATAAGGGTGTTGAGTGCCCATGGGAATGATACGGGTAACATGACGTGATTGAGAATCACCCAGGGAGGCAAAATTTGAATTATGAGACGCAGGTCAACATATAGAGGGGGAGGCAAGAAAAAGCAGGCCCGGTAAGCGCAGCGCCACCGGGCAATACAGACGGGCACTGAATTAGTAGTAAGAGTGCTCGCCGCGCTGGTGTTCGGTCAGATCGCGCACGCCTTTCAGTTCCGGGAATTCGTTCAGCAGCTGCTTCTCGATCCCTTCTTTCAGGGTTACATCGACCATGGAGCAGCCGTTACAGCCGCCGCCGAATTGCAGGATCGCCAGACCATCTTCGGTGATTTCCATCAGGGAAACACGTCCACCGTGGCCGGCCAGCTGCGGGTTGATCTGCGATTGCAGCAGATATTCCACACGCTCCATCAGCGGGGCATCGTCAGAGACTTTACGCATCTTCGCGTTTGGCGCCTTCAGCGTCAGCTGCGAACCCAGCTGGTCGGTGACGAAATCAATCTCCGCATCTTCAAGATACGGCGCGCTCAGCTCATCAACGTATGCGGTGAGCTGTTCAAATTTAAGGGCAGTGTCAGTTGCTTCCACAGCATCCGGAGGACAATAAGAGACACCACATTCTGCATTCGGAGTGCCTGGATTGATCACAAACACGCGGATCTGCGTCCCTTCTTCCTGATTTGCCAGCAGTTTGGCAAAGTGCGCTTGTGCAGAATCGGAAATACGGATCATAGCTTTGGCCTAATAGTTGACTAAATTACCTGGGTATAATCATACGCCCATTGAAGAAGGGCTACAAGGTACGGCACAGACACCATACCTGAACTGACGCGGCGCCGCTTTGCAAAAGCAGTCGGGAAAGTTCAGCCACGGTACTGCCCGTGGTGACGACATCATCCACAATCGCGATATGGAGACCGTTGACCGGCAATTCAAGGCGAAAGGCGTTTTTCAGGTTTCTTTTGCGCGACCGGGCGTTGAGCCGGTGCTGAACGGCAGTGGCATGAATACGTTTCAGCGCAGAGGCGGGGTACCGGCAACCCAGCCAGCGGGCGAGCGGACGGCACAGCAGGTCGCTCTGATTGTATCCCCGCCGCCAGTGCCGACGCTGAAAGAGTGGCACGTTCACGAGCGTGTCGACCGACGGTAGCCCACGCGTTCTTCGCGCCTGCAATACCGCCAGTAATAACAGGCGTGCCAGTGGCTGCGCCAGCGCGAACTGGCTGGAAAACTTAAACTGATGAACCAGACGACTCAGCGGCAAAACGTAATCATCCACCGCCACCAGCGCGCTCCACGGCGGCGCTTTTTTCAGGCATCGACCACAGGGGAGCGTCTGGCTTACGGCAGGCAAGCCGCATTGCGGACAGCCCTTCAGGTAACCCAGCGCTCCCGTGCAAACGGAACAGACGCCCCACGCGCTCAGCGCAAGTGGCATTCGGCATAGCCAGCACAAGCCGGGCACTGTTAGCATACGCAACCTCCATGTGAAAAAAGAGAACGTTAACTGATGAAGACGCTGTGGTGGCAGACCGTTGGAACGGGAAATTGTCATCTTGTGCTGCTGCACGGATGGGGACTGAACGCCGAAGTGTGGCGTTGCATAAGTGAGGAACTGGCCTCGCAATTTACGGTACACCTGGTGGATCTGCCGGGGTATGGCCGTAGCCACGGCTACGGCGCGATGACGCTCGAGGACATGGCGGAGCAGGTTCTGGAAGCGGCGCCGCAAAAAGCCGTCTGGCTCGGCTGGAGCCTGGGCGGGCTGGTGGCAAGCCAGATTGCGCTGCGCCATCCTGAGCGGGTGCAGGCGCTGATCACCGTTGCCTCATCACCCTGTTTCAGCGCCCGCGAGGCGTGGCCGGGCATCAAACCCGAGGTGCTGGCCGGGTTCCAGCACCAGTTGAGCGAAGATTTCCAGCGGACGGTGGAGCGTTTCCTGGCGTTGCAGACGATGGGAACTGAAACCGCCCGTCAGGACGCGCGGATGCTGAAGCAGACGGTGCTTTCCCTGCCGATGCCGGAGGTTGAGGTGCTGAACGGTGGACTGGAGATCCTGAAAACGGCCGATCTGCGTGAGCCGCTGGCGTCACTGACGGTGCCGCATCTGCGTATTTATGGCTATCTGGATGGGCTGGTCCCGCGCAAGGTGGTTCCGCTGCTGGATGCGCTGTGGCCGGAGAGTGAATCAATGGTGGTTGCCAAAGCGGCACATGCGCCGTTCATCTCTCATCCTGCTGAGTTTTGTTCGGCGCTGTCCAATTTTATCAGCGAAGCGTCCACCACTCCCTGAGGCAGGCTTTACCTTCCGGACAACTTTTACAACTGCCGGACAGACAACCGTCCGGCTCTTCCTGAATGCGCACGGCTTTCCCCATCGCCTCCAGCCTTTCCAGCATGGCATCGATCATCGGCTGCGGCGTATGCAGGCTGAGGCTGAGCTGCTTCGCCTCCATTCGTCCCTGTAACGCCAGTAAGTCACGGACCTGAATCAACGATGCCATCTTTTTTCCCCTCAGTGACAGTCGCCCGCAGGGCTACTACAGCAGGTCGTTGGGGTTTTGCGCGTTGCCAGCAGGTTAACGTCAACGCGGCTACGTGCCCGGCGCAGCATGCCAATCACCATCACGTTAAACAGGATCACCGCGAGGATACAGACCAGGCTGTAGCGCGGATGCTGGCTGTAATTGACGGTTTGATAAAACACGGTCGCCAGCGAGTAGGCAATGTTCAGCCCCCACAGAATGGAGAAGCCCATCCAGCCGCGGCTGGACTCACGGGCAATGGCGCCCATGACCGAGATGCACGGAATATAGAGCAGGACGAAGATCAGGTAGCTGTAGGCCGCCGACGCGCTGCCAAATTTCTGGCCCATCACGCCCATTGCTCCGGTCGCCATTACGCCGTCGCCTTTGCTGGCTTCAATCGGGTTCGCCAGCACGCTCAGGCTGAAGGTGTCTTTCAGGCTCTGCCAGGTCTCTTCTACTGCACCCAGAAGTTCGTCACCGAGGCTGAACTCTGCCGGGTTGAACTCCTCTTCCTGGATGTTTTCCGCGGTGTAGAGCGTGTTCAGGGTGCCGACAACCACTTCTTTTGCCATCGCGCCGGTGAACAGGCCCACGGTTGCCTGCCAGTTGTCTTCCTGTACGCCAATCGGTTTGAAGACCGGCGTAATGATCCGGCTAACGGAGGCAAGGGCAGAGTCATTAATGTTGTCCGCTGCCTGGCCGCTCAGGGTGAAGCTGTTCAGGGCGCTCAGGAAAATGCTGACCACTACAATCACCTTACCGGCGCGCAGAACAAAGCCTTTCAGGCGCTGCCATGTTTGAATAATCAGGCTTTTCAGGTGCGGAACGTGATAAACCGGCAGTTCCATCACGAACGGCGACGCTTCGCCACGCATGATGGTGTGCTTCAGCATCAGGCCGGTGAGAATAGCCATCACGATACCCAGCACATACAGGGAGAAGACGGCCAGCGCCCCTTCCTGACCAAAGAACGCCGCGGCAAAGACCGCGAAGATCGCCAGACGTGCGCCGCAGGACATGAACGGCGCCATCATGATGGTCATCAGGCGTTCGCGCGGTGCGTCCAGCGTACGCGCGCCCATGACTGACGGCACGTTACAGCCAAAACCGACAATCAGCGGCACGAAGGATTTCCCCGGCAGCCCAAGCGCCTGCATCAGGCGGTCCATCACGAAGGCGGCGCGTGCCATGTAACCGGAATCTTCAAGGAAGGAGAGGAACAGGTACATCATGCCGATCTGCGGTACCAGCGGCAGGACGGTGTTGATCCCGCCGCCGATCCCCTGCGCAAGGAAGATGGTCAACCATTCCGGGAAGTGGAGGGTGTAGCCCAGCCACTGAATACCGTGCACGAAGATAGCGACAGAGCCGCCATCAAAGATGGGTTGTAATGCACCGCCGATGTTTATAGCGAGCAGGAACATTACGTACATCACCAGTAAAAAGATTGGCAAACCGAGGAAGCGGTTGAGCACAATCTTATCCACGGCGGCGGTGAAGCGGCTGGGTTCAGCGGTTAATGCATTGCTGACCACGTCACAGATAGCGGCGATGGCCTGATAGCGCGCATCCGCAATATGCAGGGCCGGGTCATCCAGCTCGTCGCTCAGGCGAGCCTGTGCAACGCTCAGTTTATCCGCCGCATCGCCTGCGTAGGCGCGGCTGTAGATATCGCCTTCCAGCATTTGCAGGCCAAGCCACAGGCGCTGTCTGGCGGGCATGGCGTTGTCCATCTCCTGCGCCAGCTGCCCGGCCTCGCGCAGCAGCGGCTGGGCGTAGTGCACCAGTTCGACGTCGGCATTGCCCGTGTGGCGGTCAATTGCCAGCTTCAGGGCGTCAATGCCGCGCGCGCGGGTAGAAACCAGCGGAACCACCGGGCAGCCCAGACGGGCGGAGAGGGCGTCGACGTCGATGCGCAGCTTTTGCTTCTCGGCGATGTCGAGCATGTTAAGCGCCACGATGCAGGGGATCCCCAGCTCCAGCAGCTGTAGCGTGAGGTACAAATTTCGTTCGAGATTGGAGGCATCCACCACATTGATGAGCAGATCCGCGTCGCCGCTCAGAATATAGTGGCAGGCAATTTGCTCATCGAGAGAGGTCTGAGATGAAATTGTGGTGAGTGAATAGGTCCCCGGTAAATCAACCAGCGTGACCTGATTATCTGTCGTTGTGAACTGGCCTTCTTTGCGTTCAACCGTTACGCCTGCCCAATTTCCCACACGCTGGCGTGCGCCGGTTAACTGATTAAATAAGGTTGTCTTGCCGGAATTAGGATTGCCAATTAAGCCAATAGTTAATTTTTTCATTGTTTTAGACTCACTGAAACCGCTGGCTTGTTAACGGGATAAAGATTCAACTTCAATTAATGCGAGGTCTTTTTTACGCAGAACCAGATTAACGCGTCGGGTTTCGATATGAACAGGATCGCCCAACGGCGCCACGCGCACCACCTGGAATGATGAGCCGGGTAGCATGCCCAGTGACAGTAGCTTCTGCCGATAGGCCGGGCTTATCTCACGGGTAAAACCGATAATTTTCCACGCACTTTCTGGAGTGAATTGCATAGCGCCTGATTCCACGAGAGGTTAAATAATCAACACTGCGATGATAATGAGAATAGTTTTTATCAGCAATAATAAAAATGTGACGGGATGTTGTTAATCGTATTAATTTGCGGTCTGCTTGACCTTGCTCAATATTTGCGGGAATACCCGGGAAGGAATAAAAAGCGTATTTGTTAATGGAGTGATAAATAGCGGTTTAAATATGGATATGCAATCGGTTTCATATTTTACGATATAATTTTTCCCCTCACCCCGGCCCTCTCCCCAAAGGGGCGAGGGTGTTCAAGTTCCCTCTCCCCTTTGGGGAGAGGGTTAGGGTGAGGGGCATTTACAGGATTAGCGTTTCTTACCCATCGCCGCTGCCAGAGCATCCATCATCGCGCTGTTGCCTGCTGGCTGTGCGTCACGTCCGCGTGGCTTCGCGGCTTTCGCTGCCGGACGCTGCTGTTCACGGCCACCGCCATTACCGCCACGGCGCGCGTTAGTGTCGCCCGGCTGCTCGTCCAGACGCATGGTCAGGGCGATACGCTTACGCTGAAGATCCACTTCCAGCACTTTCACCTTCACGATGTCGCCCGCTTTGACCACGGTGTGCGGATCTTCAACGAACTTGTCGGCGAGGGAAGAGATATGCACCAGACCGTCCTGATGCACGCCGATATCCACAAACGCGCCAAAGTTGGTGACGTTGGTTACCGCCCCTTCCAGCACCATGCCCGGCAGCAGGTCGTTCATGGTTTCCACGCCGTCAGCAAAGGTCGCGGTTTTAAACTCAGGACGCGGATCGCGGCCCGGTTTTTCCAGCTCTTTGATGATGTCAGTGACCGTCGGCACGCCGAACTGTTCGTCGGTAAAATCCACCGCTTTCAGGTTACGCAGCGCGCTGCTGTCGCCCATCAGGTCTTTCAGCGCCTGCTGGGTGGCGGCCAGGATACGCTCGACAACCGGATAGGCTTCCGGGTGAACGGTAGAGGCATCCAGCGGGTTATCGCCGTGGTTGATGCGCAGGAAGCCCGCGCACTGCTCAAAAGCTTTCGGCCCCAGACGGCTCACCTTCAGCAGCTGCTGGCGGTTCTGGAACTGACCGTTCTCATCACGCCAGGCGACGATATTCTGCGCCATCATACGGGTCAGGCCTGCTACGCGGGTCAGCAGCGGAACGGAAGCGGTGTTCAGGTCCACGCCGACGGCGTTAACGCAGTCTTCCACCACCGCATCCAGCTTGCGCGCCAGCTGCGTCTGGCTCACGTCGTGCTGATACTGGCCCACGCCGATGGATTTCGGGTCAATTTTCACCAGCTCCGCCAGCGGATCCTGCAAACGACGGGCGATAGAGACCGCACCGCGCAAGGAAACGTCCAGTTCCGGGAACTCCTGCGCTGCCAGCTCAGAGGCGGAATAGACAGATGCCCCCGCTTCGCTGACGATCACTTTCTGCGCCGTCACTTTCGGGAACTGCTTCTGCACGTCGAGATAGAAACGTTCGGTTTCGCGGGACGCCGTACCGTTACCGATGGCAACCAGCTCAACGTTGTACTTCTCGCACAGCGCGGCGACCACGATAGCCGCTTTCGCTGCCTGACCGGTGTGCGGGTAAATGGTGTCGGTGGCAACCAGCTTGCCGGTGCCGTCAACCACGGCCACCTTCACGCCGGTGCGCAGACCCGGATCGAGACCCATGGTGGCGCGCAGGCCAGCCGGCGCAGCCATCAGCAGGTCGTGCAGGTTACGGGCGAAGACGTTGATCGCTTCGTCTTCGGCGCGCTCGCGCACGGTGCCCATCAGCTCGGTTTCGAGGTGCATGAGCACCTTGATGCGCCAGGTCCAGCTCACCACGCCTTTGCGCCAGCTGTCCGCCGGGGCGTTGTTCAGGCGCAGACCGAGGTGATCCATAATGATCTGCTCACAGTGGCTCTCTTTAGGCGGCTCGTCAAACTGCGGATCGGCATTCAGGGAGAGCTGCAGCACGCCTTCGTTACGACCGCGGAACATCGCCAGCGCGCGGTGAGACGGCGCGGTAGAAATGGGTTCGTGGTGATCGAAGTAGTCGCGGAATTTCGCGCCTTCGTCCTCTTTGCCGGACACCACGGTGGAGACGATATGGGCGTTCTTCCACAGGTAATCACGCACTTTGGCCAGCAGCGCCGCGTCTTCGGCGAAGCGCTCCATCAGAATGTAGCGAGCGCCGTCCAGCGCGGCTTTGGTGTCCGCTACGCCTTTTTCGGCGTCGATAAATCTGGCGGCTTCGGTTTCCGGATCGTGAGACGGCTCGTTCCACAGCAGGTCGGCCAGCGGCTCAAGGCCGGCTTCGATCGCAATCTGCCCGCGCGTGCGGCGCTTCGGTTTGTACGGCAGATAGAGATCTTCAAGTTCGGTTTTGCTCAGGGTACCGTTAATGGCTTTTTCCAGGTCACTGGTCAGCTTGCCCTGCTCGCCGATAGATTTGAGGATCGCCTGACGTCGGTCTTCCAGCTCGCGCAGATAGCCCAGACGGGTCTCAAGGTTACGCAGCTGCGTGTCATCCAGACCGCCGGTGACTTCCTTACGATAACGTGCAATAAACGGCACGGTGTTCCCTTCATCAAGCAGACGAACGGCAGCTTCTACCTGTTCGGCTCTGGCCTGAATATCACCCGCAATAATGCGGCAGAGCGACTCTTTCATCATGGTCAGTTCATCTTGTGGATCGAAAATCAGGGGGATAGTTATACGGGCTGACACCAAAAAATGCCAGCCGGGGAGGGCGCTCTCGGACTATTTAACATACTCGATTTCGTTGACGTACCAGCTTGCTTCACCCGCGGGCGTCTGGACAACGGCTAAATCGCCCACCTCTTTTTTCAGCAGGGCGCGGGCCATGGGTGAATCGATAGAAATATAATCCTTACGACCGAAAATTTCATCATAGCCAACGATACGAAAACGCAGGGTGTCGCCGTTGTCGTTTTCAATTTCGACCCACGCGCCGAAAAACACTTTACCTTCCTGCTGCGGGGAGTAATCGACAATTTTGAGATTCTCGAGGCACTTCGTCAGGTAGCGTACCCGGCGATCGATTTCGCGCAGTCGCTTTTTATTGTACTGATAGTCCGCATTCTCGCTGCGGTCGCCCAGACTTGCGGCCCAGGTGACTTTTTTGGTCACTTCCGGACGCTCTTCGCGCCACAGGTAATCCATCTCTTTTTTGAGTTTTTCGTACCCTTCGCGGGTGATCAGAGGCGTTTTCATGGTGCTGCCTTTAATGCCGGTTAACTGTCTTTGCGCACAATACGTAGCGCACAGTGTAACAGACAAGATTAATAATGATTTATGTGATGAAATGAACAGATAAGCTGCTGTTAAATATGCTTTGTAACAATTTCGTCTAGAATTTATACCAGAATTTGCTGGTCGAACCCGTGCACTTTTTTAGAATACGCTGTTCCAGGCTTATCCGAACCTTTGGGAGTACACACAATGCAAGAGAACTACAAAATTCTGGTCGTAGATGACGACATGCGCCTGCGTGCGCTGCTGGAACGTTATCTGACCGAGCAGGGCTTCCAGGTTCGTAGCGTCGCGAACGCGGAACAGATGGATCGTCTGCTGACGCGTGAATCCTTCCACCTGATGGTGTTGGACCTGATGCTGCCTGGCGAAGATGGGCTCTCTATTTGCCGTCGTCTGCGTAGCCAGAGCAACCCGATGCCAATCATCATGGTGACGGCGAAGGGTGAAGAAGTTGACCGTATCGTCGGCCTTGAGATTGGCGCTGATGACTACATTCCTAAGCCGTTCAACCCGCGTGAACTGCTGGCGCGTATTCGCGCCGTGCTGCGTCGTCAGGCGAACGAGCTGCCGGGCGCGCCGTCTCAGGAAGAGGCCGTCATTGCATTCGGTAAGTTCAAGCTGAACCTCGGCACCCGTGAAATGTTCCGTGAAGATGAGCCAATGCCGCTCACCAGCGGCGAGTTTGCGGTACTGAAAGCGCTGGTCAGCCACCCGCGTGAACCGCTTTCACGTGACAAGCTGATGAACCTGGCGCGCGGTCGTGAATACTCCGCAATGGAACGTTCTATCGACGTGCAGATCTCTCGTCTGCGCCGCATGGTGGAAGAAGATCCGGCGCATCCTCGTTATATTCAGACCGTGTGGGGTCTGGGCTACGTGTTTGTCCCGGACGGCTCTAAAGCATGAGGCGAATGCGCTTCTCGCCGCGAAGTTCGTTTGCCCGCACGCTGTTATTGATCGTCACCCTGCTGTTTGTCAGCCTGGTGACGACCTACCTGGTGGTGCTGAACTTTGCGATCCTGCCGAGCCTTCAGCAGTTTAATAAGGTGCTGGCATACGAAGTGCGTATGCTGATGACCGACAAACTGCAACTGGAGGACGGCACGCAGTTGGTTGTTCCCCCGGCATTCCGTCGGGAAATCTACCGTGAGTTGGGCATTTCTCTCTATTCGAACGAAGCGGCGGAAGATGCCGGCCTGCGCTGGGCGCAGCACTATGAATTCCTTAGCCAGCAGATGGCGCAGCAGCTTGGCGGCCCGACGGAAGTGCGCGTTGAGGTCAATAAAAGCTCGCCGGTTGTCTGGCTGAAAACCTGGCTGTCACCCAACATCTGGGTGCGTGTTCCGCTCACCGAGATTCATCAGGGCGACTTCTCACCGCTGTTCCGATACACCCTGGCGATCATGCTGCTGGCTATCGGCGGCGCATGGCTGTTTATTCGTATCCAGAACCGACCGCTGGTCGACCTGGAGCATGCGGCATTGCAGGTTGGTAAAGGTATTATCCCACCGCCGCTGCGCGAGTATGGCGCATCGGAAGTGCGCTCGGTAACGCGTGCTTTTAACCACATGGCGGCAGGCGTTAAACAGCTGGCTGACGACCGTACGCTGCTGATGGCGGGGGTTAGCCATGACCTTCGCACCCCGCTGACACGTATCCGGCTGGCAACAGAGATGATGGGCGAGCAGGATGGTTATCTTGCAGAGTCCATCAACAAGGATATCGAAGAGTGTAACGCCATCATCGAGCAGTTTATCGACTACCTGCGTACCGGGCAGGAGATGCCGATGGAGATGGCGGATCTGAACGCGGTTCTGGGCGAAGTTGTTGCTGCCGAAAGCGGTTATGAACGTGAAATTGCGACCGACCTTCAGGCGGGCGAGATTCAGGTACGTATGCACCCGCTCTCCATCAAACGCGCGGTGGCGAATATGGTGGTCAACGCGGCGCGCTACGGCAACGGTTGGATCAAAGTCAGCAGCGGTACGGAACTCAACCGCGCCTGGTTCCAGGTGGAAGACGATGGCCCGGGCATCAAGCCTGAGCAGCGTAAGCACCTGTTCCAGCCGTTTGTGCGCGGCGACAGCGCGCGCAGCACCAGCGGAACCGGCTTAGGCCTGGCGATTGTGCAGCGTATTGTTGATAACCATAACGGACTGCTGGAAATTGGCACCAGCGAACGGGGTGGTTTGAGCATTCGCGCATGGTTACCGGTGCCGGTTTTACGGGGGCAGGTGAAAGAGAGTTAAAAAAGGGTGGGGCCTGATGCCCTCACCCCGGCCCTCTCCCACGGGGCTGAGGGTTCCCCACAAATTAATGCGAGCACTGAGCAATCCCCTCGCTCCTCCGGGGAGAGGGTTAGGGTGAGGGGAATATACGGCGGTGGTGGTCATTCCGTTCACTTTATGTTCCTTGCTACTCTGTAACGACATGACCGGTGAACGTGCCAGGGTGGCTCAGTCGCCACCACCCTGGCGACCCGGGCTCCCGGCGGTAAATCGCCGCTTCGCGGTGCCCTCGGCTTATTCCTTCCGGCTTATCGGGTACGGGCGGATGCAACGTCCCTGTAAAGCCGCCCTCTCGGCGCATCCCTGCGCCTCGCCCCGGCCTGCAGGAAACGCCTCAGCGATTTACAGCCGGACCAGGGCATCGCTGACAGCCCTCAGTCATTTAGAAAGCAACTTTATTGCTTCTGCATAAAAAAATTACTGGGGATCCCTCAGCCCACGGGGAGAGGGAGAAAACATTAAAAAGGCAACTTTCGTTGCCTTTTTGCTTTTACCTTGGTCCCGCACTCACCAGCGCAGCACCCGCCGGGGTGTCGGTATACTTCTCGAAGTTTTCGATAAACAGTTTCGCCAGCGATTCTGCCTTCTCGCGCCACTGTTCCGGTGAACCGTAGGTGTTACGCGGATCGAGGATACGCGTATCCACGCCAGGCAGCTCTGTTGGGATCGCCAGATTGAACATCGGCAGCGTAAAGGTCTCGGCGTTATCCAATGAACCATCCAGAATCGCGTCGATGATGGCGCGTGTATCTTTGATGGAGATACGTTTGCCCGTCCCGTTCCAGCCGGTGTTCACCAGGTACGCCTGTGCGCCGGATGCCTGCATGCGTTTCACCAGCACTTCCGCGTACTGCGTCGGGTGCAGCGACAGGAACGCCGCGCCGAAGCAGGCGGAGAAGGTTGGGGTTGGCTCGGTCACACCGCGCTCGGTACCCGCCAGCTTAGCGGTAAAGCCGGAGAGGAAATGGTACTGCGTCTGGCTGGCGGTCAGGCGGGAAACTGGCGGCAACACGCCGAACGCGTCCGCGGTCAGGAAAATCACCTTCGTGGCGTGGCCCGCCTTCGACACCGGCTTCACGATGTTGTCGATGTGGTAAATCGGGTAAGAGACGCGGGTGTTTTCGGTTTTGGACGCATCGTCGAAGTCGACAGAGCCATCGGCACGCACGGTGACGTTTTCCAGCAGCGCATCGCGGCGAATCGCGTGGTAGATATCCGGCTCTGCCTCTTCAGACAGGCGAATGGTTTTCGCGTAGCAGCCGCCTTCAAAGTTAAACACACCGTCGTCGTCCCAGCCGTGCTCGTCGTCGCCAATCAGACGACGTTTTGGATCGGTGGACAGCGTCGTTTTACCGGTGCCGGAAAGGCCGAAGAACACCGCCACGTCACCTTTTTCACCGACGTTCGCCGAGCAGTGCATGGAGGCGATACCGCGCAGCGGGAGCAGGTAGTTCATGACCGAGAACATCCCTTTCTTCATTTCGCCGCCGTACCAGGTACCGCCGATCAGCTGGATACGCTCGGTCAGGTTGAAGGCGATGAAGTTTTCGGAGTTCAGACCCTGCTCTTTCCACTGCGGGTTGGTGCATTTCGCGCCGTTCATCACGATAAAGTCAGGGGTGAAGTTTTGCAGTTCTTCATCGGTCGGACGAATGAACATGTTCTTCACGAAATGCGCCTGCCAGGCCACTTCAGTGATAAACCGAACGGAGAGACGGGTGTCGGCGTTAGCGCCGCAGAAAGCATCGACGATGAACAGACGCTTGCCGGAAAGCTGATGGGTGACGAGCCCTTTCAGATGCTGCCAGGTTTCAGGAGAGAGCGGTTTGTTATCGTTCTTCCCTTTGCCTTTATCGGCCCACCACAGCGTATCGCGGGTGGTATCATCTCGGACGATGTATTTATCTTTCGGCGAACGGCCGGTAAAAATACCGGTATCGACGGCGATAGCACCAAGATTCGTCAACACACCTCGCTCGTACCCTTCCAGTGCCGGATTGAGCTCTTCCTGATACAGCGTATCGTAATCGGGGTTGTAGACCACTTCCTGGACGTCGTGAATACCATAAGCCTTGAGATCTTGCGGGGTTAAACCATTAACACGCATATCACTGCTCCTTAGCCAATATGTACTGCCTGAAATTGTAGGGTTTTTCTGGGGATGTTAACCGCGACGGGGCTCATAGATTTACGTATCTGGTCAAAACCCTTACTAACGGAAAACGCTGCGACTCCAGTCACAGGGCGGGCAGATTATCGCAGGAATCGCTTTTTGGTTGGGGAAAATGTTCTTAAAAGGTTAATCTCTGGTGAATTTATCCAGAAGAATGTGAATGTAATCGCATACATGAAAGAAAATTACGTAAGAGTTACATTGGGAAAACGATTCAGGTCTCTTGGGTCAGCTATTTTCAGAGTTTGAGGTGGGGGCCAGAGTTTTGCCTTGATGAGACAATAGTTTTTTCATGAACAAGGGATGAGAAATGGAAAACCGTGAGACGTTATCTCCTTCAACGCGCGTAGCCGTCGTGCTGGCGGGGGCTCTACAGGGCGTAATTTGCTATGTAATTACGTGGTATATCGAGTACGCAAAATTGCCATCGGATACGCTGTGGCTGATGTGTGTAGTACCTGCCACCGTGGTAATGACAACCACGTTGTCTCTTGCCATGACGTCATTCAGAAAGCCATTTTTGTGGCTGTCACTCGGGATGATCGGCGCGGCAGTCGCGGGTATGGGCGGCTGGCTTAAGTGGAGCGTTGCAGGACTCGAAAGCTGGAATCTCAGAGATGAGATGCTCGTTTTCGGCTTTCATCTGCTGCTGATGACGCTGTTCGTGTTGCCATGGCTTCAGCGGCGTCTGGATCCCGTCCCGACTACCTCGTTCTACAGCGACTTTTATCAACGAAACTGGCATAACGCGCTGACGCTGCTCATTATTTTTGTTTCGAATGGTCTCTTCTGGCTGGTGCTTTTCCTCTGGGCCGAGCTTTTCGAACTTATCGGCATCGGCTTTTTTGATCGGCTTTTCTTTCATTCTGACGGATTTATTTCAGTGGCGATTGGCGTGGTTTCAGCCAGTGCGGCCGTGCTCACGCGTATGCAGGTAAGGTTAATCCTTGCCCTGCAAAATCTGCTGACCCTCATCGCCACCGGTCTGCTTCCCCTGATGGCGGCGCTGGCGCTGCTCTTTATTGGCGCGTTGCCTTTTGTCGGCTTTGAATCCATTTCAGCCAGAATATCCGCCGCGGGCTTGCTGACCACCTTAGCGCTGCTGCTGTTATTCCTGGTGACGATAGTGTGGCATCCACAGCGTCAAACGCTGCCTTACTATGCCCCGCTGCGAGGGATGATTCGCCTTGCTGTGGCTATCGTACCCGCGTACCCGGTTCTGGCGGGGTGGGCGCTGTGGCTACGCATTTCGCAATACGGCTGGTCACCCGAGCGTCTGTACGGGGTATTGATAACCATCGTGGCGCTGGTCTGGGCGGTCGGTTTTTGCGCCAGCGTGAAATAAATGGTCTTCTCTCCAGGAACGCTGGCGGAGCAGGTAAGATGACCGCCGCGATGCTGGAAAAACAGGTCCAGCTCGCACCGGGAATGGCTCGTCCTGATAAGGCATTGTGGCAAGCCATGCTCAGCAATCAGTATCGCTTTGAGAGCTGCGATAGCGCCCAGAGTAACTGTTTACTCATGCCGCTGGATCTTAACGACGACGGCAAGCCTGAAGCCGTGCTATTTCAATTTACCGATCGCACGATCGTGGCTTACACACAAACCAACACGGGCTGGAGGATCGCCGGGGACGCGTGGAAAATGCCGGAGGCATTGACCAGAGAAGAACTTGACCGCGCATTAAGGCAGAGGAAAGTGAAATCTGTCGTGAAGCCCTGGGCGGATATTGAGATTTTTGGGGAGCGTGTCGATATGAGCTACGACAGTTACAATAATGCGCAGCGGCGTTAGTGCTCTTTCTTGCCGGGTGGCGCTACGCTTACCCGGCCTACAATTAGCAATCATATCAAAAAATTGCACAATTCATTGTAGGCCCGTGCAAGCGTAGCGCCGCCGGGCAACAGGCTCAGAGCTTAGTGAACCTGCGGATCCGCCGGAGAGGCGTTATTGCGGATCTCCGCGATATCCATCGAATTGAACACGTAGTGCGTACCGCAGTAGTCACAGTGCATATCGATTTCACCGTCTTCCGCCATGATGCTGTCGATCTCTTCATCCGGCAGCGTTTTCAGGGCGCCAGCACAACGCTCGCGGGAGCAGGTGCACTTAAATTCCACCGCCTGCGGATCGTAAACCGTCACTTCTTCTTCGTGGTAGAGACGCCACAGCACGTCGGTCGCCGACAGGGTGAACAGCTCTTCCGCTTTGATGGTTTCCGTCAGCGTTGCCAGATGTTCGAAATCATTGGTCTGCGCATCCTGCGCAGGCAGAACCTGAAGCAGCATACCGCCGGCAGCAGGCTGTCCATCCACTTCACCGGTGCGGATGAACAGACGGGTTGGCAGCTGTTCGGAACGCATGAAGTAATCTTCCAGGCAGGCGGCAAGCGTATCGCCTTCCAGACCGACAACGCCCTGATAGCGTTCCCCCTCTTCAGGCGAAATCGTGATGACCAGGTAGCCGTTACCGACCAGCGTTTTCAGATCCGCATTTTCAGGGATATCGCCCTGAACGCGCGCCACGCCGCGCATCTGCTGCTGGTTATTGCCGTTGATCACCGCCAGCGACATTGGGCCATCGCCCTGCAACTGGACGGTAATATCGCCAGCAAACTTCAGCGTGGCGGTCAGCAGGCTGGTGGCAACCAGCAGTTCGCCCAACAGGGTTTTTACCGGCAGCGGGTAGTTGTGGTTTTCCAGAATCTGTTTCCAGGTTTCGGATACGGTGACCAGCTCGCCGCGCACGGCGAATTGTTCAAACAGATAGCGGTGTAATTGGTCGTGTTGGGCCATTTTCATCTCTCATGCAGGTGAGGGTTACTCGCTCTCACCGTGTTTAAATTTCATCAGATCGCGGCGCTCTTTTTTATCCGGTCGCCGGTCCGGGTGAGGCATCGTCAGCGCGTTCATTTTGCGCGCCAGCGCGGTTTTCTCGCGCTTCTCTATGCTTTCGGCCGTCTCTTCATACAGCAAAACGGCTTCGGTTGCGGGCCGCCGCTGTTCGGTAATGGCTTTCACCACCACCGTTTTCTCATCGTTGCCCTGGCGAAGCGTTAACGTGGCATTCAGTTCAACCAGCTTGCTCGGTTTGCTGCGCTGACCGTTGTAATGCACCTTTCCGCCGTCAACCATTTCACGGGCAAGGGCGCGCGTTTTGTAAAAACGGGCGGCCCACAGCCATTTATCCAGTCTTACCCCATCAGAGGGTTTTTCTTTCATGGCGTCTCCTTCACGGTGAGTGAGGGGATCATCCGGCGATAGTCGTTCAGCTCCGGATGTCGCAGATAGCTTTTTTCAGCCAGGCCGGAATCAGGATTGGTCACGCCCAGACAATAGCGAATGCCAAAAGCGGCCGCAGAATCCAGAATCGGCTCGCTGTCGTCAATGAACAGCGTGCGTTCCGGCTGTAAACCGGTCTCTTCCACCACGGCATGCCACAACCGCTGATCCTCTTTCGGATAACCAAATGTGTGGGTGGAAAGCAATAAATCAAGGTGCGAAGCAAGACCGGTATGTTCCAGCTTCACGGCCAGGTTATGGGGATGCGCATTTGTCAGCAAAATACGGCGCTTACCGCAGGCTTTCAGCGCGTCCAGGAACGGGACAGTATCTTCGCGCAGAACGGCGCGTGCGCCCTGGGCGGTGGTCATGGCACAAATATCCAGACCGAGTCGCTCGCTCCAGTAGTCAAGACAGTACCAGTTTAGCGTATGCTGCACCGCGCTATATTGCGAACGAATGAATTCCTGCGCTTCCGCCGGGGAGATCCCCTGCTGTTCACCGTACGTTTCCGGAACCAGCTTTTGCCAGAAATAGTTATCAAAGGCGAGATCAAGCAGCGTGCCGTCCATATCAAGCAGGACGGTATCGACCGCCTGCCAGTCGATATTAAGATGCATAAGGGGGAACTCCAGCCAGAAGAAACGTGCGCGACAGGGTAGCACAACTTGTCGCGCAGGGACGTTATCCGATCAGGCTCTCAGAAGAGGAGATCAGTTTCGGGTTTAGGCAATTTTCGTAGTAGGCCTGGATTTCTGCCAGTCGCGTGCGGGAGCGCTGATAGCGGCGTACGGCCTGATAACCGTTCCAGATAATACACGCCAGCATCGCAATCAGCAGCAGGGATGTCCCTACATAGCGCCACAGGCCAGCGCTATCAGGCATACGGTGCAGGCCAATATGACGCGTGCCGTTGGCATCGGTAAAGAGGGTAGTGACGATCCCTTCCGCGCTGAATGGCGTCTGCATCAGCATCTGCGCCAGACGCTGGAATTCGCTCCACTGCTCCTGGGCTGGATAGTCATACAGCGAAACCTGCGGATAGGGTTGATCCACCAGGTCGCTGCCTTCATCGCTGGCAATCACAAAACCGCCAGGCGCCGGGCTGTTAAGCGCCTGGGCGGCACGGGTGGTTTCACGCATCACGAAGGGGGCGGTAGAGGTCGCCACCAGGTTATCCAGCGACTCGGCGCTGACCGGACGCAAAAGCACATTCACACCATCGAGGCGTCCCGCTTCGGCGCGTTTCACCAGCGCGTCCCAGTCTTTGCTGTTGCCGAGGTTGACCAGCGCGTTCTTCAGCCGGATACAGTCATCCTGAGCTGAGCAGAGATCTTCTGTTTTCAGGACGATTTCGCCAAAGTCATCCAGCAGCACCATGCCGGACTTCTGAATGGCCGAACGCAGGGCAGGGCTGACGCGAGAATCATCATCCGGTTTTGGATGGAGCTGGCGATTAATCGTCTGGGTGAGCGCGGTGGCCTTATTGACCACATCCGATTCCGGAAGCGGCAGCGGAGAGGCGTCATTCCAGATGATCTGAGAGCAGTCGAACGGCGCGAACGGCGAGTTCTGGCGCGTGTTCCAGGCGCCCGGTGAGTGGATATTACACATCCCGGTGCCTTTCAGCCGCAACGTATCCCCCACGCGTACACCCGCTTCTTCGAGCTGCTGTACGCTGGTGGCTTCCACGGTTTGCGCCCCTTTGATCCATGACAGGGTAAATTTAATCGGCATATCCAGCGGCACGAAAAGCAGCAGCATGAGGAAGATTAACGCGGCGCCACCGGCAATCACCGCGCTGCGAAGCCAGTGCTGAAGCGGGAAGTTTTTTACTTCGTCGTGCAGGGATAAGTAACGTCCCTGGCGTACAACGTGGCGGTCGAGATAGATATCAATATCCGTTTTGTGGCCCAGGTCCTGCGCAATCCACGGCTGCCAGTGGCGCGGATAGATGAGATCGATGATCCCGAGCGAGATATTGTTGATATGTTCCTGATCGTTTTCGCCGAACAGTCCCCAGCGTTTTGGGGTTCCGCGCAGGCAGTGAATTTCGCGTAATGACGTTTTTGCCGGCGGGGCAAATATGCCCCACAGCCCGGCGGCCAGAAGCAGTACTGCGCCGCCCGCGAGCCACGGAACAAACACGTCCGGCGTCAGCAGGCAGATGAAAAAGAGCAGGAACGAGACGACAATCAGCACCGCTTCGCGAATACCATCCGGGCGGCTCAGGACGTACTCTTCATGCGTTTCCTGGCGGATGTTGAGCAGTTCAATCTGCTCTGTCTCTTCACCACGAATAGAGGCCTGCGTTCCGCTCGCGCGTTCCAGCGCAAAACGTGGCGCTTCCTGAACATATTCGCTCAGAGTATGACCATTAAGGGAGATAACCAGCGGCAGCGTATCGGTATGGATGAGCTCGACGCTGTTTTCGTCGTTGATATACTGCTCCCAGAAGGGAGGCAGGTGCACTTCAACAGAGTCGAGATAGTAACGCCATTTGTTGGGATCGTCGGTTGTGATGCCGTAGCGGGTAATAGAGCGCGTTACGCACAAAACGGTGTCGCTTTGTGCGTTAAGGTTGAGCGATACGGGGGCGGCGCTGGCGCCGGTAGGGCCAGGCGAAAGCCGGGATCGGTTCAGCGTGTCGAGATACTGCTCAACGGTGCTGCGTTCCTCTGGCGAAAGCTTGCGCGTGTTTGCCCCGGCAAACGCGTTCAAAAAGGGCAGCCGATAACGGCGATGTACGCGGCGCCTGAATACCCACACCGCAATCGACGCGCAGGCCAGCACAGCAGCGAGAAAAATCAAAATGGTGCTCATGCTTTCCCCATCTTACTTATCTTCTTACAGGTGTTGTCAGTCGCACCTTTTGTACAATGAATGAGATTCTGTGGTCGGCTATCGGCAAGTATGGAGTCTAACTTGAGCATGTTGACGCGCATCCCAGTGACCGGTAATGATAACAAAGCCTGTTCCGGCGCGATATCAGCAAATTCCTGGAAACTTTTCAACCTCTTGACATTTGTTTTGAAATGAGAATTGCCTACAGTTACGTTGCATAAATGTAAATAAAGAGCAATTGACATTGCCGAAACCGTGCGGCGTATCGCACAATAAAGCCAGTTCACCCAGCAAAGACCCGTCAAGATGACCAAACCCTTACAAAAGCCCACCATTCTGAATGTTGAAACCGTCGCAAAATCGCGTCTGTTTAATGTTGAAAGCGTGGATCTGGAGTTCAGCAACGGTGTGCGTCGTGTTTATGAGCGTATGCGCCCCTCCTCGCGTGAAGCGGTGATGATAGTGCCTATCGTCGACGAGCACCTGATCCTCATTCGTGAATACGCCGTGGGCACAGAATCCTACGAGCTGGGCTTCTCCAAAGGACTGATCGATCCGGGCGAAACGGTGTTTGAAGCGGCAAACCGGGAGCTGAAAGAAGAGGTCGGCTTTGGCGCGAAAGAGCTGACGTTCCTGAAAAAGCTGAGCATGGCGCCGTCCTATTTCTCCAGCAAAATGAACATTGTTGTCGCGGAAGATCTCTATCCTGAATCGCTGGAAGGAGACGAGCCGGAACCGCTGCCGCAGGTTCGCTGGCCGCTGGCCCACCTGATGGATTTGCTGGAAGATCCTGACTTTAACGAGGCACGCAACGTGAGCGCACTTTTCCTGGTGCGGGAGTGGCTGAAGGGGCAGGGGCGTTTGTAGCGCCACCCGTAAAAACGGCAACCGATGGTTGCCGTTTTGCATTACGCTGTAGGCCGGGACAGGCGTCGCCACCGCCCGGCTTTTTTGTTGGCGTCAGAACAGTTCGTGCGTTTCGCCGTTATCAATGATTTCGGTACCCACCTCATGCACCGCCTGCGTGGTTGGCTGCGTACCCTCGATGAAATACTCGGCACGGCTGTTGCCGCCATTCGCGAGCTGTCCGGTGCTGCGGTCAATATTGATCGTGACAATGCCCGGCGGAGGCGTTAGCGGCTGCTCCGGCACGCCCTCGAGAGCGGCCTTCATGTAAGCATCCCAGGCCGGTTGCGCACTCTTAGCCCCACCCTCGTAACCGGAAATCTGATCTTTAATTGCGCCAGAAGCGGTTGTGCGCCCCAGAGTGCGGCGGTGATCGTCAAAACCAATCCAGACCGAGGTGACAACGCCCGGGCCATAACCTGAGAACCAGGCATCTTTTGAGCTGTTGGTTGTGCCTGTTTTGCCGCCGATGTCGCGGCGCTGCAAATCGCGGCCCGCTCGCCAGCCGGTGCCTTGCCAGCCCGGTTCGCCAAAGATGTTGGTGTTCAGCGCGCTCTTAATCAGGAACGACAGCGGCGTGCTGATCACGTGTGGAGCATACTCCTGCGCGCCACTCTGGGCGACCAGCGCCTGATTGGCCTGTTCCAGCTGAGGCTGCGGCACCGCCAGATTCTGACGTTCCTGAGAGATGGCAACATCTTCCATATCCTTGTTTTCAAGGACATTGGATTTTGGCGTGTCGCCGTAAATCACCGGAATATCGCATTCAGGGCAGGCAATTTTCGGCTTCGCTTCAAACAGTACGCCGCCCTGATCGTTCTCGATTTTGCTGATGAAATACGGATCGACCAGGAAGCCGCCGTTTGCCATTACCGAGTAGCCACGTGCGACCTGGAGCGGCGTGAAGGACGCGGAGCCGAGCGCCAAAGATTCGGTATGAACGATGTTTTGCGCCGGGAAGCCGAAGCGTTGCAGATACTCTGCCGCATAATCAACGCCCATCGCACGCATCGCGCGAACCATGACCACGTTCTTCGACTGGCCAAGGCCCTGACGCAGACGGATAGGGCCAGCGTATTGCGCCGGAGAGTTCTTCGGCTGCCAGTCAGAGCCCGCACCGGCATCCCATCGGGAAATTGGCACGTCGTTGAGAATGCTGGCGAGCGTTAGCCCCTTGTCCATCGCCGCGGTATACAGGAACGGTTTGATGTTCGAACCGACCTGACGCAGCGCCTGGGTTGCGCGGTTAAATTTGCTCTGGTTGAAATCGAACCCGCCAACCAGCGCCATCACGGCACCGTTCTGCGGATTGATGGAGACCAGGGCAGAGTTGACGTCCGGCACCTGTGCCAGCCACCAGGCATCGCCTACCTGACGCACCCAGATTTGTTGTCCGGTTTGTACCACATCCGTCACTTTACGTGGAGTAGGCCCCTGAAGGGTGTCAGAACGGTACGGACGCGCCCAGCGGATACCCTCCATACGCAGCGAAACGGATGTACCATCGGCCATCATCGCCACCGCTTCCTGCGGATCGGCCTGGGTGACCACCGCCGGACGCAGCGGGCCATAGGTCGGCAGCGCTTTCAGGGAATCAGTAATTTTTTTGCTGTCCCATGCGCCTTCGCCCACTCTCCACAGCACGTTGGACGGGCCGCGATAGCCGTGACGCATATCGTAATCCATCACGTTATTACGCACCGCCTGCTGGGCAGCCTGCTGCACCTTGCGGGTCACGGTGGTGTAAACGCGATAGCCGTCTTCATATGCTTTGTCGCCGTAGCGGCGTACCATCTCCTGGCGAACCATTTCCGTCAGATACGGCGATGAGAAAGCAATTTCCGGTGCATGGTAATTGGCATCAATCACATCGCTGCGTGCCCGATCGTACTCATCCTGGCTGATGTAGCCTTCGCTCAACATACGCGATAGCACAACGTTACGGCGCGCGGTGGCGCGGTCCAGCGAGTAGAGCGGGTTAAACGTTGATGGCGCTTTTGGCAGGCCGGCAATGGTCGCCATTTCGCTCAGCGTGAGCTGATCGATCGACTTACCGAAATAGACCTGAGCCGCAGCCCCTACGCCATAGGCGCGGTAGCCCAGATAGATCTTGTTGAGGTAAAGCTCAAGGATCTCGTCTTTGCTCAGCAGTTGCTCAATGCGGATCGCGAGGAATACTTCTTTGATCTTACGTATCAGCGTCTTTTCCGGGCTGAGGAAGAAGTTACGCGCCAGCTGCTGGGTAATGGTACTTGCCCCCTGAGAGGCATGACCGGAGAACAGCGCCACGCTTGCCGCACGGAAAATACCGACCGGATCGACACCGTGGTGCTCGTAAAAACGGCTGTCCTCGGTGGCGATAAAAGCCTTCACCATCACGGGTGGAATTTGATTTAAGGTCAGTGGGATACGACGTTTCTCGCCGTATTGCGCCATCAGTTCACCATCGGCGCTATAGACCTGCATAGGGATCTGAAGCCGCACATCACGAAGTGTGGCGACATCAGGGAGTTGCGGCTCGACATATTTGTACAAACCAATAATCGAGCCTGCTCCCAGCAGAATGCAACAGACTGCAAGGATCAATAAATACTTTACGAACTTCACCGGAGATTTCCCATTTGGTTTAGCCTGGGCAGTTTCTAAACAATCGCGCGGTAGTATAAAGGCAAGCCTGATTCATTGATATAGCCGTCACTCCGACGGGCGATAAGGAGATCGTGAAGTATGGCTTTTAAAACGTGGCAAACAGGCGTTCATATTCAACAGGATAAGGTGATTGCCGTGGCGCTGACCAGAGAGCGGGCCGGCTGGCGTTTACGGCGCTGGTGGGCGGTGCCGCTGTCGGACGGGGTTATGGGTGAAGGCAAAATACTTAAGCCAGAACAACTGGTTAACGCATTACGTGGCTGGCGGAAAACATTGCCGCACTCGCATCGGGTATTTCTCTCATTTCCGGCAACGCGCGTTCTGCAACGCGCGTTGCCCCGTCCATCCGTTACCTTGCGTGACAGCGAACAGCTCACCTGGGTAGGCGCCGCATTAGCGCGTGAGCTGGAGATGCCTCCCGATACGCTCTGCTTTGACTACGCGCAGGATACGTTCAGCAACACTTTTCAGGTTACCGCCGCGCAAAACAGAGAGGTCGATACCCTGTTGTCGCTGGCGAAAGCGCTGCGTTTGCGCCTGGCCGCAATCGTCCCGGATGCCGGCGCACTGGCTAATCTTCTCTCTGCTGTTGCCCCCGTCCGGTGCGTAGCCTGGAGGGATAAACACCAGTGGCTGTGGGCGATGCGTCACCAGTGGGGGCGGCGCTACACCACAGAAGCGGCGACGGTGAATGAGCTGGCGGCGCTGCTTGCACTTTCTCCTTCTGATATCGCCGTGTTTGATGCTGCCCGCGATCCGTGGGAAGCGGTGACGCTGTGTCAGCCGCCGTTGCCAGAATGTGGTGCTGATTACACCGTCGCCCTGGCGCTGGCCATGAGCGAGGCGCCGTAATGAGCATGCCCAATCTTTTACCCTGGCGTCGGCAGCAACGTAATCAGCGCCTGCGTTTTTGGGGGCTGCTGTTTACCGCCTCATTGTTGGTGATGCTGGCGGGAGGCGTCAGCCTTCGGGCGACGCAGACTCTCGCGTCACAGGCGTTGCAGAGCGATCTGGCGGGAACGCGTGCGGTGCAGAAGGTATTGAAAGCCCGTCAGCCGCAGTCTGCGGGGCTGGAACCCCTTTCGCAGCCGCCTGAGACGGTGGCATGGCAACCCGCGCTTGAATCCCTTGCCAGTGCAATGCCCCGGCAGGCGTGGCTGACGGCGCTGCGTTATCAGCCACCCTCGCTGATCCTGACGGGCTATACCACCTCACTCCCGACGCTCTCCGCCATGACCGATGCGCTGAAAAGGGTGACGGGGTTTAACCCCGGACCGGCAGGCGAATTGCAACAGGATAGCCAGGGGCGATGGATGTTCTCTTTTCAACTGCATAGCCGGAGGTAGCCAGTGGGCATCTGGTATCAACGCTGGACAGATGCACGTCCTTCCCGGCGCGTCCTTTGCTGGTTGATCGCGTCGGGGATCGTTGCGTTTGCGATTTGGGGAGCGCTGCTCAGACCCGCTGCTCTGTGCTACGCCGATATTCAGGTGCAGGCCAGCAGTGCGAAGCGAATCAACGCCTCGCTGTGGCCGAAGGCCGGGCGGCGACCTGTGGTTACGCAAGTGAAGCCGGTGCAGCCCTTTTCTCCGCTGGCATTTCAGCGTGAGGACGCAAGGCTGGTGTACTGGAAACCGCAGCAGAGTGGGGGAGAGCTGGCGCTGGATGCTTTGTGGGGCGCAGTTCCGGCGCTCTTTTCCCGGCTGGCGCTTGAGAACGTGCGGGTGAGCGCGTTTTCCATCACCCCACAGGGAAAACAGCTACGCCTTAGCCTGCAACTGGAGATCGGTCATGCGCAGTAAAACCCGTTTGCTGATCCTGCTTTCTCCGCTTTTCCTGACCGGGATGCGGGATCCCTTCTCCGTGCCGGAAGAGCGTTGCGCAGCAGGGCAACTCAGCCAGTGGCGGTATCAGGGAGTAGTCAGCGGCAGCAGGGATATCGGCCTTATGCAGGACGGGCAGAACCGCTGGCACCGGGTAAAAACGCAGATGCGGTTACCGCCAGGCTGGCGGGTGAGTGCGATAGATACACAACAACTGACCGTTGATGTCGGCGAGATGTGCGAGCCGAAACGATGGACATGGCAGCGAGAAGGAACGAAAAAAAGTGAAGATATGGATAGGGCTGTTACTGGCGGCACTCAGCCAGCCCCTGTGGGCCGCGACGCCAAAACCGGTCACCCTGCTGGTGGATGATGTCCCGGTGGTGCAGGTATTACAGGCGATGGTAGCGCAGGAGGATCGCAATCTGGTGGTGTCGCCGGATGTCAGCGGTTCGCTTTCGCTGAATCTAACGCGGGTGCCCTGGAGGCAGGCGCTTCAGACGGTAGTGAACAGTGCCGGGCTGGTATTGCGGGAAGAGGGCGGCATTTTTTATGTGCATACGGCGGCCTGGCAGCGGGAGCAACAGACGCGTAAAGAGCAGGAGCGGGCCCAGCGTCTGCTCGACGCTCCGCTGCTCTCTCACAGCATTCCGTTTGCTTATGCGGATGCGGCCGAATTGCAAAAAGCGGCGGAAAAGCTCTTAAGCCCGAAAGGCAGTCTCTCCGTCGACAAGCGCACCAACCGTCTCCTGGTCAGGGATAACAAGTCGGTGGTGGATATGCTCCAGCGCTGGGCAGCGCAGATGGATCTGCCCGTCGAGCAGGTAGAACTGGCGGCGCAGATTGTGACCATTAGTGAAAAAAGCCTGCGTGAACTGGGGGTGAAATGGAACCTCGCTGACGCAACGGAGGCCGGTAAGGTGGGTCAGGTCACGACGTTGGGCGCTGACCTGTCGGTGGCCAGTGCAACCACACACGTTGGGTTTAATATCGGGCGCATCAACGGCAGGATGCTGGATCTTGAGTTGTCGGCGCTTGAGCAAAAGCAGCAGGTGGATATCATCGCCAGCCCGCGGCTACTGGCGTCGCACATGCAGCCGGCCAGCATCAAGCAGGGCAGCGAAATCCCGTATCAGGTTTCCAGCGGCGAAAGCGGGGCGACCTCCGTTGAGTTTAAAGAGGCGGTATTAGGCATGGAGGTCACGCCGGTGGTGCTCCCGGGCGGCCGCGTTCGTCTGAAGCTGCATATCAGTGAAAATATGCCTGGCCAGGTGCTGCAACAGGCGGACGGCGAAACGCTGGCGATTGATAAGCAGGAGATCGAAACGCAGGTAGAGGTAAAAAGTGGGGAAACGCTCGCGCTGGGCGGGATCTTTTCGCAAAAGAATAAAACCGGACGCGACAGCGTGCCCGTGCTGGGCAACATTCCGTGGCTGGGTCAGTTGTTCCGCCATGACGGAAAAGATAACGAACGGCGCGAGTTAGTGGTGTTTATCACGCCACGTCTGGTCAGTATTCATTAATGGGTAACGATCCCCGCAATGATTTTGCATTCAGTTTGTTGCAGATGTTTGACGTGGGGCATGAATTAGCATACAAGGAGTACCGATTTGAGTTGGACTTACGTCTTATTTCCTTATGCGCCGGGAACGGTGATTTAATCAGTTGCCAAACAAGCCGGAGTATTGAGATAATTTTTCGTCTGACTCTCGCTCTATTGCAAATGAGGTTTCAGTTCATGTCCTGCTACGCCGGGTGTCTGCGCAGCGGGGATTACCATTAACGAATAGTCTTAGTAGTACCGAAAAAATGGCAGAGAAACGCAATATCTTTCTGGTTGGGCCTATGGGTGCCGGCAAAAGCACTATTGGGCGTCAGTTAGCTCAACAACTCAATATGGAATTTTACGATTCTGATCAAGAGATTGAGAAACGAACCGGAGCGGATGTGGGCTGGGTCTTCGACGTAGAAGGCGAAGAAGGTTTCCGTGACCGAGAAGAAAAAGTGATCAACGAACTCACGGAAAAACAGGGCATTGTGCTGGCAACAGGCGGCGGCTCTGTAAAATCTCGCGAAACCCGCAACCGTCTCTCCGCCCGTGGCGTAGTGGTCTATCTTGAGACGACCATCGAAAAACAGCTGGCACGCACGCAGCGTGATAAAAAGCGCCCGTTGTTGCAGGTTGAAACACCGCCACGTGAAGTTCTGGAAGCTTTGGCCGATGAACGCAATCCTCTGTACGAAGAGATTGCTGATGTGACCATTCGTACTGACGATCAAAGCGCTAAAGTGGTTGCAAACCAGATTATTCATATGCTGGAAAGCAACTGATTCTGGCTTTATATACACTCGCCTGCGGGTAAAAGCATTTAAGGTGGATGTCGCGTCATGGAGAGGATTACAGTTACTCTCGGGGAACGTAGTTACCCTATCACCATCGCGGCTGGTTTGTTTAACGATCCAGCTTCCTTCTTACCACTGAAAGCGGGTGATCAGGCGATGCTGGTCACCAACGAGACGCTGGCTCCGCTTTATCTCGACCGTGTACGCCACCTGCTTGAGCAGGCGGGCGTGAAGGTCGACAGTGTGATTCTGCCCGATGGCGAGCAGTACAAAAGCCTGACGGTACTGGATACCGTCTTTACCGCACTTCTGCAAAAACCGCACGGTCGTGATACAACACTGCTTGCCCTGGGCGGCGGCGTTGTGGGCGATCTGACCGGTTTTGCAGCCGCCAGCTACCAGCGCGGTGTGCGCTTTATTCAAATTCCAACCACGTTGCTCTCACAGGTCGATTCTTCTGTGGGCGGTAAAACGGCGGTTAACCATCCGCTCGGCAAAAACATGATTGGCGCGTTCTACCAGCCTGCATCGGTGGTGGTGGATCTCGACTGTCTGCAAACCTTGCCAGCGCGCGAACTGGCGTCCGGCCTTGCAGAAGTGATCAAATACGGCATTATTCTTGACGGTGAGTTCTTCACCTGGCTGGAAGAGAATATGGATGCGCTGCTGCGCCTCGATGGGCAGGCAATGGCCTACTGTATTCGCCGGTGCTGTGAGCTGAAAGCAGAAGTCGTTGCCGCAGATGAGCGTGAAACCGGCTTACGTGCTTTACTGAATCTGGGGCATACGTTTGGTCATGCGATCGAAGCCGAAATGGGCTACGGTAACTGGCTTCACGGTGAAGCTGTCGCTGCCGGAATGGTCATGGCGGCCCGTGCCTCTGAACGTCTGGGGCAGTTCAGGCCGGAAGAGACAGCACGTATCATCACGTTGCTTAAACGTGCTGGCTTGCCGGTGAGTGGTCCGCAGGAAATGTCTGCGCAAGCGTACCTTCCCCACATGATGCGCGATAAAAAAGTATTGGCAGGTGAGATGCGTCTGGTACTCCCGCTTGCAATAGGGAAAAGTGAAGTGCGCGGCGGAGTGCCGCACGAAGTCGTACTTGGCGCTATTGCTGATTGTCAGCAGGCGTAACAACTAGAAAGGTCAGGCTGCTGTAACAGGTGGTCGTTTTAGCTTCAGGTAAATGCAGAGTCGTTGGCAGAAGCCTTTGAGTGGGGTGTTAAATGGATGAATTCAAACCAGAAGACGAGCTGAAACCCGATCCCAGCGATCGTCGTACTGGTCGTTCTCGTCAATCTTCAGAACGTGATAACGAGCCGCAGATCAACTTTGACGATGTCGATCTGGATGCAGACGATCGTCGCCCTTCGCGTAGCCGTAACGCGCGAAATGAGCGTGAAGACGAGGAGTATGAATCCGAAGAAGAGTTAATGGATGAACAGCCTGTTGAACGTCGTCCGCGCAAACGTAAAAAAGCGGTAGCGGCAAAACCGGCCTCCCGTCAGTACATCATGATGGGCCTTGGCGTTCTGGTTCTGGTATTGCTGATTGTCGGCATTGGTTCCGCGCTAAAAGCACCTTCTACCCATTCTACCGAGCAGACAGCGTCTGCCGAGAAGAGCATCGACCTGTCTGGTAACGATGCGAGCAACCAGGCGAATGGCGCTCAGCCAGCGCCGGGCACCACTTCCGCAGAGCAGACCGCAGGTAACACCAGCGCCGGTCAGGATATCTCTCTGCCGCCCGTCTCTGCGACCCCAACTCAGGGCCAGGCGCCTGTTACGCCGGAGGGCCAGCAGCGTGTTGAAGTTCAGGGCGATCTGAATAACGCGCTGACGCAGCCGCAGAATCAGGAGCAGGTTAACGCTGCCGTGGTGAACTCCACGCTGCCTACTGAACCTGCCACCGTTGCGCCAGTTCATGGCAGCAATGCCCAGCAGCAAACGGCGGCAACGGAAACCAAACCGCGCCATACCCAGACTGCGCCGCGTCAGGAGCGTAAGCAGGCTGTGATTGAGCCGAAGCGTGAGACGAAACCGCAGACCGTGGCAAAAGCGCCAGAAACGAAAGCGCCAGCGCAGACAAAACCTGCGGTGAGCCAACCGGTTAAAGCGCCAACGCCTGCGGCAACCGCTGCACCTAAAGCAACGGCGACCACAACCGCGCCTGCTGCAACTGCGGCACCGGCTGCTACGCCAACCGCTAGCGCATCCAGCACCGCGGCAGGTAAAACGACGGGTAACGTGGGTTCTCTGAAATCCGCATCATCCAGCAACTACACGTTGCAGCTGAGCAGTTCGTCTAACTACGACAACCTCAACGCCTGGGCGAAGAAATCGAATCTGAAAAACTATGTGGTTTATCAGACGACCCGTAACGGACAGCCTTGGTACGTTCTGGTAAGCGGAGTTTATGCCTCAAAAGATGAAGCAAAACGAGCCGTCTCCACGCTGCCTGCCGATGTGCAGGCGAAAAACCCGTGGGCGAAGCCAATTCATCAGGTGCAGGCCGATCTGAAGTAATGTTTAAAGCGCAGGATGCTGTCGGAGCTTTCTCCACAGCCGGAGAAGGTGTAATCAGTTAGTCAGCATGAAAAAAAATCGCGCTTTTCTTAAATGGGCAGGGGGGAAATACCCCCTGCTCGACGATATTAAAAAGCACCTGCCGAAAGGCGAGTGTCTTATCGAGCCCTTCGTGGGTGCTGGATCGGTGTTCCTGAATACCGATTTTTCTCGTTATATCCTGGCGGATATCAACAGCGACCTTATCAGCCTCTATAACATCGTCAAACTGCGTACCGATGAGTATGTGGAAGAGGCGCGGAAGCTGTTTACGCCAGAGAACAACAACCCGGACGTCTACTATCAGTTCCGCGCTGAGTTTAATCAAAGCCAGGATCCGTTCCGTCGCGCGCTGTTGTTTCTTTATCTCAACCGCCATGGTTACAACGGTCTGTGCCGGTATAATCTGCGTGGCGAGTTTAACGTGCCGTTTGGCCGCTATAAGCGTCCCTACTTCCCACAGGACGAGCTGTATCACTTTGCTGAAAAAGCGCAGAATGCCGAGTTCTACTGTCTCTCCTATGAAGAGTGCATGGAGCTGGCGGGCGTAAACTCGGTGGTCTACTGCGACCCGCCTTACGCGCCGCTGTCTGCCACGGCAAATTTCACCGCCTACCACACCAACAGCTTCAGCCCGGCCGAGCAGGCGCGTCTGGCTGAGATGGCGGAAAAGCTGGTCAGCAAAAGAATTCCGGTGTTAATTTCGAATCACGACACGCCTGATACGCGCGAATGGTACAAAGCCGCGAAGCATTTTCAGGTAAAAGTGCGGCGGAGCATTAGTAGCAATGGCGGCACACGTAAAAAGGTGGACGAACTTCTGGCGCTTTATCGACCCTGAGCCTTTGCCCGCCGGTAAACACATTTCAAGGAGATGCGGATGAAACAGTTTTTGATTGCCCCCTCAATTCTGTCGGCCGATTTTGCCCGCCTGGGTGAAGACACTGCCAAAGCTCTCGCGGCTGGCGCGGATGTCGTCCATTTCGACGTTATGGATAACCACTACGTTCCCAACCTGACCATCGGTCCTATGGTGCTTAAAGCGCTGCGTAACTACGGGATCACCGCGCCCATTGACGTGCATCTGATGGTGAAACCGGTTGACCGCATCGTGCCTGATTTCGCCGCGGCGGGTGCCAGCATCATCACTTTCCACCCGGAAGCCTCCGAACACGTTGACCGCACGCTACAGCTGATCAAAGAGAACGGCTGTAAGGCGGGGCTGGTCTTTAACCCGGCGACCCCGCTGAGCTATCTCGACTACGTGATGGACAAGCTGGACGTAATTCTGCTGATGTCCGTCAACCCGGGCTTTGGCGGCCAGTCGTTTATTCCTCAGACGCTCGACAAGCTGCGTGAAGTGCGCCGCCGCATTGATGAGTCTGGCTATGATATTCGTCTGGAAGTGGACGGCGGCGTGAAGGTCAATAACATCGGTGAGATTGCGGCGGCAGGGGCGGATATGTTCGTCGCAGGCTCCGCCATCTTCGATCAACCGGATTACAAAAAAGTCATTGATGAAATGCGCCGTGAACTGGCGAAGGTAAGTCATGGATAAATTGCAGGCTATTCGGGGTGTAGCATTTGACCTCGACGGCACGCTGGTCGACAGCGCGCCAGGATTAACCCGCGCCGTCGATCAGGCGCTGTATGCCCTTGAACTCCCCGTTGCGGGCGAAGAGCGCGTCGTGAGGTGGATTGGTAACGGTGCAGACGTGCTGATGGAGCGCGCGCTGACCTGGGCTCGTCAGGAACGTGCCTCTCAGCGTTCCGCGCAAGGGAAACCGAGTGTTGACCACGCGGATATTCCCCAGGATGAGCAGCAGCGTATTCTGCGCAAACTGTTCGACCGTTTCTACGAAGAGACCGTCGAAGAGGGCAGCTTCCTGTTCCCGGATGTCGCTGAAACGCTGAGCGCGCTACATGCGAAAGGCATCCCGCTGGGGCTGGTGACCAACAAGCCAACACCGTTCGTTGCGCCTCTGCTGGAAGCGCTGGATATCGCGAAATACTTCTCCGTAATTGTGGGCGGCGATGACGTGCAGAATAAAAAGCCGCATCCGGAACCGCTATTGCTGGTGGCAGGAAAATTATCCTTAGCGCCTGCGGAGCTGCTCTTTGTCGGGGATTCCCGCAATGATATTCTGGCCGCCAGAGCGGCAGGTTGCCCGTCTGTTGGGTTGACCTACGGCTACAACTACGGTGAAGCCATTACGCTGAGTGAGCCGGACGTTGTGTTCGACCACTTCAATGATTTGTTGCCCGCACTCGGGCTCTCGCACAGTGAACATCAGGAATTGAATAATGACTAAGCCCATCGTTTTTAGTGGCGCACAGCCTTCAGGTGAACTGACCATTGGTAACTACATGGGTGCGTTACGTCAGTGGGTGAGCATGCAGGATGACTACCACTGCATTTACTGCATCGTGGATTTGCATGCTATCACCGCGCGTCAGGATCCCGAGAAGCTGCGCAAGGCGACGCTCGATACGCTGTCGCTGTACCTGGCGTGCGGTATCGATCCCGAGAAGAGCACCATTTTTGTTCAGTCTCACGTGCCAGAGCACGCGCAGCTGGGCTGGGCGCTGAACTGCTACACCTATTTCGGCGAGCTGAGCCGCATGACCCAGTTCAAGGATAAATCTGCGCGCTACTCTGAAAACATCAACGCCGGTCTGTTTGATTATCCGGTGCTGATGGCGGCAGATATTCTGCTGTACCAGACCAACCAGGTACCAGTGGGCGAAGATCAGAAGCAGCACCTGGAGCTGAGCCGCGATATCGCCCAGCGCTTCAATGCGCTTTACGGCGACGTGTTCAAAGTGCCTGAGCCGTTTATTCCGAAATCCGGCGCGCGCGTGATGTCGCTGCTGGAGCCGACCAAAAAGATGTCCAAGTCTGACGATAACCGCAACAACGTTATCGGCCTGCTGGAAGATCCGAAATCGGTGGTGAAAAAGCTCAAGCGTGCGGTGACCGACTCCGACGAGCCGCCAGTGGTGCGCTACGACGTGCAGAACAAAGCGGGCGTATCCAACCTGCTGGACATTCTCTCCGGTGTGACCGGACAGAGCATCCCTGAGCTGGAAAAACACTTTGAAGGCAAGATGTACGGCCACCTGAAAGGTGAAGTGGCAGACGCCGTTTCCGGCATGCTGACCGAGTTGCAGGAGCGCTATCACCGTTACCGTAACGACGAAGTTTTCCTGCAAAAAGTGATGAAAGAGGGCGCGGAAAAAGCCAGCGCGCGCGCCTCCGAAACCCTGAAAGCGGTGTACGAGGCGATTGGGTTTGTGGCGAAACCTTAAGCCGCTTTGCCGGGTGGCGCTTACGCTTACCCGGCCTACGGGACCGTGTAGGTCGGGTAAGGCGGAGCCGCCACCCGACAAAACTGACGAAAAAAAACCGGGAAATCCCCGGTTTTTTTACGCCTGAAAAACGCTTACTGCTGTGCCGCCGGGCCGCAACCGCCGATGATCTTCGAAATGGAGATTGCCGGATGCAGCAGGTAATCGTAGCTGCAATTATTTTTAGTATTTTGAACGTGACCGGTGCAGGCCGTCAGAGTTGTTAACAGGCCGACCAGTACGGCAGCTTTTGCCAGTTTGAACATACGCATTCCTTGTCAATAAAATCAAAAAATTGGATGTAACACGAGGGAATAAATGGAAAAGTTCCATTACGCGGGCGGTATGTTATCGACTGAGGTAAGAAGGGAGTAGTCCGCTTCAAGACTACTCCCGGGAGAGAGATTGTGCGTTAGTGGCTGGAGAACCAGTTCAGTTTTTCACGCAGTGCTACCACGCGGCCCACCACGATCAGCGCCGGGCTTTCAACCTGCTGCGCCAGCTCGCCCAGCTGCGTCAGTACGCCATCGACCACGCGCTGCGTAATGGCGGTACCGTTTTCTACCAGCGCGACCGGCATATCTGCTTCCATGCCGTGCTCCAGCAGTTTCGCCTGAATCGTGGCTGCCTGATTTAGCCCCATGTAGAAGACCAGAGTCTGCTTTTCAGCGGCCAGATTATGCCAGTCCAGTTCGCTGCCGGTTTTCAGGTGGCCCGTCACCAGGCGCACGCTCTGGGCATAGTCGCGATGGGTTAACGGAATGCCGGAATAGGCAGAACAGCCGGATGCCGCCGTAATGCCCGGCACCACGGAGAACGGAATGCCCGCGTTGCAGAGAGTTTCCAGCTCCTCGCCGCCGCGACCAAAGATAAACGGATCGCCCCCTTTCAGACGCACCACGCGCTTACCTTTTTGCGCTTCCCGCAGCAGGATCTGGTTGATCTCCTCCTGCGGTACGCAGTGATAACCTGCCCGTTTGCCGACGAACACGCGGTCAGCATCGCGGCGCACCAGATTCATGATGTCATCAGAGACCAGACGGTCATACACCACGATGTCCGCCTGCTGGATCTGCTGGAGACCCTTCAGCGTCAGCAAGCCCGCATCGCCGGGACCTGCGCCCACCAGTACCACTTCACCGCGATGATCCAGCGGTTCAGAGAGGAGTTGCTCGGTCGTCTCATCAACCGCTTTGGCGTCCTGATTGGCCAGCGACTGCGCCAGCCTGTCGTTGACAAAGAACTTCTCCCAGAAGCGACGGCGTTCGCCCACGGTTGCGAAGGTTTGCTTCACGCGGGAACGCAGCTGCCCGGCATAATGGGCAATCTGACCAAGGTGTTGAGGCAGCACGGCTTCCAGTTTTTCCCGCAGCAGACGGGCAAGAACGGGCGAGCGGCCACCGGACGACACCGCAATCATCAGCGGCGAGCGGTCGATAATGGATGGCATGATAAAGCTCGCCTCTTTCGGCGCATCCACCACGTTACAGAAGATGCGGCGCGCTTCGCAGGCGTCGCTGACGCGCTGGTTAACGTCATCGTTATCCGTTGCGGCGATGGTCAGCCAGCAAGTATCCAGCAGGGATTCATCAAATTCGCCCTGCACCTGCGTGAGCATCCCTTCCTGCGCCCAGACGTCAAACTGTGGGGTGAAGGTGAGGGCGTTAACGGTCAGTCGGGCGCCCGCCTCTAACAGCAGGCGCGCCTTGCGTTCAGCCACATCGCCGCCGCCCACGAGCAGGCAGTCGCGGTTGCGTAATTGACAAAAAATCGGCAGGTGATCCACGACGTTACCTCACAGCATTCATGGCGGGGGAAGAATTGACGTCAGGATAACAGCAGGAATCGTACAGAACATACGGTTTTTCCTGCCGTTACCCATAAGGGGTCATAAGCCTTTCCTATTGAAAAGGCGAGGGGTTACGCTTTCAGCTGCACCTCGCCGTCCTTCACGCGGACGTCGTAGTGTTTGACCGAGAAGCTTTCATCTTCCATGCAGCGCCCGTCGGTTAAGCGGAAGCGCTGCTTTTTCAGCGGGCTGGCAACCCACAGTTCGCCCTGGTGCTCCGCAATCAGACCGCGGGAGAGCACGCTGGCCTCGAAGAACGGGTCGATATTGCTGATGGCAAAAACCTGTTCATCGTGGCGAGGGCGGAAAATCGCCACCTGCTCGTTGCCCAGCAGGGCACAGACGCCGGTTGCTGGCAGAATGTCGTTAATGTTGCAGATGTTTACCCACTGGCTCATGCGTTTTCCTCCACCAGCATCACCGGAATACGTTCATACGGGGTCGCTGGACGATGCTGTTCGCGCTCCGGCACCACCTGCACGTTCGGGTCGCGCTGGGTGCTGTTGATAAAGTGTTTGAAGCGCGTCTGCGCCGCTGGCGTGTTCACGGTTTCGGTCCACTCGCAGATAACCGCCTCGCGCAGGCGAGTCATCTCGGATTCCAGCTGTTCATTCAGGCCCAGCTTGTCGTCGATAATGACTGACTTCAGATAGTCGATGCCGCCTTCGAGATTATCCAGCCAGGACGCGGTACGGGTCAGCTTATCGGCGGTACGAATGTAGAACATCATGAAGCGGTCGAGGTATTTGATCAGCGTATCGCGATCGAGATCGGCAGCCAGCAGATCGGCGTGGCGAGGTTTCATCCCGCCGTTACCGCACACGTACAGGTTCCAGCCTTTCTCGGTGGCGATAATACCCACGTCTTTACCCTGTGCTTCCGCACATTCACGGGTACACCCTGAGACGCCGAACTTCATTTTGTGCGGCGTACGGATACCTTTGTAGCGGTTTTCCAGCTCGACGCCGAAGCCCACGCTGTCGCCCACGCCGTAGCGGCACCAGGTGCTGCCCACGCAGGTTTTCGCCATGCGCAGCGCCTTGGCGTACGCGTGACCGGTTTCGAAGCCCGCCTCAATCAGCTGACGCCAGATTTCCGGCAGATCATCTTTCTGCGCACCAAACAGGCCGATACGCTGGGAACCGGTGATTTTGGTGTACAGATTAAACTCACGGGCGATACGGCCCACGGCGACCAGCCCTTCAGGGGTAATTTCTCCCCCGGCAGAACGCGGGATCACCGAGTAAGTCCCGTCTTTCTGAATATTGGCCAGGAAGTTATCGTTGGTGTCCTGAAGCGGAGTGTGTTCTGGTTTGAGCACATATTCGTTCCAGCAGGACGCAAGCAGGGAACCGACGGTAGGCTTACATACTTCACAGCCATAGCCCTGGCCGTGTTTCTCCAGCAGTTCGTCGAAGGACTTAATGCCTTCCACGCGGATCAGGTGGTACAGCTCCTGGCGAGAGTAAGCGAAGTGCTCGCACAGGTTGTTGTTCACTTCAATGCCCTGTTTTGCCAGCTCGGCGTTCAGCACCTGGGTGACCAGCGGGATACAGCCGCCGCAGCCGGTCCCGGCTTTGGTTTCCGCCTTCAGCGCCGCAACGGTGTGGCAGCCTTTGTTAATGGCGGAGATCAGCATGCCTTTGGTGACGTCGAAGCAGGAGCAGATTTGCGCGCTGTCCGGCAGTTTATCCACGCCAATGGACGGCTTACCGCTGGAGGCGTGCGCCGGGAGGATCAGCGCATCCGGGTTTTCCGGCAGCTCAATGGCGTTCAGCACCAGCTGGAGCAGGTTGCCGAAGTCGCTGGTGTCGCCCACCAGCACCGCCCCGAGCAGGGTTTTGTTGTCCTGGCTGACGATAAGACGTTTGTAGACTTCTTTGCTTTCGTCCAGATAAACATAGCTGCGGGAGTTCGGGGTGCGACCATGCGCATCGCCAATACCGCCCACGTCCACGCCCAGCAGCTTCAGCTTCGCGCTCATGTCTGCGCCGGTGAAGGCGTTTTCGCTGCCGAGGATATGGTCAACGGCGACCTGCGCCATTTTGTACCCAGGTGCAACCAGACCGTATACGCGGTTATTCCAGCTGGCGCATTCGCCGATGGCGTAGATGTCCGGATCGGAGGTCTGGCAGGTGTCGTTGATCATGATCCCGCCGCGCTGCGCAACGGCCAGACCGCACTGAGTAGCCAGCTTGTCGCGCGGGCGAATGCCGGTGGAGAAGACGATGAAATCCACTTCCAGCTCGCTGCCGTCGGCAAAGCGCATGGTTTTACGCGCTTCAGTGCCTTCCTGCACGATCTCTTTGGTGTTCTTGCTGGTGTGAACCTTCACGCCCATGCTTTCGATTTTACGGCGTAACTGGTCGCCACCCATATGGTCCAGCTGTTCCGCCATCAGCATCGGGGCAAATTCGATGACGTGGGTTTCAACGCCGAGGTTTTTCAGTGCGCCTGCCGCTTCCAGACCCAGCAGACCACCACCGACAACCGCGCCGCGTTTGCTTCGACGTGCGCAGGATTCAATGGCGTTGAGGTCTTCAATGGTACGGTAAACGAAGCAATCCTGGGTTTCCGAACCTTTAATCGGCGGGATCCACGGATACGAGCCTGTCGCCATGATCAGCTTATCGTAAAAAACCGTGCGTCCGGCGCTGGAGTGGATCACTTTCTCCTGACGGTTGATGGTGATAGCGCGTTCGCCCACCAGCACTTTTACGCCATGCTTCTCGTAGAAACCTTCACGCACCAGAGAGAGTTCTTCGGCGGTATGGTGAGAGAAGTAGGAGGACAAGTGCACACGGTCGTACGCCTTGCGGGGTTCTTCACAGAACACGGTAATATCGAACTGGTTAGCATCGGCTTTATCGAGAAGATCCTCAATAAAGCGGTGGCCGACCATGCCGTTACCGATGATAGCGAGTCTGACTTTGCTCATTTTTGCCTCGATTTCTTTTCTATTACTGCCTACCTTAACGATTCAGCAGGGGCACTTATTGATGCAAATCAAATACGCCTTCACCTACCCCTTAGGGGGTATATCTATGATTTGTCAGGATTTTTATAAGTTACGGATATTGTTTGATTTTTGTGCTTGCTTGTTTTTCGCACAATTTTGGTGGGGTTTTTTACCCATCGGCGGGCAGGGCGGGTGAGCAGGGGAAAACCCCTTTGCAGTACGCAAAGGGGTTACGGCGATTAGTGGGTAGCTGTTGCCGGGTTGTGTTGACGGTGACGGGTCACAAAGCCCAGCACGAAGCACATGATGAACACCACGGCGTACAGACCGTTAGCGGTATGCAGCGCCGCCAGCGGGCCGCTGTGCGCCACAATTGGGCCCGTGACCACGAAGGTCAGCATGGTGCCGATGGTGCCGCAGGTCAGCACGAAATTCACCAGCTTTGGCGAGGCCACTTTGGTCTGAAGAGAGCCAAGGGTGATGATCGAGGTATAAATCGCGCTGGAGAAGAAGCCCAGGGTCAGGATGAACCACGGCATATGCTCCGGGGAACCGTTGATGAACAGATACATCAGCACGGTTGCCAGACCCGCCAGAACGGTCAGGATCCGTTGCAGGTCGAAGAAGCGCAGGATAAAGCTAAACGCCCACATGCCGAACATGTAAGACATCCAGAAATCGCTCACCAGTTTACCCGCGTCGTTCAGACTCATGCCCAGACCTTTCGCGTATTCAGGAACCCAGGAGATAAAGCCCAGCTGGCCGAGGATGTAACACAGCGCGGCGATGGAAAGGAACAGCACGCCGATACCCCATTTTTCTTTCGCAACTGGCTCAGACGTGGTCTGCGCTTTTTTGCCCAGCACCGGGAACTCGCAGCCGAAGGTGAGAATAAAGATCGCGACATAGACCAGACCAATGCAGGCGTACACCCAGTACCACTCAATACTGCGCGCCAGAAGATACGCGGCGACCATCGGGAAAATCATCCCGGCCATGCTGAAGAAGGAGTCGGTGAACAGCAGACGCGCGCCGCGCTGGCGGCCTTCATACATATGGGTGATCAGGAACGTACCAATCGACATGGTGATCCCGCTCACCAGGCCCAGCACGAACATGGCGGCAGAGAAGAGGGCGATGCTGTGGCTCAGCACCAGGCCCGCCACGGCGGCAACCATTAGCACGAAGCCGAAGCGCAGCTGGGTTTTCAGCGGCACGATTTCCATCAGCCAGGCATTAAGGAAAATAGAGATCAGGATCCCCGCGTTCAGGAAAGTGAAGGTATTGCTCATGCTGGAAACGGGCAACTGGAAATAGTCTGCGATATTTCCCATCACCATCCCGGTGACGATCACCAACGCGCCGGTCAGGGCGTAGGAGAAGAAGCTGATCCATGTGAGCTTGATGCGATTGCTGTTAGTCATGTCTGGCCTGTTAAAAGTAAAGAAAAACGCAATGACTGCGTTTGAGCGGGCAGATTTTAGTCGCGAAAGTGATCTAATTAAATCTTTTCAGAAAATATTGAGCACAATTGCAGGCTTTAACGTGATGGAGATCACATTAAATCGCGGGGTGAACAATCGTTTGCGCGGTAATAATTGTTTCAATTTCGTAAAATTAGGTAAAAGACTGGTCTGGGGTCATACTGCTCTTTAGAATCAAGCCATTCGCTTTTTATACTGCGCTTTGTTAAGGAATTCTCATGCTCAAATCAACACTGGCGGCTGTCGCAGCTGTGTTTGCTCTTTCTGCCGTTTCCCCTGCTGCGCTGGCAGCTAAAGGAGACCCTCACGTCCTGCTGACTACCTCTGCGGGGAATATTGAGCTGGAGCTGGATAGCCAGAAAGCCCCTGTTTCTGTGAAAAACTTCCTCGACTACGTGAACAGTGGTTTTTATAACAACACCACGTTCCACCGCGTGATCCCGGGCTTTATGATTCAGGGCGGCGGTTTCAACGAGCAGATGCAGCAGAAAAAGCCTAACCCGCCAATCAAAAATGAAGCGGATAACGGCCTGCTGAACAAGCGCGGCACCATTTCCATGGCGCGTACGGCGGATAAAGACAGCGCCACCAGCCAGTTCTTCCTCAATGTGGCGGATAACGCCTTCCTGGACCACGGCCAGCGCGACTTTGGCTACGCGGTGTTCGGTAAAGTGGTGAAAGGCATGGACGTGGCGGACAAGATCTCTCAGGTTCAGACTCACGATGTCGGTCCATACCAGAATGTGCCGTCTAAGCCAGTGGTGATTCTCTCCGCGAAAGTGCTGCCGTAATCGTTCCCTCACACGGGCACATCCTGCCCGTGTCTTTCCGCCCTCCCTGCGAAAGCGCGTTTTGCTGCTTATACTTGTGGCAAACGGACTATTCAGGGAGGCGTAGTGAAAAAACTCACCGACAAGCAAAAATCCCGACTCTGGGAGCAACAGCGTAGCGTCAATCTTCAGGCCAGTTGCCTCCTTGAAAAAGGCAAGGGTCCCGCTGAACCCGATATCGAGACGCTGGCACTGGGGCCTTCTGCACCGGGTTTACCCCATCTGTGCCTTATTCACCGCCATTTATTCCGCAACGAAATGAAAGGCGCTGGCGAGCTGCGCACCGCCGATATTTCCAAGGGCGACATTCCATTTTGCCATTTCGAGTACATCGAGAAGGTGGGTAATGAGCTGATGGCTTCGCTGGAAAGCGATAAATATCTGGTGGGCCTTCAGAAAGAAGAGTTTACAGACAGAATTAGTCATTACTACTGTGAAATCAACATGCTACATCCGTTTATGAGCGGTAATGGCGTGGCTCAGCGGATCTTCTTTGAACAGCTGGCGATCCATGCGGGCTACGTGCTGAACTGGCAGGGGATCGACCCGGACGACTGGGCATCTGCCAACCAGAGCGGGGCGATGGGTGATCTGACCGCCCTGAATGCTATCTTTGCCAAAGTTGTGAGCGAAGCGCGGGGATCTGAGTAAAATAGGGCGGCCATTTTTTCAGGAGCCGCCATGATTCTGCTGATTGATAACTACGATTCCTTTACCTGGAACCTTTACCAGTATTTTTGTGAGCTGGGGGCAGAGGTGGTTGTCCGCCGTAACGATGAGATCGCGCTGGCTGACATTGACGCGCTGGCGCCCCAGAAAATCGTGATTTCGCCCGGGCCGTGTACGCCGTCGGAGTCCGGTATCTCGCTGGAGGTAATCCGCCACTATGCGGGCAAGCTGCCGATTCTGGGCGTCTGCCTGGGTCACCAGGCCATTGCGCAGGTCTTTGGCGCCAGCATTGTCCGTGCCGCGAAAGTCATGCACGGCAAAACCTCACCGATCACGCACACCGGTACCGGCGTATTCCTGGGGCTAAACAATCCGTTAACCGTGACGCGCTACCATTCTCTGGTGATTGATCCGCCGACCCTGCCCGCAGACTTTGAAGTGACAGCCTGGAGTGAGACCCGGGAAATCATGGGCATTCGCCACCGCGAGTACGATCTGGAAGGGGTGCAGTTCCACCCGGAAAGCATTCTCAGCGAACAGGGGCACGCACTGCTGGCCAATTTCCTTAATCGCTGAATATCTGTTGCCTTGTTGTGATTTTTTATGCATATTTTGTGATTATATTTTCACAATCACTGTGACATAAAAATGGATGGTCATGACATGGCAACTGAACAACCAGCAATTACCCGCGCGACATTCGATGAAGTGATTCTGCCGATTTATGCACCGGCTGAGTTTATCCCGGTGAAAGGGAGAGGCAGCCGCGTCTGGGATCAGCAGGGCAACGAGTATGTTGATTTCGCAGGCGGTATTGCGGTGACGGCGCTGGGCCATTGCCATCCTGCGCTGGTGGACGCGCTGAAAACGCAGGGCGAAACGCTGTGGCACACCAGCAACGTGTTCACTAACGAACCGGCGCTGCGTCTGGGGCGTAAGATCATCGATGCCACCTTCGCCGAACGCGTGCTGTTTATGAACTCCGGCACCGAAGCCAACGAAACCGCCTTTAAGCTTGCGCGCTACTACGCAACCACGCGTCATAGTCCGTACAAAACCAAAATCATCGCCTTCCATAACGCCTTCCACGGTCGCTCGTTCTTTACCGTTTCCGTTGGCGGCCAGCCGAAGTATTCCGACGGCTTTGGTCCGAAACCTGCGGATATCATCCACGTGCCGTTTAACGATCTGCACGCCGTTAAAGCGGTGATAGACGATCACACCTGTGCCGTGGTGGTCGAACCCATTCAGGGGGAAGGCGGCGTCACGGCGGCCACCCCGGAATTTCTGCAAGGGCTGCGCGAACTGTGCGACGAGCACCAGGCGCTGCTGGTGTTTGATGAAGTGCAGTGTGGGATGGGGCGTACCGGAGACCTGTTCGCTTATATGCACTACGGCGTAACGCCGGATATTCTGACCAGCGCGAAAGCGCTCGGCGGCGGTTTCCCGGTCAGCGCGGTGCTCACCACCCAGGATATCGCTTCCGCATTTCATGTGGGCTCACACGGCTCCACTTACGGCGGTAATCCGCTGGCGTGCGCCGTGGCGGGAGCGGCGTTCGACATCATTAATACGCCGGACGTCCTGAATGGCGTGAATGCGAAACGCGCCCTTTTTGTGAAACATCTTCAGCAGATTGACGAACAGTTTGATGTCTTCAGTGAAATCCGCGGAATGGGGCTGCTGATCGGTGCCGAGCTGAAGCCTCAGTACAAAGGCCGCGCGCGCGATTTCCTGCACGCCGCCGCGCACGAAGGCGTCATGGTGCTCAACGCCGGGCCGGACGTGATGCGCTTCGCGCCGTCGCTGGTGGTGGAAGACAAAGACATCGAAGACGGGTTAACCCGTTTTTCCGCGGCGGTGGCGAAGATCGTCAGAGGCTAATACGCGGTTCGTTTTAACCGGCGCGTTAACCAAATCCCGTGATGCGGACGCTGACGCCATGCCACCGACGAAATGGTGTGCATGGTGTTGAGATGCCCGAGAACGCGCTGTAAATGCTGCTCAAGGGTGCTCATCGGCCCGTGGGTCAGCGTCTCCGGCGCTTCCAGAATGTTCGAATCCCCTGACTCGCCCGGCGCGTCGTACTCCAGACGCTGCTGACAGCGCTGGAGGGCAATTTCACACGACTGCAAATAGCGCTGCGCCAGATCCGGCGTCAGCATGGTGTGCTCGCGCGCCAGCGTGGTCATGGCATTGATGTGTTCGACGATAAACTGGCTGTGCGTGACCCACAGCTTCATGTCTGCCAGATAGTGCGAGTTGAAGCCCGGCTCCTGCATGGCCTGGTTAAGGGAGTTGAACAGGGCATTATGCGCCTGGTTGACCTTCATGCGCTCGTAGGCCAGCGGAGACGGCTGCGGGTCGTCGCTCAGGATCAGGCGAATGGCCTGCTGATCCGCCTCCAGCGCGTCGTGGGCGTTTTGCCTCAGTAATCCACTTTGCCACTGCGGCCACAGCCAGACCATGCCGCCAAAGGCGATCAGGCAGCCAATCAGGGTATCGACCAGGCGGGCAATAATTAACTGATCGGCGTTGAGCGTAAGCAACTGCAGGGTGTACACCGCCGTTACCGTAAAGCCCACCGTCGCCCAGCCGTAGTTTTTACGGATGATCAGATAACTCACCATCGTAATCGCCAGCATGCCGACCAGCGTATACCCTTCCGGCACGTGGAAGTGCAACGTTACGCCCGCGATAATCAGCCCCGCCATCGTGCCGCCCGCCCGATGCAGAATGCGCACCCGCGTGGCACCATAGCCGTTCTGGGTGACAAACAGCACGGTCATTAAGATCCAGTAGGGTTTCGGCAGGTGCAGGGCCATTCCCATCAGGCTGGCGATGCTGAGCATGACGCTAATTCTTGCGGCGTTGCGCAGGGCGGAAGACCTCAGCGACAGGTAGCTTTTGAGCGCAGGCAGCAACGGCAGTCGTTTTTGCTTATCGGCCATCAGGTCCCGGGCATAAAGCGGGCGCTGGGTGCGCAACACCCGGGCGATGCGGCTGAAATGCCAGGCGGCAAACTGCCCGACCGGGTTATCCGCGTGCTGACGCGCAATCTTTTCCAGCGCGCCGAGCTGTTTGTCCATGTTAAAGCGCGTCGGATAGCGGTGATAGAGGATATCCTCAGCCAGCACCCGCAGGCGCGCCGCGACGGTCTGCGCGTTCCAGCGGATCACCGCTTCCGCATGGCTGCGCTCCACCAGCTTTTGCACCTCTTCCGGATTATGAAGGCTGACGGAAATATGCTCCTGCAAATCCAGCCCGACCTGGAAGGTACGCAGCAGCCGCTTATATTCATGATTTTTGTTGGCGGCAAGCATGTGCAACTGCTGATAGCACTGGCTGATCAGATCCACCACTTTTTGCTGGCGTGCCAGCAGCGGCGGCAGGGATTTTTCCGGGTCGGTATGTTGCGTGAGCAGGGTGTATTTTGCTTCGCAGTATTCAGCAAGCTGCACGTAGAGCAGGCTCAGGGATTCGCGAAGCGGCTGTTCCCGCCACAACCAGAACCAGAACCAGTTAAACAGCCCGTACCACAGCGTGCCGAGGGCGTAGATCAGCAATGGCTCCCACACCGGCATATTGCCCGCAAGGCTTAAGGTGAAGATGGCGGCAATCAGCGACGCGGGAAGCAGGCGGGCGTGCAGCGAGCTGATTTCAGCGGTTACGCCAAGCGTCATCGCCAGCACGGTCAGGATCAGCGGCAGAGGAATGTCGCGGGCCAGTAAGAGTTGCACGGCAAGGCTACAGCCGGCAAACAGGCAGCCGCCAATAATCAGGCGTTTGAAAAAGCGTTTATGCGGGGTGTCCAGACCGGCAATGTTGCAGCAGGCGGGCACGAGGGAAAACAGCAGGCCTTGCTGAAGATGTCCGAGGATCAGGCCCACGGCCACGGGAAGACACAACACCAGCGTTTGTCGCAGTGCGTAGTTAACTTCCGGGTGATAGATCAGCCTGCGCCACATAAGGAGTAGAGACAAAAACGGCGTGCCACCCTGCGGCGGCACGCCGTCTGACCGGAATTAACGGGTCCCGTAAACCACGATGGTTTTACCGTGGGCGGAGATCAGGTTTTGATCTTCCAGCATCTTCAGGATACGGCCCACTGTTTCACGGGAGCAGCCGACGATCTGACCGATTTCCTGGCGGGTAATTTTAATTTGCATACCGTCAGGGTGGGTCATGGCGTCTGGCTGTTTCGCCAGGTTCAACAGCGTCTGCGCGATACGACCGGTCACGTCCAGGAAGGCGAGGTTACCCACCTTCTCAGAGGTCACTTGCAGACGGCGTGCCATCTGGGAAGAAAGACGCATCAGGATGTCAGGGTTGACCTGAATCAGCTGACGGAATTTCTTGTAAGAAATTTCAGCCACTTCACATGCTGTTTTTGCACGAACCCAGGCGCTACGTTCCTGGCCTTCTTCAAACAGGCCCAGTTCACCGATAAAATCGCCCTGGTTCAGATAAGAAAGGATCATCTCTTTCCCTTCTTCATCTTTGATCAGCACGGCCACCGAGCCTTTAACGATGTAATACAACGTTTCCGCTTTTTCACCCTGGTGAATCAGCGTGCTCTTTGATGGGTACTTATGAATGTGGCAATGAGACAAGAACCATTCGAGAGTCGGGTCTGTTTGCGGTTTGCCAAGCACCATGCGCTGTTATCCTCTGTTATAAGCTGTCACCAGAGTCATAAGATGCATCCGGACTCTGGGGTTGCAATCGAATTCTTACCCATACCTGGGAAGTCGGCTGTCGTAACGTTTCGCAGCCAGTAAAGTTTGATGTCCTCTGCATACATGTGTAACGTCAATGTATTACTGTAGCATCCAGAGTGTTTTAGCATAGCTTTCGCCGCGTGTCTCCTGGTGTCTCGCTTCAGCATGACGCAGGTCGCCTTCCGTTGCGAGAAATGTAACGTACACGTAATCTGTCATAAAAAATGCAACGTTGGAGTGAGTGAATATGCAAGCGCGTGTGAAATGGGTTGAAGGGTTAACGTTCCTGGGCGAGTCTGCTTCCGGGCACCAGGTTTTGATGGATGGCAACTCCGGCGATAAAGCCCCAAGCCCGATGGAAATGGTGCTGATGGCGGCAGGTGGATGCAGTGCGATCGACGTGGTGTCGATCCTGCAAAAAGGCCGTCATGACGTGACCGATTGTGAAGTGAAGCTGACGTCAGAACGTCGCGAAGAGGCGCCACGTCTGTTCACGCATATTAATCTGCACTTTATCGTCACCGGCAAAGAACTGAAGGATGCGGCGGTCTCGCGTGCGGTTGACCTGTCTGCGGAGAAATACTGCTCTGTGGCGCTAATGCTGGAGAAAGCGGTAAACATCACCCATTCGTATGAAGTGATTGAGGCTTAATTTTTGGCGGGTGGCGCTTCGCTTACCCGCCCTACAAAAGCACGCCCGTAGGCCCGGTAAGCGCAGCGCCACCGGGCAAAACAACTCACGCGATTTGCTTTCCTTCCATCAGCCGCTTGACCAGCGGCGTCATGATCAGCTCCATCGCCAGCCCCATTTTTCCGCCCGGTACCACTAACGTATTCATGTGCGAAATAAACGAACCTTGTAGCATCGCCAGCAGCCAGGGGTAATCAATGCCTTCCAGGTTGCGGAAGTGGATCACCACAAAGCTCTCGTCCAGGGAAGGGATGCTTTTTGCGGCGAACGGGTTGGAGGTGTCCACGGTGGGGACGCGCTGGAAGTTAATGTGGGTTCGGGAGAACTGCGGCGTCAGGAAGTTGATGTAATCTTCCATGGAGCGCACCACCGAATCCATTACCGCCTCTCGCGAATGGCCGCGCTCGCTCATGTCACGCGTCAGCTTCTGGATCCACTCAAGGTTAACAATCGGCACCACCCCCACCAGCAAATCCACATGGCGCGCCACGTCGTGCTGAGGCGTCACCACGCCGCCGTGCAATCCTTCGTAAAACAGCACGTCAGTCGGTTCCGGCAGCGGCTGCCAGGGCGTGAACGTGCCGGGGACCTGGTTCCAGGGCACGGCTTCATCGTAGGTATGGAGATACTTGCGGGACTGCCCGGTGCCGCTCTGCCCGTATTCACGGAAGGTTTGCTCCAGCAGGCCGAAGTCATTGGCCTCCGGGCCAAAATAGCTGATGTGTTTACCCAGATCGCGCGCCTTGCGGATGGCCATATCCATCTCCGGGCGCGTGTAGCGGTGAAAGCTGTCGCCCTCTACCTCTGCCGCCCGTAAGTTAAGCTGGGCGAAAATCTTGCGGAAGGCGAGGCTGGTGGTAGTGGTTCCCGCCCCACTCGAACCCGTAACGGCAATAACCGGATGTCTGGCAGACATAGCAACTCCCTGACTGGAAAAGTGTAAGATCAGCCATGAAACGCGTTGCGGGGCATGATATTCACCGTCTCATGCAGTTCGGACCATACCAACACCACGTCGCCGCTTTTAAGCTGGCGCTTCACATCGTTGACCTTTTGTTCAAGCGAACGTTCATGTTCACCATAATCGGTGCCTTCGCGCAAGACAAAGCTTTCAATCAGATTATCGAGCGTTTCGGGAGAGAGATCCTGCCAGGGAATAATCATTTTTTACCGTCCAGATAGGCCGTTAACCAGTCGGGTATACGCGTCTCAAGCCACATTTTTGGCCGACGCAGCGTGCCGCCAACAAAGCCCACGTGCCCGCCGAACTCGGTGAGCTGATACTCCACGTTATCCGGCAGATAGTCAGGGGCGGGGATCGAGTGATGATCCATAAACGGATCGTCTTTGGCGTGGATAATCAGCGTGGGTTTCGTGATTTGATTCAGTAAAGGCATGGCGCTGCACTGACGGTAATAGTCAATCGCATCGGCAAAGCCGTGAATTTTCGAGGTGATCAAATCATCAAACTCGCGCAGGCGCTTCACGCGTTTGAGCTGTTGCAGCGTCACAGGCAGCGTATCCGGATAGGCCTTAAGTTTACGTGCGGCGTTGGCTTTCAGCAGGTTGAGCAGGTAGCGCTGATAGACCCGCGAAAACCCTTTTTCCATATGATAACTGCACTGCTCCAGCATAAAGGGCGCAGAGACAATCACCGCCGCATCCAGCGGCACCGCGTCGCTCTCCTTCGCCAGCAGGCAGGCCAGCATATTCCCGCCCAGCGAATACCCCACCGCTGCCGTTGGTGCCTCGCCGAAATTGTCTCTTAGCCAGCGCAGGAACCAGGAGCCGTCCTCGGTTTCACCCGAGTGATAAATGCGTTTCTGACGGTTAGGCTCGCCGCTGCATCCGCGAAAATGCATCACCACCCCAAGCCAGCCGCGGGCTTTCGCCGCCTCAATGAGACCGTGTGCGTAAGGGCTGTGCAGGCTGCCTTCCAGGCCGTGAAACACCACCAGACGGGGTTTATGTCTGGCCCGATCCGGATCTTCGCTCCAGGCGAGATCCAAAAAGTCACCGTCCGGCAGGTCAATGCGCTGCCAGTGGGGGTTGAACTGCACCTTGCGGCGGATCAGGCGCGGCAGCATGGTTTGCAGGTGAGGGTTAGCCACACCGCGCATGGGCACGAACTCTGCGCTCTCTTCGGCTGCAATGTCGAAGTCTGAGGGAATGATTTGGGTCATAAGGGCGATGCTGATTCTTGTCAGAAATTAACTATACCTTCCGAATTGTACCCCGTTTAGCCCGTTTTTCCGAAACATGAACTGATCCCGATCACATTTCTTTACCTTGATTATTACTCTCAGGCTAATGATTACGTCCTACGCTTAATTGATGCCTTTCTCACCAGAGCGCACACTTTACTCAACGTTAAGCAAATCAGAATGATGTGCTGAATCAGGAGGTTAATAATGTTATCTGGGCAAACACCCACCCGGCAATGGAACACCCGACGCAGCGAGAAAGCGCGTCGTCTGGCGTCCGTACCGGTGCAGGGCAAGGTACTGCCAACCGGCGATCTTGTCGCCATGCTGGAAAAACTGATCGCACCAGGCGACAAAGTCGTTCTGGAAGGCAACAACCAGAAGCAGGCGGATTTCCTTTCCCGTTCACTGGCCGAAGTGAACCCGCAAATCGTGCACGATCTGCATATGATCATGCCGAGCGTGGGCCGCAGCGAACATTTGGACATCTTTGAGAAAGGCATCGCCCGCAAGCTCGACTTCTCCTTCTCCGGTACGCAAAGCCTGCGCATTTCGCAGCTGCTGGAGGATGGTCAGCTCGAAATCGGGGCGATTCACACCTACATCGAACTCTACTCACGTTTATACGTCGACCTTTCGCCAAACGTGGCGCTGATTGCCGGTTTTAAAGCGGACCGTAAAGGTAACCTCTACACCGGGGCGAGTACCGAAGATACCCCGGCGCTGGTGGAAGCCGCCGCGTTCCACGACGGCATCGTCATCGCACAGGTGAACGAGCTGGTGGACGACGAGTGCGACCTGCCGCGCGTCGATATTCCGGGCTCGTGGATCGATTACGTGGTGGTGGCGGACAAGCCGTTCTTTATTGAGCCGCTCTTCACCCGCGACCCGCGCCTGATTAAACAGGAACACATCCTGATGGCGATGATGGCGATTAAAGGCATCTACGCTGAACACCAGGTGCAGTCCCTGAACCACGGGATTGGCTTTAATACCGCAGCGATCGAACTGCTGCTGCCAACCTACGGCGAACAGCTCGGACTCAAAGGCAAAATCTGTAAACACTGGACTTTGAACCCGCATCCAACGCTGATCCCGGCCATCGAAAGCGGCTGGGTGGAGAGCGTCCACTGCTTCGGCGGCGAGCTGGGGATGGAAGAGTACATCCGCGCCCGTCCGGACGTGTTCTTTACCGGTGCTGACGGCTCCATGCGCTCTAACCGCGCCTTCTGTCAGCTGGCTGGTCAGTACGCGGTCGACATGTTTATCGGTTCCACGCTACAGGTTGATGGTTACGCTAACTCCTCAACCGTGACCCGCGGCCGTCTCTCCGGCTTCGGCGGCGCACCAAACATGGGCCACGATCCGCACGGTCGTCGCCACGCCACTCCGGCCTGGCTGAACATGATCACCGAGCCTGACCCGATGCAGCGCGGTAAAAAGCTGGTTGTGCAGATGGTGGAAACCTTCCAGGCGGGCGTGAAGCCAACCTTCGTGGAGAAACTCGACGCCGTAGACGTGGCGAAAGCCTCCGGCATGCCACTGGCGCCGGTTATGATTTACGGCGATGACGTCACCCACGTGCTGACGGAAGAGGGGATTGCTTACCTCTACCGGGCGAAAGATCTGGAAGAGCGTCGCGCCATGGTCGCCGCCGTGGCGGGTATCACCGATATCGGTCTGGGCGTTGATGCCAAACGCGTGGCGGAACTGCGCCAGAGCGGCAAGGTTGTGTATCCGGAAGATATGGGCATTCGTCGTACCGATGCCACCCGCTCTCTGCTGGCTGCGGGCAGCGTGGCTGACCTCGTTGAGTGGTCCGGCGGCCTGTATAACCCACCTGCGAAATTCCGGAGCTGGTAATGAAACTTCTGCCCCAGATCCAGGTTGAAGGCGGTGCCGAATGGCTGGCGCGAACCGCCACGCAGTGTCTGATTGACGAAGCACGTTTAAGCCCGAAGCCCGGTCTGGTGGACAGCCGGGGGAACGGCGCGCATCACGATTTATCGCTTGCGCTGATGGAGCGCTCCGCTCACAGCCTGACCCCCACGTTTCAGGCGCTGGCGCAACAGAGCTGGCAGCGTCCGGCGGATATTGCCCTCAGGCAAACCGTTGGCCGCCTGGGTCGTGAAGGCGAACGGCAGATGATGGCCGCTACCGACGGCGTGAACACACACCGTGGCGCGATCTGGGCGCTGGGATTGCTGGTGAGCGCGGTGGCGATGCTGGGCGGCGATGCCCGGGCGCAAACCGTCGCGAACACCGCCGCTCAGCTGGCGAAACTGCCGGATGACGCGGCGCCGAAAGTATTCAGCAAGGGGTTACGCGTCACGCACCGCTACCGTGTACCGGGCGCGCGTGAAGAGGCTCAGCAGGCGTTTCCGCACATCATGCAGCGCGCGCTGCCGCAGCTTCACCTCAGCCGCCTCAACGGCAGCAGCGAAACGCAGGCCAGACTCGACGCGCTGATGGCGATCATGACCTCGCTCACCGACACCTGCGTGCTGTCGCGCGCCGGCATGGAGGGGCTGGATGCCATGCAGAACGGCGCCCGTGCGGTGCTGAACGCGGGAGGATGCGCAACACTTGCGGGGCAGCAGGCGCTGGCGCGGTTAGACCGTCAGATGCTGACGCTTAACGCCTCGCCGGGCGGAGCCGCAGACCTGCTTGCCGCCACGCTGTTTCTTGACCGCGTCGAAACGCCCTATTCAAAGCATTAAGAGGATGTTATGGAAAAAATCACATTGACCGTGCCCGCCAGCCGCGAAGTAAGCGGCAGGGCGCTGGCAGGGGTAGTCGGTTCCGGGGATATGGAGGTGCTTTTCACCGCCGAACCGGGCCAGACCTTAATCATTGATATCACCACCTCCGTCGACAACAGCCGTGGGCGCTGGGAGGCGTTGTTCAATCGCCTGCAAACCGTCAGCAGCCTGCCCGCAGGTAAGCTGACCATCCACGACTTCGGCGCGACGCCGGGCGTGGCACGCATTCGTATCGAACAGGTTTTTGAAGGGGTGAACCATGCGTGATGACAGCAGCTTTATCGAATTAAAAGCGCGCCAGCGTGCGCAGGCGCTGCTCGACGACGGCAGCTACCGCGAACTACTGGATCCGTTTGAAGGCATTATCTCTCCGTGGCTTGGGCCACAGGGGATTGTTCCTCAGGCCGATGACGGCATGGTAGTCGCGAAAGGGACTATCAACGGCCAGCCTGCAGTGGTGGTGGCGATTGAAGGCACCTTCCAGGGCGGCAGCATGGGCGAAGTGTCCGGTGCCAAAATGGCGGCGGCGCTGGAGCTGGCTGCGGAAGATAACCGCAACGGCATTCCGACTCAGGCGGTACTGTGCCTCGAAACCGGCGGCGTACGTTTGCAGGAAGCCAACCTTGGCCTGGCGGCGATTGCCGATATCCACGCCGCGATCGTTGACCTGCGTCGCTATACCCCGGTTGTCGGGATTGTCGCTGGGACCGTGGGCTGCTTCGGCGGGATGTCTATCGCCGCGGCGCTGTGCAGCTACCTGATTGTGACCCGCGAAGCGCGTCTTGGCCTCAACGGCCCGCAGGTTATTGAGCAGGAAGCGGGCATTGAAGAATATGACTCCCGCGACCGTCCGTTTATCTGGAGCATGACCGGCGGCGAAGTGCGCTATGAAAGTGGGCTGGTGGACGCGCTGGTGGGCGACGGCGTGAACGCGGTGAAAGCCGCGATGAACGAGGCTATCGCCAAAGGCGTACCGGCGAAACATCGCACCGATAACTACGACGATTACCTGAACCGTCTGACGAATTTCGACACCCGCAAACAGGCCGATGCCGAACAGATTAAAGCGCTTTTTGCCCGGGAGGTGAAATGATGACTAACTCAATTAGCCGTGGCGAACTCTGGCTGGAAACTCTGGCCCCGAACGCAAAACGTCTGGAGGGGTTATGCCCGTCCGTGCAGGCGGCAGACGGCGAGCTGAACGGTGAAACGGTGCGCTTTGTCGCCGTGGTGCCGGACGCCAACAACCACTTCCCGCGCGCGGCGCAAGGGGAAGTGGGGCTGCTGGAGGGCTGGACGCTGGCAAAAGTGGTCAGCGAAACCGTCGCCGCTGACGCAGATAAAGCCGTGAAGCGCCCGATTGTGGCGGTGATCGATGTCCCAAGCCAGGCCTATGGCCGTCGCGAAGAGGCGTTTGGTATCCACCAGGCGCTGGCCGGCGCCGCTGCCGCCTATGCCAATGCGCGGCTGGCGGGGCATCCGGTGATTGGTCTTATCGTCGGTAAGGCCATGTCCGGCGCGTTTCTGGCGCACGGCTACCAGGCCAACCGCCTGATTGCCTTCAACGATAAAGGTGTGCTGATCCATGCCATGGGCAAAGAGTCTGCGGCGCGCATTACGCTGCGTACCGTGGAGGCGCTGGAAAAACTGGCGGCAACCATTCCGCCAATGGCGTACGACATCAGCAACTACGCCACGCTGGGGCTGCTCTCCGACCTGCTGGATATCAGCAACCCGGATGCCCCTTCCGAAAGCGATCTGACGCGGGTGAAAACTACCCTGCAACAGGCCATCAGCGACGCTCGTCAGGACACCACGTTGAAAAACCGTCTGGGTGCTGACAACCGCCGCAGCTCGGCGCTCGTACGTGAACGTATGCGAGCCAGCTGGTAAGTAAAAAGAGACCTGCCAGATGCATTACCCCGTGGGCGCGCCCGTTGCGTCCACGCGGGTACCTGCATCCTGAAAATAATAAACATCGCGCCAGTGCTTAAACTTTTTTACTACAGGTGATTTATGACTTACGTAATTGTTCATGCTCTTGCACCGATTTTCGTCATCATGCTGCTGGGATTCTGGGCCGGTAAAGCAAAGATGGTCGATAACAAAAATGTTTCCCTGCTGAATATCTTCGTTATGGATTTTGCACTCCCTGCCGCGCTGTTCAGCGCCACCGTGCAAACCCCGTGGACCGGCATTGTGGCGCAGTCGCCGCTGATCCTGGTTCTCACCCTGGCGATGTGGATCACCTATGCGGCCATCTACTTCCTCGCCACCAAAGTCTTTAAAAAATCTCCGCAGGATGCGGCCGTAATGACGCTGACCGTCGCTCTGCCAAACTATGCGGCGCTCGGCCTGCCGATTCTGGGCAGCGTGCTGGGTGAAAGTTCTTCTACTTCACTCTCCGTGGCGGTCTCCATCGCCTGTGGTTCGGTGCTGATGACCCCGTTCTGCCTGCTTATTCTGGAGCGTGAGAAAGCCCGCGCCGAAGGCAATAACTCCGGTTCAACGCTTTCCATGCTGCCGGTGCTGATGTGGCGCTCCATTAAAAAACCGATCGTGATGGGCCCGCTGCTGGGTGTGATCCTGTCCGCTATCGGCATCAAAATGCCAGAGCTGGTACTGGCGGCGATTAAACCTCTGGGATTGTCCGCGACCGCTGCGGCGCTGTTCCTGACCGGGGTGATCCTCTCCGCGCGTAAGCTTCAGATCAACACCATGGTGATCACTTCCACTATCGCCAAGCTGCTGATCCAGCCAGCAATTGCCTGGGGTATCGTTTTAATCTTCGGTCTGCACGGCTCCGTGGCGATCACCGCCATCCTGATGATTGCGCTGTCTGCGGGCTTCTTTGGCGTGGTGTTCGGTAACCGCTTTGGCGTGCAGTCGCCGGATGCTGAAGCCGTGCTGCTGTTGAGCTCCATACTGTGTATCCTGTCGCTGCCGCTGTTTATCTCGCTGACTTCAGGAATGTAATTATGACCACAACATTACGCCCACACGACCTCATCTGGCTTACCGCGCGCGACGCCCTGGAAGGGATTACCGAATCCTGGGCAGACGCGGCCTGGCATACCGGGCTGCCGGTAGTGGTGCGGCGTGATGTTGATAATGAAGGCCGTATTCCCGTTGGCGTGCGCGGATTGCGCCGCGACCAGCGAGCGGCCGGATGGGTGAAGCCTGAGAACGTGTTGCGCGTGGTGTCGCCCGAAGAGTTGAGCGTTGCCGCCGACCTGCTGCGTTCGCCGTTTGTCACTCAGCCGCCGGTTCAGGTGGCGCTTCAGCTTGCGCAGCAGTCGTGGCCGTGGACGTGGGGGATAACCGGCAGTACGGGTTACGCGCTGGCGACCGGCATTCCGGTGATCCACGCCGATAGCGATCTCGATCTGCTGATCCGCGCCCCGCGTACCGTTTCCCCTGAGGCGTTTACTGACTGGCAGGCTCAGCTCAGCCGTGCGTTGTGCCGGGCGGATACGCAGGTGGACACGCCCGAGGGCGGATTCGCGCTGGCAGAATGGTTACGCGACGGCAAAACGCTGCTAAAAACGCAATGTGGACCGCGCCTGGTAGCGGATCCATGGCACAGGGAGGAGTAATGAAAATACTGTTTACCTTTCCGGGGCAGGGCACACAGCACGAAGGTATGCTGCAAAACCTGCCGGGAACGGAGCTGGAGCAGGCCCGTGCTGTGCTGGGGGCGGAAGTCGATACCCTGGACAGCGCATCCTCGTTAACCCACACCCGTGCGGTTCAGCTTTCACTGCTGATTGCCGGCGTGGCCTGGGCGCGCGAGCTGGAACGTCGCGGCGTGTCGCCGGATATTGTCAGCGGTCTGTCCATTGGCGCTTATCCTGCGGCGGTTATCGCAGGCTCGCTGGACTTTACGGATGCGCTGAAGCTGGTGGCGCTGCGCGGTGATTTGATGGAGCAGGCGTATCCGCACGGCTACGGCCTGACGGCGATTATGGGGTTGACCCTGCCGCAGGTGGAAAACCTGATTCAGGGGACTGGAACCTATATCGCTAACCTGAACGCCGAAACGCAGATCGTGATTGCCGGAACCGATGACGGTATGGCGCAGGTGGCGGAGTGCGCGCTGGCGAAGGGTGCAAGCAAGGCCAAACGGCTGGCGGTGAGCGTGCCATCGCACTGCGCGCTGCTGGCGGAACCGGCGAAGAAGCTGGCAGCGGCGTTTGAATCGGTCACGCTTTCCCGTCCCCGCTGCGCGTACCTGAGCGGCAGTACCGGACGCGTGCTCTGGCAGCCGGAGAAAATTGCCGACGATCTGGCAATGAACATGGCGCGAACCGTGCGCTGGCAGGAGGCGGTGATTTCCGCTAACGAGCGTGAAGCGCGGCTGGCGATTGAGATGCCGCCGGGAGGCATATTAACCTGCCTGACGCGGCAGGCGGCGTGGGAAGGCGAATCCATTTCGCTGGAGCGCAGCGGGGTGGACGTGGCGGTGCATCTGGCGGGGCGGCTTCGTGCGTGAGTTTTTTTGCCCGGTGGCGGCTGCGCCTTACCGGGCCTACGGGTTCGGTTGTATTATTTTGTAGGCCGGGTAAGACGCAACGCGTCGCCACCCGGCAAGGCCTCAGGCTCCGTCCTGCAAACTTCTGGCGTACATCCGCCCTTCCGCGGCCAATGCTCGCAGGCTCGGATCCTGCTCGCGGTTGCGGGCAAAGACGATCGCAATCAGCTGCTGCATCTGGTACGGCTGTGCCAGCTTCAGTAGCTGCACCGAATTTTCGTACACTTTCTTCATCCTGCCCGGCATCAGCGTAAACCCGACCCCCGCCTGCACCAGGCTCAGCATCGAGAAAATATCGTTTACCCGCGTCACAATCTCCGGCTCGAAACCGGCAATATGAAACGCTTCCTGAAACCCGGCGTAAGTGGCGAACCCTTCCGCGAGGGCGACAAACTTCTGATCTTTATAGTCACGCAGATCGGCGGGACCGCTGGTATTCAGCGTGGCAGAGGCCGGTGCGGCAAGGAAAATATCGTCATGGAACAGGGGCAGCACTTCGAGGCTGTTACGGTCGATATCGCTCTCGGAGATAGAGATTAAAATCGCATCCAGCGACCCCTCATCCAGCATATGGAGCAGGGTTTCGTTCGAGCCCATCGTCAGATCCATCTCCAGATCCGGACGGCGCAGCTTCATGCCCATTATCAGGCGCGGCACGGTTTCCAGCGTCAGCGAGTAAAGCGTACCGACGCGCAACCGTCCCTGGCCGATACCGGCAATCTTGCGCGACTCTTCCAGTCCGCGCTCCATCACCTGCATCACCTCCTGACAATACTCCAGCAGCGTCCACGCGGAGGGGAGGGCAATCAGGTTACGCCCTTTGTGAGCAAAGAGCGGGCAGCGGACGTTCTCTTCGAGGGTATGCAGCGCGCGGTGCACGCTGACACCGCTCAGGCCGAGCGTTTCGGCGGTACGTGCGATATTGCCCTTGTCCATGAACGTCATGAAGATGCTGAGCTTACGGAATGTAATCTCGCTCGTGGTATCGAAGCCCATAACCCTCCCGGCGTGTTAGTCGGCTTGCAGCATCGCTTCCAGCTGTTCCTGCGCGTCCAGCCATGCCATTTCGCACTCTTCGAGACTGGATTTGGTTTTCGCCTGCGTTTGCAGACAGTCCGTCAGCTCCGCTTTGCGGCTCTGATCGTACAGTTCGCTGTCGCCCAGCTTCTCTTCGACGGCGGCAAGCGTGGCGTTAAGCTTTTCCATCTCTTTTTCGAGACGGGTAATCTCTTTACGCAGCGGCTGAGTCTGGGTGCGCAGTTCCGCTTCACGGCGCTTCTGGTCTTTACGCGCCTGGGCGCTGTTGGCGTTGTCTTTCGCTGACTCTTCCGGCTGGTTTTCCTGCTTCTGCACGTCCGTCAGCCACTGCTGGTAATCTTCCAGGTCGCCGTCGAACGGTTCCACTTTGCCGCCGTGAACCAGATAGAGATCGTCGGTGGTGGAGCGGATCAGGTGGCGATCGTGCGAAACGACAACCAGCGCCCCTTCGAACTCGATCAGCGCTTCGGTCAGCGCCTGACGCATGTCGAGATCGAGGTGGTTGGTCGGTTCATCGAGCAGCAGCAGGTTTGGACGCTGCCAGACGATCAGCGCCAGCACCAGACGCGCTTTTTCGCCGCCGGAGAAACGCGCTGTATTTTCAGTCACCTTATCGCCCTGGAAGCCAAAGCCGCCGAGGTAGTCGCGCAGCTTCTGCTCCATCTCCTGCGGCGCCAGGCGCGCCAGGTGCTGGATCGGCGATTCATCGGCGCGTAAAAATTCCAGCTGATGCTGGGCGAAGTAGCCAAGCTTGATGCCCTTCGCCAGCCCGATTTCGCCGCTGACCGGGTTAAGCTCGCCCGCCAGCAGCTTGATCAGCGTCGATTTACCGGCGCCGTTACGCCCCAGCAGACCGATGCGTGAACCCGGCACCAGGTTGAGCTTGATAGAGTCGAGAATAATGCGATCGCCATAGCCCGCGCTCACTTTTTCCATCTTCAGCAGCGGGTTCGGCAGGCTCTCCGGCTCGCGGAAGCTGAAGTGGAACGGGTTATCCACGTGCGCGGGGGCGATCATCTCCATGCGTTCCAGCATTTTGACGCGGCTCTGCGCCTGCTTGGCTTTTGACGCCTTGGCCTTGAAGCGATCCACAAAGCTTTGCAAGTGCGCCACGCGCTGCTGCTGGCTTTCATACATCGCCTGCTGCTGGGCGAGGCGCGTCGCGCGCTGGCGCTCGAAAGAGCTGTAGTTGCCGGTGTACTCGAACAGGCTTTGCTGTTCGATATGAATGATTTTATCCACCACCGGGTCGAGGAAGTCGCGGTCGTGGGAGATCAGAATCAGAGTGCCCTGATAGCTCTTGAGCCACTTCTCCAGCCAAATAACCGCATCGAGATCGAGGTGGTTGGTCGGTTCATCGAGCAGCAGGAGGTCAGAGCGGCAGATCAGCGCCTGCGCCAGGTTAAGGCGCATACGCCAGCCACCCGAGAAATCGCTCACCGGGCGTTCAAGCTGTTCGTTGCTGAAGCCCAGGCCGTGCAGCAGGCTGGAGGCGCGGGAGCGAATGGTCCAGGCGTCGATGGCGTCCAGCTTGCCGTGGACGGTGGCGATGGCGTGGCCGTCGTTGCGCTCGTTGGCGGCGTTGAGCTCCGCTTCGAGCTTGCGGTATTCACGGTCGCCGTCGATAACATAGTCGAGCGCCGGTTCGCTCAGCGCGGGGGTCTCCTGGTTTACCCAGGCGAGCTGCCAGTTGCCCGGGAAGGTAAAGTTCCCGCCATCCGCGCTTATCTCGTTTTTCAGCAGTGCCAGCAGGGTGGATTTACCGCAGCCGTTTTTGCCGACCAGCCCCACTTTCTGGCCCGGGTTGATGGTAGCAGTCGCGTTATCCAGCAGGACGCGCACGCCGCGACGAATTTGTAACGAGGAGAAAACAATCATAGAAGCGCCGTATGTTCCGACTATGTTAATTTGTCATTATGATAATGTAAGGTGTGGGCCAATTTCCCCACCGGGCCGCCATGGTAGCCCAAAACGACAACAATACACAAAAACAGAACCGGGAGGGGAGTGATGTCTCAGACAGCGAAAGTGCTGCTGCTGTATGCCCATCCGGAATCACAGGACTCGGTGGCAAACCGGGTGCTGCTTAAGCCGGCCACACAGCTCAGTAACGTAACGGTGCACGATCTCTACGCGCACTATCCCGATTTCTTTATTGATATTCCTTACGAGCAGGAACTGCTGCGTCAGCACGACGTGATTGTGTTCCAGCATCCGCTTTATACCTATAGCTGTCCGGCGCTGCTGAAAGAGTGGCTGGACCGCGTGCTGAGCCGGGGCTTTTCCAGCGGGGTGGGGGGCAACCAGCTGGCGGGAAAGTACTGGCGGAGTGTCATCACCACCGGTGAGCCGGAAAGCGCTTACCGTCACGACGGGCTGAACCGTTACCCCATGAGCGACATTCTGCGGCCGTTTGAGCTGACGGCGGCGATGTGCCGTATGCACTGGATGAGCCCGATTATTATCTACTGGGCACGGCGGCAGGATCCGAAAGCGCTGGCGAGCCATGCCAGGGCCTATGGCGAATGGCTGGCGTCACCGATTCCGGCGGGAGGACGCTAATGGACGGTTCGAATTTACTCCTCGCCGGGGTGCTGTTTTTGTTTGCCGCCGTCGTCGCGGTCCCCCTTGCCGCGCGTCTCGGCATTGGCGCGGTGCTGGGCTATTTGCTGGCGGGGATAGCCATTGGTCCCTGGGGGCTTGGGTTTATCAGCGATGTGGATGAAATTCTCCACTTCTCTGAACTGGGCGTGGTGTTCCTGATGTTTATCATCGGGCTTGAGCTTAATCCGTCCAAGCTGTGGCAACTGCGGCAATCTATTTTTGGCGTCGGGGCGGCGCAGGTGTTGCTCAGCGCCGCCATTCTGGCGGGCCTGCTGATGCTGACGCAGTTTTCCTGGCAGGCCGCGGTGATTGGCGGGATCGGTCTTGCAATGTCGTCGACGGCGATGGCGCTTCAGCTGATGCGCGACAAAGGGATGAACCGCAACGAGGCGGGGCAACTGGGCTTTTCGGTGCTGCTGTTCCAGGATTTAGCGGTGATCCCGGCGCTGGCGCTGGTGCCGCTGCTGGCAGGCTCCGGAGACGATCATTTCGACTGGATGAAGATCTCCATGAAGGTGCTGGCCTTCGCGGGGATGCTGATCGGCGGACGGTTTTTACTGCGTCCAGTGTTCCGGTTTATTGCGGCATCCGGCGTACGCGAGGTCTTCACCGCCGCAACGCTGCTGCTGGTGCTTGGTTCAGCGCTGTTTATGGATGCGCTGGGGTTGTCGATGGCGCTCGGGACGTTTATCGCCGGGGTGCTGCTTGCGGAAAGCGAGTACCGCCACGAGCTGGAGACCGCCATCGATCCGTTTAAGGGGCTGCTGTTAGGGCTGTTCTTTATCTCGGTGGGTATGGCGCTTAATCTTGGCGTGCTCTATACCCATCTGCTGTGGGTTATTGCGAGTGTCGCCGTGCTGGTGGCGGTCAAAACGCTGGTGCTGTATCTCCTCGCGCGGATTTACGGGCTGCGCAGCTCGGAAAGGATGCAGTTTTCCAGCGTGTTAAGTCAGGGCGGAGAGTTTGCGTTTGTGCTGTTTTCCACTGCGTCGTCTCAGAAACTGTTCAAAGATGACCAGATGGCGCTGCTACTGGTGACGGTCACGCTGTCGATGATGACCACGCCGCTGCTGATGAAGCTGGTGGACAAACTGCTGTCGCGCCGCCTGAATCCCGCAGACGATGAAGACGAAGCGCCGTGGGTGGAAGATGATAAACCGCAGGTGATCGTCGTGGGCTTTGGCCGTTTCGGACAGGTGATTGGTCGCCTGTTGATGGCAAATAAAATGCGCATTACGGTGCTGGAGCGCGATATCAGCGCCGTCAACCTGATGCGCAAATATGGTTATAAGGTGTACTACGGGGATGCGACGCAGCTTGAGCTGTTGCGCTCGGCGGGCGCAGAGGCTGCGGAGTCCATCGTCATCACCTGTAACGATCCGGAAGACACAATGAAGCTGGTGGAGCTGTGCCAGCAGCATTTCCCGCATCTGCATATTCTGGCGCGTGCGCGCGGACGTGTTGAGGCTCACGAACTTTTGCAGGCGGGTGTGAAACACTTCTCCCGCGAAACCTTCTCCAGCGCGCTGGAGCTGGGGCGCAAGGCGCTGGTTTCGCTGGGTATGCATCCTCACCAGGCGCAACGCGCCCAGATGCATTTCCGCCGGCTGGATATGCGAATGCTGCGTGAACTGATGCCCGTGCACAGCGACACGGCGCAGATCTCCCGCGTGCGGGAAGCGCGTCGCGAACTGGAGGAGATCTTCCAGCGTGAGATGCAACAGGAACGACGCCAGCTCGACGGCTGGGATGAATTTGAATAAAGGGTAACGAAAGATGGCTTTACGTAAACGCTTTATCGCGGGCGCAAAATGCCCGTCTTGCCAGGCGCAAGATACGCTGGCCATGTGGCGGGAGAATAATATCGATATTGTTGAATGTGTTAAGTGCGGTCACCAGATGCGTGAGGCCGACAAAGAAGCCCGCGATCACGTTCGCAAAGAAGAGCAAGTGATCGGCATTTTTCATCCAGACTAGCGATATGCTCTGAGTTTTTTTAAGCTTAAGGGTACACGGGTGCAGAATTCCGCTACAATCTGCGCCAGCAATTTTCCCACGCTCAGGAGATATCATGAAAGTAGCAAAAGACCTGGTGGTCAGCCTGGCCTATCAGGTACGTACAGAAGACGGTGTGTTGGTTGATGAGTCTCCGGTGAGTGCGCCGCTGGACTACCTGCATGGTCACGGTTCCCTGATTTCCGGCCTGGAAACGGCGCTGGAAGGTCATGAAGTTGGCGACAAATTCGACGTTGCTGTCGGCGCGAACGACGCTTACGGTCAGTATGATGACAACCTGGTTCAGCGCGTTCCTAAAGACGTGTTCATGGGCGTTGACGAGTTGCAGGTTGGCATGCGCTTCCTGGCTGAAACTGACCAGGGTCCGGTTCCGGTTGAAATCACAGAAGTTGAAGACGACCACGTTGTGGTTGACGGCAACCACATGCTGGCTGGTCAGAACCTGAAGTTCAACGTAGAAGTTGTTGCTATCCGTGAAGCGACCGAAGAAGAGCTGGCTCATGGCCACGTTCATGGTGCGCACGGTCACGACCATGACCACGATCACGGCCACGACGGCTGCTGCGGTGGTCACGGCCACGATCATGGTCATGACCACGGCCACGGTAAAGGTGGTTGCGGTAACGGCGGCTGCGGCTGCCACTGATTCCGTACTGCGGAAAATAAAAAAGCGGGATAATCCCGCTTTTTTTACGCCTCAATAATGAGGTGGTGGCGTCTCTTCAGCCTGAGAGGCGATGTGCGACGACTGCGTTGCCTTCACTTTTTCAGTGAGAAGTCGCATCAAATCGCGCATTTTTGCCATTTCAAGCTCATGAGCCGTCACGGTCTGGTTCAGTTCTTCGATGGTGATGTCCTGAAAAGCCAGGCGGCTTTCCAGCTCAGCCAGTCTCGCTTCGATCGTTGTATCCTTCATCATTCACCTCGTTTATCTCTCATGCGCCATAATGGACCAGCGGCGGCGAAGTTTATCTGACTTTTTCCTTAAGTACAGTATCCATCTCCCTGACAAGAAACTTATTTAAACAAAAATAGTCTGAAAAGAAGCGACATTCGGGGGAGTCTGTCTGTAGATTTCTTCCACAACGTTTTATAGTACGTCACTCATTTACGTTTAACACTGGGGTGAGAGACCTCAGGTCCTGGAGATATGGATGAAATCACTGTTTAAAGTTACGCTGCTGGCGACCACTATGGCTGTAGCGCTCAATGCGCCGCTGTCTTTCGCTGCTGATACTGCTGCGAAGCCTGCTGCGACTACAGACAGCAAAGCGGCATTCAAGAATGACGACCAGAAATCCGCCTACGCACTTGGCGCGTCTCTGGGCCGTTACATGGAAAACTCTCTGAAAGAACAAGAGAAACTGGGCATCAAACTGGACAAAAACCAGCTGATCGCAGGGGTTCAGGATGCGTTCGCAGACAAGAGCAAACTGTCTGACCAGGAAATCGAGCAGACTCTGCAAGCGTTTGAAGCGCGCGTGAAAGGCGCCGCTCAGACCAAGATGGAAGCAGACGCTAAAGATAACGAAGCGAAAGGCAAAGCCTACCGCGATAAGTTCGCTAAAGAGAAAGGCGTTAAAACGTCTTCTACTGGCCTGATCTATAAAGTTGAGAAAGAAGGTACCGGCGACGCGCCTAAAGACAGCGACACCGTTGTAGTTAACTACAAAGGTACGCTGATCGACGGTAAAGAATTCGATAATTCTTATACTCGCGGTGAGCCTCTCTCCTTCCGTCTGGACGGTGTGATCCCGGGCTGGACCGAAGGCCTGAAGAACATCAAGAAAGGCGGTAAAATCAAGCTGGTCATCCCACCGGATCTGGCTTACGGCAAAACCGGCGTTCCGGGTATCCCGGCTAACTCTACGCTGGTATTTGATGTAGAACTGCTGGACATCAAACCGGCGCCGAAAGCGGATGCGAAAACAGACGCACCGGCTGACGACAAAGCCGCAGCAGCTAAGAAGTAATGCTGAAAAAAACCGCCGCCTTTACAGGCGGCGGTTTTTTTATTGTGGGGCAGATATAATTAACACTGGAAAGCGTTATACACGCTGTATTAATTTAGTTGTCCGTGTAGATAATGAGCCTGCCCTGAAAACCTAACGACAGGCTCCTGAAAAGGAGTGTTTTTTTCATGTCCAGGTCGCTTTTAACCAACGAAACCAGTGAACTTGATTTGCTGGATCAACGTCCATTTGACCAGACCGACTTCGATATTCTGAAATCCTACGAAGCGGTAGTGGACGGGTTAGCGATGCTCATTGGTTCCCACTGCGAAATCGTATTGCATTCCCTGCAAGATCTTAAGTGTTCCGCTATCCGCATTGCGAATGGTGAGCACACTGGCCGTAAAATTGGTTCGCCAATCACCGACCTTGCATTGCGTATGTTGCATGACATGACCGGCGCGGACAGCAGCGTCTCAAAATGCTATTTCACCCGCGCCAAAAGCGGCGTGCTGATGAAATCAGAAACTATCGCGATTCGAAACCGCGAACACCGGGTGATCGGTCTGCTGTGCATCAACATGAACCTTGATGTGCCATTCTCGCAAATCATGAGCACTTTCATTCCGCCAGAAACGCCGGACGTGGGCTCATCGGTGAACTTTGCCTCTTCTGTTGAGGATCTCGTGACACAGACGCTGGAGTTCACCATTGAAGAGGTGAATGCCGATCGCAACGTATCCAACAACGCCAAGAATCGTCAGATCGTCCTGAACCTCTATGAGAAAGGGATTTTTGATATCAAAGATGCCATCAACCAGGTGGCCGATCGCCTGAATATCTCCAAACACACGGTTTACCTCTATATTCGCCAGTTCAAAAGCGGCGACTTCCTGGGGCAAGACAAGTAATGCGTTTTGCGTTAATGGTGACGGGCCCGGCGTACGGTACCCAGCAGGCCAGCAGCGCGCTACAGTTTGCCCATGCGCTGCTTGATGCCGGTCATGAACTGGCAAGCGTCTTCTTCTATCGTGAAGGGGTCTATAACGCGAACCAGTTTACGTCCCCGGCGAGCGATGAGTTTGACCTTGTGCGCGCCTGGCAAAAATTAAACGAAACGCAGGGCGTCGACCTGCATATCTGCGTCGCGGCGGCACTGCGTCGCGGCGTGACGGATGCGACTGAAGCCGAACGCCTTGGTCTGGCAGGGGCTAACCTGCAACCGGGCTTTTCGCTCAGCGGATTAGGCGCATTAGCACAGGCGGCGTTGACCTGCGACAGAGTGGTGCAATTTTGATGAAGCGCGTAGCGTTTGTTTTTACTTCTGCCCCCCATGGCAGCGCTTCAGGCCGGGAAGGGCTGGATGCATTGCTCGCGACCTCGGCTTTAACCGAAGATATTGGCGTCTTCTTTTTAGGCGATGGCGTATTCCAGCTTCTGGCAGGCCAACAACCGCAGGCTATTCTTGCGCGCGACTACATTGCGACCTTTAAAGTTCTGCCGCTCTATGACATTGAAACCTTCTATGTGTGCGCCGACTCGCTGGCCGCTCGTGGGTTAAATGAGAAAATACCGTTCGTGCTGGACGTGACGATCCTGACATCTTCTGCGCTGCGCGAACAACTTTCTCACTACGATACCGTTCTGACTTTCTGAGGCTGTCATGCTCCATACCCTGAGCCGTTCACCGTGGCAATGCGATATCGACACGTTACTGAGCATGCTGCGCGAAGGCGATGATCTGCTGCTGATTCAGGATGGCGTGCTCGCGGCGCTTGATGGCAGCCGTTTTGTTGAAATCCTCGCTAATGCCCCCATAACAGTCTCTGCGCTTAAAGAGGATCTGGATGCGCGGGGTCTTTCTGGTCAAATTTCAGCCAAAATTGACGTGGTTGGCTATACTGATTTCGTCAATCTTACTGTGACGCACGCCAGTCAAATGAACTGGTGATTTGAGATCGTTGTATATTTCTTGACACCTTTTCGACGTAGCCCTAAAATTTCGCGTCCTCATATTGTATGAGGTCGTTTTATTACGTGTTTACGAAGCAAAAGCTAAAACCAGGAGCTATTTAATGGCAACAGTTAACCAGCTGGTACGCAAACCACGTGCACGCAAAGTTGCAAAAAGCAACGTGCCTGCGCTGGAAGCCTGCCCGCAGAAACGTGGCGTATGTACTCGTGTATATACCACCACTCCTAAAAAACCAAACTCCGCACTGCGTAAAGTATGCCGTGTGCGTTTGACTAACGGTTTCGAAGTGACTTCCTACATCGGTGGTGAAGGTCACAACCTTCAGGAGCACTCCGTGATCCTGATCCGTGGCGGTCGTGTTAAAGACCTTCCGGGTGTTCGTTACCACACCGTTCGTGGTGCGCTGGACTGCTCAGGTGTTAAAGACCGTAAGCAGGCTCGCTCCAAGTACGGCGTGAAGCGTCCTAAGGCTTAATGGTTCTCCGTTAAGTAAGGCCAAACTGATTTATCTTAATGTCAAACTAAACTCGTAGAGTTTTGGACAATCCTGAATTAACAACGGAGTAATCCCATGCCACGTCGTCGCGTCATTGGTCAGCGTAAAATTCTTCCAGATCCGAAATTCGGATCAGAACTGCTGGCAAAATTTGTAAATATCCTGATGGTAGATGGTAAAAAATCTACTGCAGAAGCAATCGTATACAGCGCGCTGGAGACCCTGGCTCAGCGTTCTGGTAAAAATGAACTGGAAGCTTTCGAAGTCGCTCTCGACAACGTGCGCCCGACTGTAGAAGTTAAGTCTCGCCGCGTTGGTGGTTCTACTTATCAGGTTCCAGTTGAAGTTCGTCCGGTTCGTCGTAATGCTCTGGCAATGCGTTGGATCGTTGAAGCTGCTCGTAAACGCGGTGATAAATCCATGGCTCTGCGTCTGGCGAACGAACTTTCTGATGCTGCAGAAAACAAAGGTACTGCAGTTAAGAAACGTGAAGACGTTCACCGTATGGCAGAAGCCAACAAGGCGTTCGCACACTACCGTTGGTAATCCCTTCGGAGTCGTAGTCACCAGGCGGGCGCTTCAGAGAAGCCGCCCGCTCTGGGTAACTTAACTGAACGCCTAAAGATATAAACGAGGAATCAAATGGCTCGTACAACACCCATCGCACGCTACCGTAACATCGGTATCAGTGCGCACATCGACGCCGGTAAAACCACTACTACCGAACGTATTCTGTTCTACACCGGTGTAAACCATAAAATCGGTGAAGTTCATGACGGCGCAGCCACCATGGACTGGATGGAACAGGAGCAGGAGCGTGGTATTACTATCACCTCCGCAGCGACTACTGCTTTCTGGTCAGGTATGGCTAAGCAGTACGAACCGCATCGCGTAAACATCATCGACACCCCAGGGCACGTTGACTTCACCATCGAAGTAGAACGTTCCATGCGTGTTCTTGACGGCGCGGTAATGGTTTATTGCGCAGTTGGTGGTGTTCAGCCACAGTCTGAAACCGTATGGCGTCAGGCTAACAAATATAAAGTTCCACGCATCGCGTTCGTTAACAAAATGGACCGTATGGGTGCTAACTTCCTGAAAGTTGTTGGCCAGATCAAAACCCGTCTGGGCGCGAACCCTGTTCCGCTTCAGCTGGCAATTGGTGCTGAAGAAGGCTTCACCGGTGTTATCGACCTGGTGAAAATGAAAGCCATCAACTGGAACGAAGCAGATGCGGGCGTTACCTTCGAATACGAAGATATCCCGGCAGAGATGCAGGACCTGGCTGACGAATGGCACCAGAACCTGATCGAATCCGCAGCAGAAGCTTCTGAAGAGCTGATGGAGAAATACCTGGGTGGTGAAGAACTGACTGAGCAAGAGATCAAATCTGCTCTGCGTCAGCGTGTTCTGAACAACGAAATCATCCTGGTAACCTGTGGTTCTGCGTTCAAGAACAAAGGTGTTCAGGCAATGCTGGATGCGGTAGTTGACTACCTGCCATCCCCGGTTGACGTTCCTGCGATCAACGGCATCCTGGACGACGGTAAAGATACTCCGGCTGAGCGTCACGCAAGTGATGACGAGCCGTTCTCTGCGCTGGCGTTCAAAATTGCTACCGACCCATTCGTGGGTAACCTGACCTTCTTCCGCGTTTACTCTGGTGTGGTTAACTCCGGTGACACCATCCTGAACTCCGTGAAATCGGCGCGTGAACGTTTTGGCCGTATCGTACAGATGCACGCTAACAAACGTGAAGAGATCAAAGAAGTTCGTGCGGGCGACATCGCTGCTGCTATCGGTCTGAAAGACGTGACTACTGGTGACACCCTGTGTGACCCGGATCACCCGATCATTCTGGAGCGTATGGAATTCCCTGAGCCGGTAATCTCCATCGCGGTTGAACCAAAAACCAAAGCTGACCAGGAAAAAATGGGTCTGGCTCTGGGCCGTCTGGCGAAAGAAGACCCATCATTCCGCGTATGGACTGATGAAGAATCTAACCAGACCATCATCGCTGGTATGGGTGAACTGCACCTGGACATCATCGTTGACCGTATGAAGCGTGAATTCAACGTTGAAGCGAACGTGGGTAAACCTCAGGTTGCTTACCGCGAAGCGATTCGCGCGAAAGTTACCGATGTTGAAGGTAAACACGCTAAGCAGTCTGGTGGTCGCGGTCAGTACGGTCACGTTGTGATCGACATGTACCCACTGGAGCCGGGCTCTAACCCTAAAGGTTACGAGTTCATCAACGACATCAAAGGTGGTGTAATTCCTGGCGAATACATCCCTGCCGTTGATAAAGGTATCCAGGAGCAGCTGAAAGCTGGTCCTCTGGCTGGTTACCCGGTTGTAGACATGGGTGTTCGTCTGCACTTCGGTTCTTACCACGACGTTGACTCCTCTGAACTGGCGTTTAAACTGGCTGCGTCTATTGCCTTTAAAGAAGGCTTTAAGAAAGCAAAACCAGTTCTGCTTGAGCCAATCATGAAGGTTGAAGTAGAAACTCCGGAAGAGAACACCGGTGACGTTATCGGTGACTTGAGCCGTCGTCGCGGTATGCTGCGTGGTCAGGAATCCGAAGTAACTGGCGTTAAGATCCACGCTGAAGTTCCGCTGTCTGAAATGTTCGGATATGCAACTCAGCTGCGTTCTCTGACCAAAGGTCGTGCATCATACACTATGGAATTCCTGAAGTATGATGATGCGCCGAACAACGTTGCTCAGGCCGTTATCGAAGCCCGTGGTAAGTAATCCACAGGATTAAAACCTAAGTCCCGTGCTCTCTCCGAAGGGGAGAGCACTATAGTAAGGAATATAGCCGTGTCTAAAGAAAAATTTGAACGTACAAAACCGCACGTCAACGTTGGTACTATCGGCCACGTTGACCATGGTAAAACTACCCTGACTGCTGCAATCACTACCGTACTGGCTAAAACCTACGGCGGTGCTGCTCGTGCTTTCGACCAGATCGATAACGCACCAGAAGAAAAAGCTCGTGGTATCACCATCAACACCTCTCACGTTGAGTATGACACCCCGAC